>JBCNVI010000003.1 GCA_039630235.1 Candidatus Hydrothermales bacterium | reverse complement strand
TAAGGTTATTTAAGAATATATTTAAATTTAAGAATTCAAACGAAGAAACATTAGTAATTGAAGAAAACGGACAAATATCGGATGTATACCTATTGAAGAGGATAATATAAAGGAGCTTTACATAATTGCAGTTGATGTATATTCCAATAACAAATTAATTCCTGTTCACATATTCCCTTGTAAGATGGATGAAGAAAAAGGTATTGAGTTAATAAATAAAATGACCGAATCAAACCCATCTTTAAAAAGATTTTATGATGGCTTAAGGAAGTATACGAATTCTTTGAGGAAAGAAAAAGTATTCCTATAGTAGAATTTGATAATGAAGGACATTACAAAATAAAAGAATAGAGAAAAAATTTCTTAGAAAATTTAGGACATTTAAAAAACTAAACTTTTTCAAATTGTAATTCATATAACTTAGAATAAAGGGTAGATCTTTTAAGAAGCTCTTCATGTTTCCCCCTATCTAAAATTTTCCCTTGATCCATCAAAATTATCTCATCTGCCCTCAAAATAGTAGATAACCTATGAGCTATCACAAGAGCCGTTCTCCCCTTAAATAAGTTATAAATAGCTTCCTTTATTAAATGCTCTGAATGAGCATCAAGCTGTGAAGTGAATTCATCAAGAATTAAAATATCAGGATTTTTAACAAATACCCTAGCTATAGATAACCTCTGCCTTTCACCACCTGAAAGACTCTTCCCAAGCTCTTTTATATCAGTATCAATTCCCTTAGGCAACTTTGCCACAAACTCCGAAAGATTAGCCATTTCTAACGCTCTTTTTAAATCATCTTCCCCAGCATCGGGATTCCCATATAAAAGATTATCTCTAATAGTCCCCGAAAAAAGAGAAACATCCTGAGTCACAACACCAATCTTTGATCTCAATGAATCAAGGTCAAATTCTCTTAAATTTACTCCATCTATAAATATCTCTCCCTCCTGGGGGTCATAAAACCTCGGCAAAAGCGATAAAAGAGTCGATTTTCCCGCCCCTGACGGACCCACAAAGGCATACACCTTACCTTTTTCAAGAACTAAATTTATGTTCCTTAATACCCACCTATCCTTTTCATAGTAAAAAGAAACATTCCTAAACTCTATACCTTTTTTTAGTCCATTAAACAAAACTTTACCACTTTTTTCTTCTTTCTCTTTTAAAATATCAAAAGTTCTATTTAAGGCTGTTATTCCCTGCTGTAAATTAGCATATGAAAGTGTTAATCCCTTTAGAGGCTGAAGTATAGATAACGCTGCAGCAATAAAAATAAAAAACCTATCTGGAGCTAAAAGCTTATAATTAAAAATCATTACTCCACCAATATAAAGCATAAGCGCCGCCATTATAGCACCTACAAGCTCAGTTAGATGGGGAGTTAAAATCGAAAGCCTTTCGTATTTAACATGCGCCTTATAAAATCTCTCGGTTTCAGACTTAAACTTTTCTATTTCTTCTTTTTTTCTTACAAATGACTTAACTATTTTAAGATTTAAGAGAATTTCTTGCGCCCTTGATCCAATTTCTCCCATCCTCTCTTGCGCTCTCTTTGCTCTTCTCCTTAATACCTTAGAGGAAATCTGTATAAATAGGAAAGCAAAGGGAAAAATGATCAGAGAAACCAAGGTAAGAATCGGTGAAGCCCAAAAGGCTATAACTAAATAAACTGAAACGTTAAGTAACTCCCTAAAAAACTGGATTAAACCCTCTGATAAAGCATACCTTACAATAGTAAGATCATGAGTAAATCTTGAAACAAGAGCACCTGTTTTTATCTTCGAAAAATAAATTAGTGGCAAATTCAGAAATTTTGAAAAAAGCGCATTTCTTAAATCACGCGAAATTCTCTCCTGAAATAAGAAAGATAAGAATTTCGATAAATAGCCTAAAAGAGCCTTTAGGGCAAATATAAAAACTAAAATATAACACAACCTCTTCACAGACTCAACTTTGCTTTCGGTTAAGACAAATTTTTCAACTACTCTTAAAAATGTATTAATAATAGAGCTTTCTGAACTTGTTTCCCCCCCAAAAATTATACGCACAAAGGGCGAAACCATCGTAATAGAAAAACCATTTACAAGTGAAAACAAAACCGTAAAAAAAATTGTTAAAATTAATAAAACTAAATGCTCTTTAAAAAAACTAAATAACTTGATATAAATTTTCATTAATTTTCTTCAAATTTTATCCCATACTTTTTTAACTTCTCCCTTAGTGTATTTCTGTGAATACCTAAAATCTCTGCAGCCTTTGTTAACTTCCCCCTTGCCACTTTTAAAACCTTCTCAATATGCCTTTTCTCAAACTCCTCAAGTGTCAATGGCTCACACTCCTCCTCTTTCTCTATCTCAGGAATAGCCTCTATAACCTCACCATGTCTCAAAAGAACAACCCTTTCTGCTAAATTTATAAGCTCTCTCACGTTACCAGGAAAAGAATATAAAAGTAGCTTCTTTTTTACCCTCTCAGAAAGAATAGGCTTTTTTAAATTATACTTTCTTGAAAACTTTTCTAAATAAAAATCAAAAAGGGACAAAATTTCCTCCCTTCTTTCTCTTAAAGGAGGTACGTTAAAACTTATTACGTTTATACGATAATAAAGATCCTCTCTAAACTTACCTTCTCTCACCAATTTTTCTAAGTCTTTGTTAGTTGCACAGATAATTCTTGTATTAATCTCAAAACTCTCAAGAGAACCAAGTCTTTCAACAGTTTTATCTTGCAAAAACCTCAAAATTTTTGACTGTAAGTTTAAAGGCATATCTCCTATCTCATCTAAAAACAAGGTGCCCTCATCTGCTAACTCAAATTTACCCTTTTTGCTTTTATTAGCTCCTGTAAAGGCACCCTTTTCATACCCAAAAAGTTCAGCTTCAAGTAGTTCTGAAGGTATGGCTGTGCAAGAGATCGTAACAAAATTCCCTTTTCTTCCACTTTTTGTATGTATATATCTTGCAAGAACCTCTTTTCCAACACCACTTTCACCAGTTATAAGTACTGTCGCATCTGTCCTTGCGACCTTCTCAGCATCATAAAAAATTTTTTTCATCTTCTCACTAACAACTATAAAATCTTCAAATTTAATCTTTTTAAGCTCCTCCTTTAAATATTCAACCTCAAACTCTAATTTTTCTCTCTCCTCTAACTGTTTTAAAGTGTTTAACAATTTTTCGATATCAAGAGGTTTTGTGAAATAATCAAATGCGCCCTCTTTTAAGGCATTAACGGCGGATTCAATAGATCCATGTGCTGTTATTATCAGAAACTTACCTTCACCCTCTTCTTTCATCTTTTTCATAAGCTCAATTCCATTCATCTGGGGCATTTTTAAATCTAAAAGTACAGTCCTATAGCCTTTCCTAAATAAATAAAGGGCACTTAAAGGATCAGAGGTGAACCTAACTTTAAATCCCTTCTCTCTTAATATCTCTTCTAAAGTCTTTCCCTGGATCTCATCATCTTCCACTATTAAAACTTTCATTTTATTTTCCTAATTCCCCTATATATTTCTGAGGATCTTTTGTTAATCATTTCAATAAGTTCATCGGGAAATACGGCTGAAGCACCAAGTTTTGTTACCTCAATACCTGCTGCAATTGTTGAGATAAGCGCTGCCTCAAGGGGATTTGAATCTGAAACCATCGAAAGTGTAAAGGAGGCAATTACCGTATCGCCTGCACCTGTAACATCATAAACCTCCACCTCAAGAGAAGGAATTCTATAAACACTTTCATTATCCTTTAAAATCATTCCTTTATCACCTAATGTTAAAAGAATAAGAGGTATATCTAGCCTTCTAGAGAGTTTCTCAATCTCCTTTACCATGTCAGCTTCACTCTTTAGCTCCCTCCTTGCTACAAACTCAAGTTCTTTCCTATTAGGTTTAAGCATGCTAATTTTTTTATAGAAGCTGAAGTTATGCTTTTTAGGATCGCAAGTAATAATCTTTTTTTTATTTCTCTTTACAATCTCACTTACAAGTTCTTTTGAAATAGTTCCCTTTTCGTAATCTTCAAATATAACAGCAGTAAAATCTTCGTTTTCTAAAAATTTTTCCAGGATAATTTTTCTTTGAGAAAATTTAATAGGTTCTGTTGTTTCTTCATCTATCCTTACGATCTGTTGGTGTTGACCTATTACTCTTGTTTTTCTTGTAGTAGGTCTTGATGGAGCCTTAATTATTCCGTTTGTTTTTATTTCTTTTTTATCCAACAAATTTAGAAGTATTTCTGAAGAGTGGTCATCTCCTATTACTCCATATAGCTCAGGTTCTCCACCGAGGGCTTTTATATTCCAGGCAACATTTGCAGCACCTCCGAGGTTGTACTTCTTTTCTTTGACAACTACTATTGGAACAGGTGCCTCAGGCGAAATTCTCTCTACATCTCCAAAAATATACTCATCAAGAATTATGTCCCCTACAACCTTAATCTTTTTTCCTTTAAAATTTTTAACAATTCTTATTAACTTGCTTTCTATACTACTCATTAAAAAGGGGATATAGGTATTCAAAGGTCCTATCTATCTCCTCTGGTATTACCTTTGTGTCTCCTATTACTGGCATAAAATTTGTGTCGCCGTTCCATCTTGGCACTACATGTATATGTATATGGCCTGGATAACCAGCTCCTGCAACCTTCCCTATGTTAATTCCTATGTTAAATCCGTGAGGTTTTAATTTTTTCTTTAGTATTTTTATAGACAACCTCAGAAAATCCATCATCTCTAATATTTCGTCATCCTTTAAACTTTCTAATCTCCCTATGTGCCTAAAAGGGGCTATCATTAGGTGACCTGAGTTATAGGGGAACTTATTAAGTATTACAAAACTTTTTTTTCCCCTCTTTAAAATTAAATTCTTTTTATCGTCATCTTCCCGAGGTTTAGAACAAAATATACACCCTTTTTCTGTCTCGAGAGCTTTTATATAGCTTATTCTCCAAGGGGCCCAAAGCTTTTTCATATGGTGCCCTTTTTAATAAATATTATTCTTCCGCAGTAGTGGCAGTAACTTGTGCTATCTGTTTTTATAATCTCATCAACGGTATAAAAAGGAATTTGAGAACTACATCCGGTACAAAAGAACTTTCTTTCGTTTCCCTCTACCTTTAGCTCAACTTCGCAGACTGCCGGATAACCCCTTCCATCGAGGATCCTCTCGTATTCTTCTAGGGCAATTTTATCAATAACCATTGCTCTCCTTTTTCTCAGATCAATAGCTTCCTCAAGCCTCTTTGGAATCTCTAATCTTTCCTCCTCCATCTTTTTTAATTTTCCCCTTTCTTCTTCAATCTCTCTTAGAGTTTCGCTTTTAAAACTTTGAAACCGCTTCTTTTTTTCTTCTAACTTTTCCTCTTTTAAAAGGATATCTTCTTCAAGTTCTAACTTCTTTCTTTTTGAATATTCAATTTCACTTTGGACGGCTCTATATTCTTCGTTAGTTTTAACATTCATAAGGTCTCTCATGTACTTTTTTATTGCCTCTTCTGTATCTTCAAGATCAAGATATAGGCCTTTAATTTCTTTTTCCATAGCTCTTATTTCTTCCTCTTCGCTTTTTATTCTTTTTTCCATCTCAGCTATCTCTTTCTTTTTTTCTTCAATCAGATTTGGCAATTTCGAGAGTCTTTCTTTCAGAGAAAAAATTACTCTATCAACTTCCTGTAGGGCAAGAATTCTTTCTAAAGTGTCCTTATCAAAACCCAATTTTTTCTCCTTTTTAAATTGCGTGAAATTAAATAATATTAAATTTAAATTGAAGTTTTCAAGTTGAAACTAATATAATTCAGTTATGGTTTACCTGATAGTTTTAGCTATTTTTCTTTTGATTTTAATTTTTTTGTTGGCCTTTATAACAAAATTATAAAGCTCAAATTGAGGGTGGAAAATGCGTGGTCTCAAATAGATGTTCAGCTTAAAAGAAGACACGATTTAATACCGAATCTTATAAACGCTGTAAAGGGTTATATGAAATATGAGTAAGAAACCTTACAGAAAATAATCAAGGCAAGGTCAAAGGCAGTTAAAGCCCTTGAGGCTCACGACATTAAGAAAATACAAGAAGCTGAAAGAGAATTAGGGGGGATTAATAACAAGACTTTTTGCATTATTTGAAAACTATCCTGAATTAAAGGCAAACGAAAACGTTCTAAAACTCCAAGAAGAATTGATACATACAAAAAATAGAATTGCCTTTGAAAGACAACACTTTAATGATTCAGTCATGATCTACAATACTGAAATTCAAGTTTTCCCTTTAGTTACAAAAATACCCCTTTTTACCACAATAGCTTTCCTCTTTTCAACTTTAAATTCTTTTATTTCATACAAATTTGGAGATAGCATAATCTTAAAAGTCGCAGGTACAAGAGAACCGAATCCCTCAGATCTTAAGGAAAAAACTCTCCTGAATGTTGTGGAAGAAATGAAAATAGCCTCTGGACTTCCAATACCAAAGGTTTACATAATTGATATAGAAATTCCCAATGCCTTTGCTACTGGCAAAAATCCAGAAAACTCCTCTATTGTGGTTACAAGGGGACTTTTGGAACTTTTAAACAGAGAGGAACTTCAGGGTGTTATTGGACATAAAATTTCACACATAAGAAATAGAGATGTTCTTGTTATGACCGTAGCAGCAACACTTGTCGGAGCTATTGTTCTTCTATCTGATTTATCCTATAGATTGCCTACATCAAACCTTTTTAAGATGAGCAAAATTTCTAGAGCGAGAGTAATAAGATCTAAAAGAGTGCCAATACTTATCCCTTTAATTATAGTTTTACTTTTTATTCTTTCAATTTTAGGCCCACTATTTGCAAGACTCACATTCTTTGCAATATCTCGATCAAGAGAGTATCTTGCTGATGCAAGCTCAGCTGAATTAACAAGAAACCCACTATCTTTAGCTAAGGCCCTTGAAAAAAATTTCATCCCTTCAGATACCTAGTAAATGGAAAATAAGGGGGATATCCCATATGTGTATCGTAGATCCATTAAAATCAGAACTAAACGAAATAGAAAATCTTTTTGCAAACTTTATGTCAACCCATCCACTCCTAGAAAAAAGGATAAAAATTTTAAAACAGATGGCAGGTATAATAAATTAAAATTTAGAAAAAAAGATAAATTTCCACTTATAATATTTATAAGCCCTAAAGAGTATGAAAATGAAAAAAACTATAGAACTTTTAAAGATGGAGCCGGGGAAAATTAAAGCACCCCGAGGCAATAAACTAAACGCAAAGGGGTGGATACAAGAGGCAGCTCTAAGAATGCTGATGAATAATGTAGACCATGAGGTAGCTGAAAAACCAGAAGAACTAATCGTTTACGGAGGAACCGGAAAGGCAGCAAGAAATTGGGAATGCTTCTACGCAATTGTAAGAGAACTTCTAGAACTTGAGAACGATGAAACCCTTTTGATTCAATCAGGTAAACCTGTAGGTGTATTCAAAACCCATGAGTGGGCTCCAAGAGTGCTAATCGCTAATTCCTTACTTGTCCCAAAATGGGCAACTCAAGACTACTTCACTGTGCTCGAAGCTAAAGGCCTAATTATGTTTGGACAGATGACCGCAGGATCCTGGATCTATATCGGAACCCAGGGAATAATCCAAGGAACCTATGAAACATTCGCTGCATGCGCAAGAAAATACTTTGGCTCCTCTCTAAGAGGAAAATTCGTACTAACAGCGGGCATGGGAGGTATGTCAGGAGCTCAACCTCTTGCCGTCACCATGAATGAAGGAGTAATCTTAGATGTAGAAGTTGATCCAAAAAAAATCGAAAGAAGATTAAGACAGGGATTCTGTGAATTTATGGTATATAACCTTGAGGAAGCCCTAAGACTTGTAGATGAAGCTCTCAAAAAGAAAATACCAAGATCAGTTGGACTTGTAGGAAATGCATCAGATATTCATCCCGAACTTGTAAGAAGAGGAATAATTCCAGATGTAGTTACTGACCAGACATCAGCTCATGATCCACTAAACGGCTATGTTCCCGGCAGAATGACTTTAGAAGAGGCCTTAGAGTTAAGAAGGAAAAATCCAGAGGATTACCTCAAAAGATCTTACGAATCAATAGCAAGACATATGGAGGCAATCTTAGAGATGCAAAAAAGAGGAGCTATTGCCTTTGATTATGGTAACAACATAAGAGGAAGAGCAAAAGAAGCAGGCGTAGAAGATGCATTTAAAGTTCCAGGATTTGTTATAGAGTTTATAAGACCCCTATTTTGTGAAGGAAAGGGGCCCTTCAGGTGGGTAGCTCTCTCAGGAGATAAGGAAGATATTTACATAACTGATAAGTTAATACTTGAACTTTTCCCTGAAAATGAGTCTTTAAGAAGATGGATAAAGTTAGCTCAGGAAAAGGTGCCGTTCCAAGGTTTGCCTGCTCGTATCTGTTGGCTTGGATATGGAGAAAGAGAAAAGGCTGGAATTCTTTTTAACAGGCTTGTAAGGGAAAATAAAGTAAAAGCCCCAATTGTAATAGGAAGAGATCACTTAGATACAGGTTCTGTTGCTTCTCCTAACAGGGAAACTGAGGGTATGTTAGATGGTTCTGATGCTATTGCTGATTGGCCTGTTTTAAATGCGCTTTTAAATACTGCCTCCGGTGCCTCCTGGGTTTCCCTACATCATGGCGGAGGTGTTGGGATAGGTTACTCTATCCATGCTGGACAGGTAGTTGTTGCAGACGGTACTAAGCTCTCAGAGGAAAAAATAGAAAGAGTTCTAAGAAACGATCCTGGTTTAGGAATAGTAAGACACGCAGATGCCGGATATGAAATCTCAATTAAGATAGCAAAGAAAAATAAAATAAAAATACCTATGATAAGGGAAGAAGATTGAAAATAATATCAGTTTGTAATCAGAAAGGTGGGGTAGGAAAAACAACAACATGTATGAATTTAGGTCATGCACTAAGTCTCCTTGAAAAAAAGGTTCTCCTAATAGATTTGGACGTGCAAGCTAACTTAACAAGCGGATTAGGTTTAAAAAATATAAAAAAGGGTGTTTTCGAAATTTTAGCAGAAGAAGATGATCTAGAAGGGGTAATAGTACCCAGAAACGATTTTTGGGTAGCCCCGTCTACCGGGAAGAGAGTACTTTACTTTGAAAAGGAAAAGGCTAAAATTTTCTCGGAAAATTTAAAAAAACTCAATTTTGACTACGTTATAATAGATACACCGCCATCTCTTGGAGACAGTTCAATCTTTGCCCTAACCACAAGTAATTTTGCTTTAATTCCTGTTCAGAGTGAATATTTTGCTCTTGAGGGTCTTGTATCTTTACTATCTACAATAAAGTATGTGAAAGCCCACTATAACCCAAATATTGCAATAATGGGATTTATCATAACAATGCATGATTCAAGACTTTTACTCTCAAAAAAAGTTGAAAGTGAATTAAGAAAAGCCTTTGGTGAGAAGGTTTTTAAAACTATTATTCCCCGAAACGTTAGATTAGCTGAGTCACCTTCTTTTGGTAAAACAATTTTCGAGTACGACAAAAATTCAACAGGAGCTGAAAGTTACCTTAATCTTGCAAAGGAGGTACTACAATTTGAGAGAAAAAAAGAACCCCTTAGGACGTACTCTGAATGAACTTTTATCAAAAAGAGAAGAAATAATAAATATACCCGTTAGTAATATCAGAAAATCAAAGTTTCAACCAAGAATAAGACTAACTCCTGAGTCATTAAAAGAACTCGTTGACTCCATTAAAGAAAAGGGAATAATTGAACCGATAATAGTAAGACCAATTGAGGACGGTTTTGAAATAGTGGCTGGCCATAGAAGATTTCTTGCAGCACAAGAATTAGGACTAGAAACAGTTCCCTGTATAGTAAAAGAGTTAACCGAAAGAGAAGCAGCTGAAATTTCAATCATAGAAAACATACAAAGAGAAAACTTAACTCCAATTGAAGAGGCAATCGCAATAAGAAAACTTATAGAAGAATTTAACCTAACTCACGAAGAGGTAGCTAAAAAAATTGGAAAATCAAGGGTTTACGTAACTAATATTTTAAGACTTTTAAAACTACCCGATAGAATAAAAGAAAAATTGGAAAAAGGAGAGATCTCTGAGGGACATGCTAGAGCCCTTTTAAGTGTTAAAAACGAAGAAGAAATGATTAAACTAGCTGAGGAAATTGTTAAAAGTAAAATTTCAGTTAGAGAGATAGAAAAAAAGGTTTTTAAAAAAAACGATAAAAGAGAATTTGAAAAAGAAGAGGAAATGCTAAGAAAAAAATGGGGTGTTGAGGTTAAAATCTCCTTTAAAGGAAAATCTGGAAAAATAGAGTTTGTATTTAAAAACGAAAATGAATTTAAGTTTCTTTTGGAGGAACTTTTAAAATGAATGAGATAAAAAAGTTATTAAGGGAACTCACAAGCTTTGACGCTCCAAGCGGAAGAGAAAGTGAACTCTCAGCTTACATAGAAAACTACCTAAAAGAACTAGGATTTAAAACTGAAATCGATTATTTTGGAAATGTCACCGCAAGATTACAAAAAAATAGTGGAAAAAGAATCGTCCTCACAGCTCATATTGATCAAATACTACTTTATGTAACAAGAGTAGATAGAAATTACATAATCTTAGATACAAGAATGTCAGAGAAGAGCATATTAAAGGGAAAGGAGGTAATCCTTATTACCAAAAGGGGTAAATACAAGGGAATTATAGGAATGACACCACCTCATTTAAAAGGAAAGGGCAAAGAGGAGTATATTTATATAGACTTGGGACTTATAAATCCTCAAGAAATTGAGGTAAAAGCTGGAGATCCAGTTGTTTTCTATTCAGAGTTTAAAGAATTAGGAGAGTATGTATGTGCAGGAAGATCTTTTGATAACAGAGCATCTGTTGCTCTTTTACTTTATAGTGCCAAAGATTTAAAAGATATTAGCTTCAAAGGAGAAGTTATTCTTTATCTAACTGTACAAGAAGAGATAAGTGGACTTGGAGCATCTCTTTTAGTTAGAAAATTAAATCCAGATATAGTTTTATGTTTTGATGTAACCTTTGCGAAGGCAAAATTAGACGAGGAATCCGAGATAGAACTGAATAAGGGTCCTGCCATCTCAAAGGGACCTTTTATAACAAGAAAAATTTCGGATAAGCTAATAGCAATAGCAAAAAGAGAGGAAATACCTTATCAAATAGAAGTATTAGAAAGCTACACAGGAACAGATCTTGACGTATTTTTTGTAAAAGACGGTGGAGTCCCCTCAGCCCTAATTTCTATTCCCCTAAGATATATGCACTCACCAAATGAAGTATTAGATATCAGAGATATTTTGAGAGCAAAAAAATTAATTTTATCATACATAAGGGAGGAACTAACTTGATCTTAAAATTACTATTAATTTCTCAACTTTCCTCTTTTGGTTTTCAACATCTTTTTGTTCCTTATTCACCATATGAAGACCTTCTTATGAAAGATGAGATATCATTGTTATTCGAAAGAGAATTTTTTCAATACAAGAAAAAAAATTTAATAATAGATTTTTTTGAAAGAAAATCTTTTGTTAGTTTTAGTCATACAAGATGGATTGCAAACTCAAGGCTAAATAAGGTAAGTGTTTATCTTGATAACTTAAAAACCCTTTTAATGTTTAAATTTTTTGATTACGGAAAATTTGAACTATATGAGTTTCCGGCAGAGAACTCTATCATTACGTATAATCCTTTCGGAGTTTCCGTGGGAGTTTCAAGAAATTTTTCAATTTCTAAAGAGTTTCCCTTCTTTTTATCGATATTTTACAATGAGGAAAAGTTTCTAGAAAAAAAAGCAAAAAATTTCTCTCTAAATTTTAACCTGTTTATAAATGTTTTAAAAAATCCAAAGTTTGAAGTTTCCCTTATTAACCTAGGTACTAAGCCCCTTTATAACGAAGAATATATAAGATTGCCTGTGTACTCTGACCTAAAAGTTTATTTATACTCAAGAAAGATGGGAACGATGTTAAATTTCACTTATAGAAGGGGATTTTGGGGTAAAAAAAACTTTTTTAATGGCCTTTCCCTTTCTTTTGAAAAAGAGTTTAAAGATTTTTTAAAATTTTTTACAGCAATTTGCAAAAAGGATGAAAACGGTATGTTGGGGGTAGGCTTTGAGACGAAACTAAAGGAAATTATAAAATTTGTATACTCCTATAGAACTTTTGGTCATTTCGAGGATATAAATTCCTTTTCATTGAAAATAGAGTTCTGAGATGTTAGAGTTTGAAAAACCCGTCATTGAATTAGAGACAAAAATAAAGGAGTTAAAGGAACTTTCTAAATCAAGACCTGAAATTCTTGAAGAAATAGAGAGACTCGAAAAAAAACTCATCAAAGTTAAAGAAAACGTTTATAAAAATTTAAGTCCGTGGAATATAACTCAAATAGCTCGTCATCCAGATAGACCACACTCATTAGACTTTATTAAAAATATATTTGATGATTACTTTGAAATTCACGGAGATAGAAGTTTTGGAAACGATTATGCTATTGTTGCTGGTTTTGCAAAACTAGGTAAAAATAAAATTGTTTTTGTGGGAGAAGAAAAGGGAAGAGATACGAAAGAAAAAATAAAGAGAAATTTTGGTATGCCTCATCCAGAAGGGTATAGAAAAGCTATAAGAGCTTTTAGTCTTGCCGAAAAATTTAATTTTCCAGTAGTTACCTTTGTGGATACTCCAGGAGCCTATCCTGGAATAGGGGCAGAAGAAAGGGGGCAAGCCTGGGCCATATCTTTTAGTATTTATAAAATGATAGATTTAAACGTCCCAATTTTAACTTTTATAATTGGGGAAGGGGGGTCCGGTGGAGCTCTTGCAATAGCTGTAGGAGATAAGGTTTATGCACTTAAGTATTCAATCTACTCTGTTATATCACCTGAGGGTTGCGCAGCAATACTTTTTCGCGACTCTTCAAAGGCAGAAAAGGCCGCAAAATACTTAAAACTCACATCAAGTGACCTATTAGAATTTAGCATTATCGATGGAATAATCGAGGAACCCTTAGGGGGTTCACACATAGATCCTCAATTTGTCTATAAAAACGTAAAAGATACAATTTTAAGGGATCTCGAAGAGTTAGGAAACTATCCGATATCGGAATTAAAAGAAAAAAGAATTAAAAAATACCTTAAAATAAAATTTTTAAAAGAGGGGGAAAATGGGACTCGAGGGGACACTTGAAGATTTTGAGCTTACCGACATTTTACAAATAATACAAATGGGAAAGAAGAATGGTTTACTTTTAATTGAACATCCCTCCGGTGAAAAAGCAAAAATTTATATTGAAAACTCAAGGGTTGTTCACGCAGAGTGTGGGGGTGAGTATGATGAATTGGCAATGGCAAAAATCTTTGAGTGGAATAAAGGAAAATTTAAATTTGAAGTAGGACAGATAGCACCCAAAAAAACAATAGACATGCCAATACCTACACTAATTATGGAGGCAGCAAGAAAAATAGACGAATGGAACCGAATAAAAAAAGTAATACCTTCTTTAGAAACAATCTTTGAACTTGAACCAAACCCTACTACTGATCTTGAAATAATAAGTTTAAACGCAGATGAGTGGAGGGTATTATCCCAGATTGATGGTAAAAAAAACATAAAAGAAATAGCCAATATCTTAAGGATGGGAGAAATTGAAACAGCAAAAATTCTATTTGGTTTAATAGGCTTAGGTTTAATAAGGATAAAAAGGATTGAAAAAATTGAGAAAGCCCCTGAATTTGAGAGAAAAGTAAAAGAAGAAAAAAAAGAAAGAGAAGAAAAAAAAGACAAGGGTCTATTTGGATTTTTCAAGAAAAAATAGAAAAATCCTTGAAACTATCAAATGTTTTTTGTATATATTATAATACCCCGTGTAATAGGTTGAGGGTAGGAAAAGAGGAGAACCCCATACCCCTCCTGCCCCAGGGATTGTTCCCCTGGGGTTTGTTTTTTTATAAAAAATTAACATAAAATTAATTAAAGACGCACCGCTAGCTCAACAGGTAGAGCATCGGATTCTTAATCCGAGGGTTCCGGGTTCGACTCCCGGGCGGTGCATCTCTAAACTTTTAAAATGTACATAGTTGTCATCTGTACAGTCCCCGGAGAAAACAAAGCATACGAAATCTCAAAAAAAATCATAGAGAATAAACTGGCAGCCTGTGTAAATTACTTTAAAGCCTTCTCCATATTCGAATGGAAAGGCAAAATCGAAGAAGTAGAAGAATACGTACTTATAATAAAAACTAAAGAAGAAACATTTCCAAAACTTGAAGATTTTATAAAAAAACTCCACCCCTATCAAGTTCCAGAAATTATATCACTGAAAATTGATAAAGGAAACTTAGATTACCTCAAATGGATTGAAGAAACAGTGAAAGGTTCTAATCCTTAAAAATTCTATTTTAAAATGAATATTAAAAAACTCTTACTCCTTTACCTATCTACTAATCTTATAAGCCAAGTAATACCCCCCTTTATAGGCGAAAGGTTCAGATCATTTAGATATCTTTCCACGGTCGGGCTTATAGAGGACGACCTTGACCTACTTCTTGACCCGGGTAGATACTTTGAAATTGAAAAAAACATTCTGTATTCCGGACTTTCTAACTTTGCAACAAATAATGATCTCCTTTTTTCTGGAATTTCCGGAGCTTACTTCATGTTCGGATTTAAAAATACTTTTAAACCACTTGGAAATGTAGTACCGACCTCCTTGCTATACGCACATAGAACACTTAGAATGCCACAACCAAACCTCATAAACGGAAGAGGAGAAGGAGAACTATTTATCTCCGAAAAATATGACACAGATGGAAACGGAAGTTTTGACTCACTTCATGTTGAAAAGGCAAAATCTTACTCTTATTTGGAAAATAAAGAGAATCCCTTTTTTATCGGATTCTCAAGAGAAATTGGTGAAATTATAGCTGGAATTTTTTTCTTCCACTTAAAGTTAAGTAATATAAACGAACCAGCAGGACACCCTATCTTTAATAGATTCGGTAATTTATACTACTTAAGAGAGGAAAAGGATCTTATTACCTTAACTCTTTTAGAAAAAGAGGAATGGAATGGAAAGGGTTTTGTTGATACCTCTACTCAACAAAATATCTTCGGCACAAGTATTTACTTAAAGGAACTATTTTTAAATTCAGATTTAGGAATACAAGCAGGTTATGGAATAAACAATTTAAAAATTTCTGAAGATATTTTTACAACAGCTTATATTGATTACAATCCAGGTGGTGTAACTTCAAGAGAGGATAGAAACTATGCAAGATTTCAAGACCTAAACTCAAGTGGTAGCTCATACTTTTTAAGACTTTTCACAAGGAGAACTAGAAATCAAGAACTGAGCTCTGAGGATAACCTTTACTTTACTTTTTATGGTTCTGGAATTTCAAAAACTACTTCACCCTTTCATAGGGTGGAATATATTCACTTGAGAGAGGATATAGGAACAGGAACTTTAAGAGAAACAAGAAACATGGATAAAGTAGAGGGTAATGTAGCTTACGAGAGTAAAATTAATGGCTTAATTTTAGGGTACAGGTTTAAAGGTTTTATTGATGATGAGAAAAGAATATTTTTTGCTATAGGCTTTTTCTTTAATAATAATACTTCAAATTCAACCTCTAAAGTAGATTCGAACTTTCAAGTTATAAATTATTTCAATGACGGTGATAATCAACCTAGTGATCCGGATGATTATACTGTAACAACAACTTTTACAAGGGTAGATGAATTAAAATCATCTTATTCTCGTATGAGTTTTGAGCTTCCTGTAGCTTGCGAATTAAAATTTAATAAATCCCTATTATTTAGAATGGGAGCAAATCCATACTTTTCATTTACTGAGAATGAACAAACTCTTAATCCCCTTTTCTCAAGCTCAATTGTAACTAAAACTACAAGAGGTGATGGAACTGAAACTGTAACTACAAGACCTGCCCAAAGAAGTTTTGGATTAAGAAATTTATCTAAAGGTAAATCTTCTGGAGTAGATTTTAGCTACGGTCTTTCCTATAAAATTGGTAAAAACTTATCTATAGATTTAATGGGATTTTCAAACCTAACTGATTTATCTAATTGGAGAGTATCAGTAGTATTTAAATTTTAAACGGGAGGATAAAGTATGAAAAGGGTTTTATTCATAAACTCGATACTAATTTTAGTCTTTCTTTCATGTAAGAGAGAATCGCTTCCCATTGAGCCAGGGAAACTGGGAGAGGAATTGATTAGAGAAAATAGGCTACCAACAGTAACATCTGTTATTACCCTGGATGGTGATAGAGTACTAGAGGATTTTGATCCTTTAAACCCGGATGTTCAAGACGTAATTTTTATATACTTTTCAGAACCAATGGAAGAACAGTCACTCCTTTCTTCTATTGAGTTAAAAGTAGTCGGAGGAAAAGGTACACAAGTTCCAAGTGGAATGTGGAGTTACGAAAAATCTTCCAACAGAGCTATTTACACTCTATCACAAAATTCAGGTTTTGCTGACTCTACAAAATATGAAATTGTAATTAAAAGTACGGCAAAGGATCTCTCAGGAAATCCTCTTGATGGAAATAGAAATGGCTATGCAGAAGGTTCACTTGATAATTATCGAATAACAATTTGGACAAGAAGAGGAAATTTTGTTCGTGATCCTGACTATAACCCACCAAGTTTCAGAATCTATACTAATCTTATTTCACCCAACCCTTTTCTTCTTGGAGGCTCAATCGGAGTAAAAGATAGCATTCATGTTAGATTTTTTGTTAATGACATTGACAGGAATTCTGTCAACGGAGCCTTTGAACTTTATGAGTATGAATCAGGTAAAAAAATAAATATTGGTAGCCCTAAAGTTATAATAGATTCTCCCAGTAACAGGACAGATATTATCTTTTCGGGTTTTTCCTTAGAGCATAGTAAAGTCTATAAGCTTATTATAAATACAAATCTAAAGGACAGGGCAGGAAATTCACTTGATGGTAACAGTAACGGTATTTCAGAAAAAGATGAAATAGATAGGGTACAAATCTTTTTTGCAACTGTTACAGAAAATTTAACAAGAACTGATTACCCTTCTTATCTTGGTTACTCAAGATCAGGAAATTTAGTTATCTTTTGGTTTGACGAATTGATGGATACATCCACAATAAACTATAACACCGTTAGAGTATTTAGAAATCAACTTCAAGATGCTGTTCCCATTATTATGAAAAAGTTACAACACCACGAAGAAAAAAGAACCTATGTAGAACTTACCCTACTTTCAAATAAAAGGGACCCAATCTGGCTTTGGATAAACAAAGATGTAAAAGATTTAGAAGGATTAAAACTTGATTCTAATGGTGATAATATAGGAGGAGTTGAACCTGTTGATAATGAAATAGTCTACATTCCCTAAAATACCCATACTTAAAAGGGTTCAAATCCTTTTAACTTAGAAATATTCATGAAAAGAACATATCAACCAAGTAGGATTAAAAGGAAAAGAAGACATGGATTTAGAGCGAGGATGAAAACAAAGGGTGGTAGAAGAGTTTTAAAAAGAAGAAGACAGAAAAAAAGGTGGAGACTAACAGTTTAGATTATAAACTCCCAAAAAGACTTAAAAAAGATGAAATAAAAGAGGTCTTTGAAAGTGGCGAATTTAAAAGAGGAAATATGATAACGTTAGTATATAAAAAAGGAGAAGGAAAAGTAGCCTTCACTTCTAAGAAGGAAAACCTAAAGGCACACGATAGAAATAGAATAAAAAGAATATTGAGAGAGATTTTTAGAAAAAATAGGCATCTTTTTAAGGGATTTGACGTTGTTTTAATTGGAAATAGCAAAATATTAAATACACATATAAATGAGGTTGAAAAAGAACTGAGGGAGCTTTGGGAAAAATGAAAAATCTTTTAATTGTCTTGATAAAAGTTATAAGAATTTTTTCTAGCTTTTTCCCTCCTTCTTGCAAATTCTATCCAACATGCAGTCAATATGCAGAAAAAGCAATAATGGACTATGGTGTCCTAAAGGGCCTTATTCTTTCCACTTTGAGAGTTTTAAGATGTAATCCCTTCTCAAAGGGTGGTATAAACTTTCCACATGAAGACTATTTAAATATTTTCAAAAAATGAAAAGAAACCTAGCTCTAATTATAACTCTTCTTATATTTTTTATTGTTTATAACATCCTTCTTTTAAAGTTTTTACCAAAGGAAGTAGAAAAGAAAGAAGCAGAAAAAAAGCTTGAATTTGAGCTAAAATCCCTAAATATTCCATTAGATGAAGAGAAAATTTTAATTGAAAATGAAAATTTGAAGATTTTTCTCTCGAAAAAAGGCGGAGCTTTTAGAGAAGTTGAACTAAAAAAATATAAAGATTTTAAAAATAAAGAAAACCTTAAAATTTACTTTTTAAGTTATATCACACCTTTTGACACACTTTTAGAGTTAAATAAAATTGAAAACGGAAAAGTCATATTTAGTTCGAAAGACGGCTCAATATCAAAAGAGTTTCACCTCTTGGATGGTTACAAATTAAAAGTCAAAACTAAAAATATTAATTACTTTTTATTTTCACTTTTACCACCAATTGATCCGATTGATGAAAAAAACTATAGTATCATTGAGTATAAAAAAGGGAACGTAAAAAGGCGCGATTTAAAAAATTTTTCTGATATAGATTTTGGGGGCGAGAACACCCTCTGGTTAGGAAGTGAAACAAAGTACTTTGTAAACGTAATAATAAAACCTGAATACTTTAGAAAGATCGTTAAGGGTGAAGAATATAAAGAGGGTAAATTTTTTAAATTCTTAACTGAAACTGTCGATTCTTTCTATAATTATATAGGACCAAAAGATTATTTCATATTAAAAAGGGAAGGATACTTACTTTATGAGCTTTATCCATTTGGTTTCTGGCTTATAAAGCCCTTTACTCTTTTATTTTTACACTCATTTAAGTGGTTTTACAGCGTAATTAAGTTTTCTAGCGTAGTAATTTTTATTTTTACACTTTTAATGAAAATCATATTTATGCCCCTAACTTTAAAATCAATGATTGCAATGAAAAAAATGGAAGATTTAAGACCAAGATTAGAAGCTTTGAGAAGGATTTATAAAGATGATCCTAAAAAATTGAATGAAGAGGTTTTAAAATTATATAAAGAAAAAGGGGTAAATCCATTTTCTGGATGTTTTCCCTTACTTTTACAACTTCCAGTATTTTGGGCACTTTACCAAGTTTTAACAAACGAGATAATGTTTAGAGGAAAAGATTTATTTTTATGGATAAAGGACTTATCCTCGAAAGATCCCTTTTATATCCTTCCGATCCTTATGGGTCTAACCTTGCTTTTACAACAATTTCTCCAGCCTTCTCAGGATGAACAAACTAAAAGGATTGGAATTCTTATGTCTATTTTTATTACAATTATATTTTTGAACTTACCTGCTGGACTTGTATACTATTGGCTACTTTATAATATAATTGGAATTTTTGAAAGCCTTCTAATAAAGAAAAAGATTCTAAAATGAAATACGTTGAAACAAAGGCTGAAACGGTTGAAAAGGCAATTGAGAAAGCACTCTTAGAAACTGGCGCAAAGAGAGAAGATGTTAGAATTGAAATTTTAAATGATAATCAAAACAATGCAAAAGTAAGAGTTTATCTAGAATATAAGGAGTTTGAATTTATAGAAAATTTTTTAAATGGAATTTTAGAGATAATAAAAGATAAGGGAAAGATAAATTTTGCCTTTCATCCACCGAGAATACATGTGAACCTTTCAACAAGAAGATCAGATAAACTTTTAATCGGAAAAAATGGTGAAACACTTAAAGCTCTTGAACATCTTCTATACCAGGCTTTCCGAAAAAGATTTAAAGATTTAAAAGTAAGATTAGATATATCAAACTATAAAAAGAAAAAACAGGCATTTATAATTCATAAGGCAAAGGCTGTAGCAAAATTGGTAAGAGAGTCAAAAAGAGAAATATCTATCGATATACTTAGCGAAGAAGAGGAAAGATTAGTCAAAAAAGCATTAAAGAAAGAAAAGGGAATAAAAATCTATACGGCAGGTAAGGGTAAGAAAAAAAATATTGTTATTGCTCCCTTAACCTAAGTTGCATAGATTAGAAGATACTATCTGTGCACCAGCCACTTTAATTTCAAAGGGTTCAGCACTCAACATTGTAAGAATTTCAGGCGAAAAAACTCTTTCCATATTTTCAAAGATAGCTGAACCTCCCCCACCCTATAAGCCAAGAAAAATGTATCTTGGAAAATTATTTGATAATGAAACAAAAAAAGTTATAGATAAAGTGCAATGGGTATACTATAAAAAGCCCAGAAGCTATACTGGTGAGGATATGATCGAGATATTTACACATGGAGGAACACTTATACCTAGACTTGTAATTAAAAACCTTATAAATTTAGGAGCAAGATATGCAGAACCAGGCGAATTTACAATGAGAGCAGTCTTAAATGGCAAAATGGACTTAATTTCTGCTCAAGCAATAAATCAAATTGCAAGGGCAGAAAACTTAAAAGCTCTAGAAATTTCCTTAAAAAGACTTGAAGGAAATTTAAAAGAAAAATTCGAGGAATTATTTGAAGATTTAAAAGAGATTTTGGCCGAAATTGAGGTAAATCTAAACTATCCTGAGGAAGATTTACCACCTTTTTCTAAAGAAAAAATTATTGAAAAGATTGAGAGAGTCGAAAATAAGGTAAATGATTATTTAAAAAATTCTGAAAATTCAAGGAGAATTTTTGATGGGATAAAAATTTCTATTTGCGGTGCTCCAAACGTAGGAAAGTCTACTTTATTTAATAGGTTACTAGGAAAAGAAAGATCTATAGTGGCGGAGGAGCCTGGAACAACAAGAGATTACATTTCTGAATATTTTTCAGTAAAGGGCATAAATTCAATTATTTTCGATACTGCTGGCTTAAGAGTAAAAACAACTTCAAAGGTAGAAAAAGAGGGAATTAAAAGAGCAAAAAAAATTATAGATGAATCAGATATAATCATATGGGTATTGGATAGCCAAAGAAAACCTGATAAAAGGGAAATAGAAAAAATTAAAAGGTTAAATAGTAAAAAGAGACTAATTGTTGTAATCAACAAGATAGATAAGGGAATAAAGTGGGATAAAGAAATAATAGAAGATAATTTTGAAAGGGTTTTGGAAATAAGTGCTCTGAAGGAAAAGGGTGTTGATAAATTAAAAAAAGAGTTAGAAATCTTAGCAGAAGATCAATTTGGATCCTCAGAAATTTCACTTACTCTATTTGAAGAATCCAAGTTAAAAGAATTATTACTTGAACTCTACGAAGCAAAGAAATTAATTAGTAATGATATGGAAGAATTAGCTGGACTTTATCTAAAAAACTGCCTAAATATTTTAAATATAATTATTGGGAAAGACGTAGACAATGAAGTTCTAAGAAAAATTTTTTCAGAATTTTGTGTGGGAAAATAAATAAAGCGGTTCAACTCCCAAAGAATAAATGAAAAGATTTAAAAGTATGCTCTACGAACTAACAGAAGAAGAATTGATAATAAAGCAAACTGCAAAAAAAATTGCAATTGAAAAAATTATTCCTGTGAGAGAAAAGTATGACAAGAACGCTGAATTTCCCTACGAAATAGTAAAGGTAATGGTAGATACTGATTTATTTAGACTATACATACCTCAAGAATACGGTGGATTAGGTATGGGAATTTTTGCACTATGTCTTGCAGTAGAAGAGCTTTCATGGGGTTGTGCAGGTATATCTCTTGCCTTAGCTGGAACAGCTCTTGGTGCCTATCCAGTAATACTCTTTGGAAGAGAAGAACTAAAAAGAAAAGTCTTACCTCAAATCGCAGAGGGAAAAATAGCTGCCTTTTGTCTAACTGAACCAGGAGCAGGAAGTGATGCCCTAAGTATTAAAACAACTGCTATAAAAAAGAACGGAGGATATGTTTTAAATGGAGTAAAACAATTCATAACAAATGCTCATGTTGCTGATTTTTTCTCAGTTTTTGCCTTAACTGATCCGAAAAAGGGAGCAAGAGGAATGAGCGCCTTTCTTGTAGAAAGAGGAACTCCTGGTTTAAAGATAGGCAAAAAGGAAGATAAACTGGGCATAAGAGCTTCACCTACAGGAGAGGTCATTTTCGAAGATGTGTTTGTTCCTGAGGAAAATTTACTCGGTAAAGAGGGTTATGGTTTATTTGTTGCAACAAATACCTTTTTGTATACAAGACCAGGAGTAGCAGCACAAGCAGTAGGAATAGCCCAAGCGGCACTCGATGCGGCCTTAGAGTATTCACTTCAGAGAAAACAATTCGGTCAACCCATATCGAGTTTTCAAGCAATCCAGCATAAGCTCGCGGATATGGCAATGAAGATTGAAGCAGCAAGAGCCTTAACATATCAAGTTGCAAAGGCATTAGATAGTGGAAAAAAACCTGAAAAAGAATCTGCAATGGCAAAGTGTTTTGCATCCGATGTTGCAATGAGCGTGACTATAGAAGCGGTCCAAATTTTTGGAGGCTACGGTTACATTAGAGAATATCCGGTGGAAAAAATGATGAGGGACGCAAAGATTACACAGATTTACGAAGGGACTAACGAAATTTTAAGAAATTTAATTGCTTCAGAATTAATAAAAAAAATAAGAAAAAAGATTTAGGCTTATCCTGCGATTGCCTCTCCACCATCTACCCTTATTAAATTACCAGTAATCCAATAGGTATCATCTGAAGATAAGGCAAAAATTGCTTTAGCTACGTCAATTGGCTCAGTTATCCTACCTGAGGGATTCACCATTTGAGCGTACTTTAACATTTTTTCATATCCTGGAATCTTTCTTAGAGCCGGAGTATCAGTAATTCCAGCTTGAATGGCATTAACAGTAATACCGTATTTTGCAAGTTCAAATGCCAGTTGTCTTATGTGAGACTCAAGTAACGCTTTTGAGGCAGAAATTGCACCATAGTTTTCCCATACTCTCTGCGATCCCATACTTGTCATTGCAAAAACTCTTGAACCTCTACCTAAGAGCCCCCTTTCAAAAAGATCAACTACCCACCATACAAGCGAATTACCCATTACCTCAAGTGTCATCTCCATATCAGGCGGTTTTATTCTGTTATCTCCAATATAAGGTTTTAAGGTTCCAAAGGCTAACGAATGGAGCACTATTTTTAATATCTTTTTCTCTTTTCTTAAAACTTTTTCAATCTCATCTATTACTTCTTTTCTTTTCTCATGATCTGCAGCGTTTACATTAAAAAATTTTACAAAGACCCCCTTTTTCTCAATTTCTTTAACTAAATTCCTAACATCAGGAAGAGTACTTTTCCTATCCAGATGAACACCAAATATATTCATGCCCTTCTCAGCAAAATAAAGAGAACTAGCTTTACCAAATCCACTTGATGAACCTAATATAAGCGCATACTCCCCTTTCATTATAATTTTCTATGAGAAAAGGAATCGAACCTCTTATATATTTTAACAAATTTCTTATTTTAATAAATTTTAGATTTATAACTCAAATAAATTTACTTTATGTTAAGTTTTTTCTCAATTATTTCTTTTACTTCTTTTGGATTAGCTTTACCTTTGAGTTTACTCATTGTTTGACCTATAAGAAATGAAATTGCAGATACCTTACCTGCCCTTATTTTCTCCACTACACTAGCATTTTCTCTTATAACCTCCTCTACTACCTTATCCACCTCAGAGGCACTCTTAATTTCTACTTTATCTTTAATTAAATCAGATATATTAACTTTTTCAGTCATAGAAATTCTTATAATCTCCTGTCCTATATGCCTTGGAATTAAACCTTTTTCTAAATTTTCCAGGAACAAAATAAAGTCAGTGAAACTAAATGGAAGTTCCCTTAAACTTTCTAAGTCATCTACATACTGCAAAATTTCCGTTAATATCCATCCCTTAACTTTTTGAAAAGAAAATTTCTCTAGAACTTTTAATGTAAAGTCCGCCAAAAAAGGCGAGGATATTATTATCTCTGCTTCTTTTGAATCTGCACCTTTTTTAATTAATTCCCTAAAGTAATAATCAGGAAGTAATGGTAACTCCTTTGTTAACCATTCTTTTTTAACCTCAAAAGGAGGTAAATCAGGCTCTGGAAAGTATCTATAATCCTCTACAAACTCCTTTTTTCTCATTGCTCTTGTTTCTTTCTTAACTTCATCCCATAACCTTGTCTCTCTTGTAACTACAGCATTATTCAATATAGCCTCCTTTTGCCTTCTAATTTCATACTCTAAAGACTCTTTAATAGCACTGAAAGAATTTAAATTTTTTATCTCGACCCTACTATCTAACGTGGCCCCTTTTAAATTTACAGAAATATTTGTATCAACCCTAAACTCTCCCTCTTCCATATTACAATCTGAAACACCAAGGTAAATGAGTGTTCTTCTTAAAGATTTGAGAAAACTTATTAAAATATCTGGGAAATCAAAAACAGGAGGAGTCACTATCTCAAGCAAAGGTATTCCGCACCTGTTATAATCCAAAAAAACTTTTCCATCCACATAAATAGATTTTGCCGTTTCTTCCTCTAAGTTTACTCTCTCTATAGGGAAATATATAACTTCCTTATCCTTAATAACTGGAACACTCCCATTGTAACCTGTAGAAATTCCATACTGAGTGATCTGGTATCCCTTAGGTAGATCAGGATAAAAATAATTTTTTCTTGAAAAATATAAAAAATCTGGAATTTTGGAATTAAGGGCTCTAGATACAATGACAGCATACTCAACAGCCTTTTCATTTGGAGTTGGCAAAGTTCCAGGTTGACCAGTACATATGGGGCAAATATTTCTATTTGGTTCACTTTTTAAATCTACTTTACAGGAACAAAACATTTTACTTTTTGTTTTAAGTTGTACATGAATTTCAACACCGATTTTTACGTCAAACTCACTCATCCCAGATTAAAAAGATTCTCAATCTTTTTTAAAATAGAAAAAAAGAGATATTCATCAAAAAATTTACCGATAAACTGAAACCCAATGGGCAAATTGTTTTTAGAAAAAGAGTATGGGAAAGCAATAGCTGGAAGTCCAGCTAAATTTACTGGAACAGTAAATATATCAGATAGATACATTGTAACTGGGTCATTTATCTTTTCCCCTATCTTAAAAGGAAGAGTTGGAGAAACAGGCGAAAGTAAAAGATCAAATTTCTCAAAATTCTTCATAAACTCCTTTAAAATCTTTGTCCTTGCCTTTTGCGCCTTTAAGTAATACTCTTCATAATAACCACTTTTTAAAACAAACGTACCTGTTAAGATTCTCCTTTTAACCTCTTCACCAAATCCTAAAGTTCTTGTTTCTTCATACATTGACAAAAGACTCTCCCCTCCCTTTTTAAATCCATAGCGAACCCCATCATAGCGTGCCAGGTTCGAGGAAGCCTCTGCACAAGCTACTATGTAATAAACAGCTATAGCATACTCAAATGATTCCATCTCAAATTCACTAAATTTAGCAATCCCCTCTTTTTCAAGAACTAAAATGAACTCATCAAGTTTTTCCTTAATTTCATCTTCAACCTTATCAGAAAAAGAATCCTTTAAAACCCCTATTTTTAGAGGATACTTTATTTCAACCTTCAAATCTGGATATTTTACTGAGGTATTATCTCTTTCATCTTTACCCTTTATTACATCAAATATTATTTCAAGATCTTCTATATACTTTGAGAAAGGTCCTATCTGATCTAAAGAGGAGGCAAAGGCTATTAAGCCGTACCTAGAGACAGCTCCGTATGTCGGTTTTAAACCGTAAACGTTACAAAAAGATGCTGGCAATCTAACTGAACCTCCTGTATCAGAACCCAAAGATAGCACTGCTTCACTGTTAGCTACAGAAATAGCTGAACCACCAGAAGATCCACCAGGAACTCTCTCTGTATCATAAGGATTATAAGCAGGACCAAAGTAGGAATATTCATTAGAGGAACCCATAGCAAATTCATCTAAGTTTGTTTTTCCTATGATTAAAGCTCCCTCTTTCTTTATCCTTTCTATTACCGTTGCATCATATGGAGCAATATAATTCTCAAGTATTTTGGAGGCACAAGTAACCCTTAAATTTTTCACGAGAATATTATCTTTTACAGATACAGGGATTCCAAACAACTTACCCTCAATTTTTCCCTCTTTTACTTTTCTATCTAAAATCTCAGCCTCATCAAATACTCTATCATTTAAAGTTATAAAGGAGTTAAACTTATTCTCTTTTGCTCTTTTAAAAAAATCGACCAGGGCTTCAGAGGGTAATTTTTCTCCCTCTTTATAGGATGATATAATTTTTTTAACCCAACTCAATAGGGCTTTCAGCTACAAAAAAGTTTCCTTTTTTTTCAGGAGAGTTTAAAAATAATAGCTCTCTATCAGCAAATTCTATATCTTCATCTTTTCTTAACTCTGTCTTTAAATGTTCAAGATAAAAAAAGGGCTTTTCGTTTTCTAGATCAAGTTCATTTATTTTTTTAAAAAGATTTAAAATTTTCAAGAAATTTTCAACAAAATAATTATAGTCTTCTATTTTTATTCTTGCGAGTTCAGAGATTCTTTTTACCTCTTTTTCTAATTCCAAGTTTACAAAAGCTGCAAGATTCTTTCCTCGATTGTTTTCTTGGGCACAGCTCCTATTATTCTGTCTACGATTTCGCCGTTTTTAATAAAAAGTATTGTAGGGATGCTCATTACGTAATACCTCGATGGTATTTCTGAGTTATCGTCGACGTTTATTTTAAAAAAGTTTACCTTATCTTTATATTTGAGGTAGAGTTCTTCCATAGAGGGTTCAATCATCTTACAAGGATGACACCAGTCAGCCCAAAAGTCTACAACGCAGGGCTTATCTGACTTAAGGACCTTCTCCTCGAAGTCAGAGTCATTGACCTCTGGGATAAGCATTAAAATAAAAAAATTGCGGGGGCGGGATTCGAACCCGCGACCTTGGGGTTATGAGCCCCAAATGCTACCGCTGCAACACCCCGCGATGTTTTATAATTATAACACCAAAAATCAAAAATTTCAATATATATTTGAAAAATCCTCATAAAGATATTATAATTACTTCTAATAAAAGGGAAAAATGAAACTGCTAATCTCTGGCAACGAAGCAGTAGCACGGGGAGCTTGGGAAGCAGGAGTTAAGGTCGCCTGTGCGTATCCCGGCACCCCATCAACAGAAATACTTGAAAATCTCTCTAAATACCCTGAAGTTAATACAGAGTGGTCCACAAACGAAAAAGTAGCCTTTGAAGTTGCATATGGAGCAGCAATAGCTGGGGCAAGAAGTGTAGTATCTATGAAACATGTAGGACTAAACGTTGCTGCTGATCCACTTTTTTCTTCTGCCTACGCCGGCACAAAAGGTGGATTTGTCATCATCTCCTGTGATGATCCAGGTATGCACTCATCACAGAACGAACAAGACACAAGAAGATACGCTAAATTTGCCAAAATACCGATTATTGAACCCTCCGACGCCCAAGAGGCATACGATTTCATTAAACTTGCCTTTGAAATCTCCGAAAAATTCGAAACCCCTGTCCTTTTTAGAATGTCCACAAGAGTCTCACATACTAAGGGTATCGTAGAAGTCTCGGAAAGAAAAGAAGTACCAGTAAAAGATTACGTTAAAAATCCAAGCCAATTTATACTACTACCGGCAAACGCCCGAGAAAGACACAAAGTACTCGAAGAAAAACTCTTAAAACTTAAAGAATACTCTTCTGAGTCAATTTTAAACAGAATCGAAAAGGGTAAAAATAGTATAGGAATAGTTTCATCGGGTGTGGCCTATAATTACGCAAAAGAAGTATTTAAGGACGCTTGGTTTTTAAAAATCGGAATGCCCTTCCCCTTCCCAGAAAAGCTGTTCAAGAAGTTTTATAAAAAAGTAAAGAAGATAATCGTGATTGAGGAAAATGAACCCTTCCTGGAGGAGGAGATTAAAATACTTGGCTATAAAGTAGAGGGGAAAAAATATTTGCCCATTTGTGACGAGTTAAACCCTGATATTGTAAGAAAATCGATTAAAAAAAGAGAGCTTCCACATCCAGACCCACTAAAAACTGTAAGAAGACCACCACAACTTTGTCCAGGATGTCCCCACACAGGTGTTTTCTATTGTCTATCAAAACTAAAAGTAACTGTTACTGGAGATATAGGTTGTTATACACTTGGTGCCCTTCCACCATTCAATGCTATGGACACCTGTATATGTATGGGTGCTTCTATTGGAAATGCCTTAGGGTTTGAAAAGGCAAGAGGTAAAGACTTTTCTAAAAGAATGGTAGCTGTAATAGGTGATTCAACTTTTCTTCACTCAGGCGTAACCGGCCTAATAAATATCGCCTACAACAAGGGGACTGTAAAAACAATTATCCTTGACAATAGAACAACAGCTATGACAGGACATCAGGATCACCCTGGTACAGGTAAAACAGCAAAGGGCGAGAAAACTAAGGAAATAAATCTAAAAGAACTTGCCAAAGCCTGTGGAATTGAAAAGGTTTATGAGGTTAATCCGTATGATATAAAAGAAACCCTTAAAACCTTAAAGAGTGCTATTGAAAGTGAGGAGGCCGCGGTGATAATATCAAGGGCTCCATGTGCACTCTTAAAAGAAAGTAGAGAGTATTTCAGTAAAAAAGAAAAAAAGAGAGTTTTAGAGGAAAAATGTCTTGGAGAAAAATGTAAAGCCTGTATCAGAGTTGGGTGTCCTGCAATTTCAATTCGTAATGGAAAGGCATTTATATCACCACTTTTATGCGTAGGATGTGATCTTTGTACCCAGGTGTGTCCAGTAACGGCTATCGTATGAAGGAGTTTAACATAATAATAAGTGGAGTGGGGGGGCAGGGAATTATTCTTTCTTCGGAAATTCTTGCTCTAACTGCGATGGAATCTGGCTTTGATGTTAAAAAAAGTGAAGTTCACGGGATGGCTCAAAGAGGTGGAAGTGTAGTATCTCATGTTAGAATTGCAAAGAAGGTGTACTCTCCCTTAATTGAAAAAGGAAAAGGTGATATTCTTCTATCCTTTGAAAAAGCAGAAACTCTCAGATGGGTTCATTATTTAAAGAAAAACTCACCAATAATTATTGTTAATGATCTTGAGCTTGTTCCACCTATTGTATCCTTAGGACTCGAGGAGTATCCTAAAAATGTAGAAGAGACTCTAAGAAAAATTACAGAGAAATTGTATTTTATTCCAGCTGTGGACCTGGCTGAAAAAATAGGAAACGCTAGGTCTTTTAATATCTTACTCTTAGGCGTTCTCTCAACGTTTTTACCCTTTGAAGAGAAAATTTGGGAAAAAGTGATTAGAGAAAACTCCCCAACTGAGTACTCTGAGATCAATGTAAGAGCTTTCAAGAAAGGTAAAAATCTTATAAAGTCTTAGTCTGAAAAATATTCTTTTAGTATTTATAATTTTAAGTTCTGAAAAAAGTGTGAAAGACAATTATTGGAGCGAAGATAAATTTAAACATTTTTACCTGAATTTAGCTATTACAAATATCCTCTACTCTGAGACAAAATTCAATTTAAAGCTTGACGATAAGAAAGTTATTTTAATTTCCTGCGGAATACCAATATCTTTATCGATTTCAAAAGAAATAGTCGATAAAAAGAGAAAAAATAATTTTAGTATTAAAGATCTTATATGGGACATAAAAGGTATCTTGTGTGGTCTTTATATTAATACTTTACTGTAAAAGGAACGGGATGGAAAGTTAAGATAAAGATAACTACGCAAATCAGACCTAATATTTTGTCATTTTTATCAAGGGGAGTTATATTGTCTACGGGGGGTGGATGTCTAAGTCCAAAAAGAAGTATTAAAAAGCCCCAGAAAAACCAACCTGGCCATATAAAACCAATTAAAATCAAAAAGGGAAAAAGTATATATTGAATTATTTGAAACTTTTCTCCTAAAAGTGCGTACATAATATGACCACCATCAAGTTGAGAAAAAGGTAAAAGGTTCATAGCGGTTACAAAAAGACCTATCCATCCTGCAAAAGCAACAGGATGAAGCAAAACATCAGCATCTTGAGGTAAATCACCCCTTATTAAATAAAATAGAAACTTAAAAAGAAGAGGATCCCCCAAAAAAATACCTCTTTCATCCTCTAAAAAAACTATTTTAGATTTACTTATCCCCCAAATCAAAAAAGGTATTGAAATAGCTACACCAAACAGGGGACCCGCTGCACCAATCCTCAAAAGAGCTTTCCTATCAGGAATAGGTGACTTAACTTTTATAAAGGCACCGAATGTACCTACAAGAGGATGAGGAACAGGAATAAAATAAGGAAGAGTCGAATGAACACCAAATTTTCGACTCATTAAAAAGTGCCCCATTTCATGTGATAAAAGAATCGAAAGCAAAGAAAAAGAAAACGGAAAACCATAAAGTAAAGACTCTGGGAAATTTTCTAAAAATTTCTCAAAATCACCAATGTAATGCATCGAACCAGCAAACATTGTAGTAAGAACTGTCATAAGTAGCAAAAGGAGAGCTATAATAAAATCTTTAAACTTTATTCTGTACTCAGGATAAATCTCTATAGCATAATAAAAGCCCTTTAATTTATAAACAGCCGGAACATAATTTATCTCCCTTAATTTAGACCTTAAAAATTTTAAATTCTCACTTATATTATCTGACGTAAAATAACCTATGTAAACAGGAATATTTTTCTTTTTATAAAAGCTGTGTATAACAAAAACTTCTTCAATTATTTTATTTATCTCATCCATGCTCTAAAGATATTTCTGCAGCTTTGCAGGTGTTTGCAAGAAGACCAGCTACAGTCATCGGCCCTACACCACCAGGAACAGGTGTTATATACTCTACAATATCTTTAACCTCATCAAAATCTACGTCACCAACCCAAAAAGAGCCTTCCTTATGAATACCTACATCTATAACAACTTGACCTTTTCTTACATAGTCTTTATTAATTAGTCTTTTTACACCAGCTGCAACTATTAGAATTTCTGCTTCTTTTGTTATTTTACTGAGATTCTCTGTTTTTGAATGACAAACAGTAACCGTAGCATCCCTTCCCTTAAGTAAAAGCGAAATTGCCATAGGTTTTCCAACTATGTTGCTTCTTCCAACTACAACAACATGTTTCCCAGTAACGCTAATATTATAGTAATCAAGAATTTTTAAAATTCCGTAAGGTGTTGCTGGAATAAACACGGGATCACCTCTTAGTAATCTTCCTAGGTTATACGGTGAGAATCCATCCACATCTTTTGAAGGAACGATATACTCAGCTACTTCATCTGAGTTAAGGTGTGGAGGAAGGGGAAGTTGAACGATTATACCGTGCACATTTTTATCTTCGCTTCTTTTTTTTATCTCATCTCTTAAGCTTTCCTTTGAAATGTTGCTTTCAAAATGGATTATTTCACAGTTCATATCTATTTCTTCAGCGGATTTTTTCTTATTTTTTACGTAGAGAACTGAGGCAGGATTATCACCAATCAAAAAAACATTTAAAAAAGGGATAACCCCATTTTTTTTAAGTTCTAATACCTTTTTATGAATTTCCTTTTTCCACTCAGAAGCTACGATTTTACCATCAAGAATTTTTGCCATTTTTACCCCCAGTTTAAAAATATTTTTTTAATTTTTTTCCCAACTCCGTATTTAAAAATTTTATTCTATCTTTATAAATAATTTGCTTTGCCATCAGGAAATTCTTTTCTTCTTCTAACTTATTTAATTTTCTACTAAGCGAAAAAAACTTTAAAAGCCCATAGTTATCAAAAAAAAGTAAATAAATACTCATCAGAGTAAGAAAAAATAATGTAAAAAAATTTCTTTTCCTCACTTTTTAATTTTCTTCCCCCAGAAAACAAGTTCAGGATAATCTCTCTCTATTTCTAAAAGTCTATTATATTTACAGGTTCTTTCACTTCTTGCAACAGCACCTGTTTTAATAAATAGAGAATTCGTTGCAACGGCAAGATCAGCAATGTAGGTATCCTCTGTTTCCCCAGATCTATGAGAAATAATTGTTTTATAACCGTGCGCTTTTGCAATGTTTATAACATCCAGTGTCTCAGTTAATGTACCTATCTGATTTAATTTAACAAGAATAGCATTCGCCACCTCCTCTTTTATTCCCCTTTCAAATCTTTTAACATTTGTCACAAAAACATCATCCCCAACTATCATTATCTTTTCCCTGAACTTCTCAGTAAAGACCTTCCACCCCTGCCAATCCTCTTCAGCTAAGGGATCCTCAACTGAAAAAATAGGATAGTTATTAACAATATCTAAATAAAAATCTATCAGATCATCAAGTTTATAAACTTTACCATCTATTTTGTAAGTATTTTCTTTACTATCCCACAGTTCACTTGCTGCAACATCTAGTGCAAGATAGACTTCTTCGCCTTGTTTATAGCCTGCTTTTTCTATAGCTAAAAGAATAAGATCAAGAGCCTTTTTTGTATTTTCAATATAGGGAGCAAAACCGCCTTCATCTCCGACTGCTGTTGTTAGCCCTTTTTCCTTCAAAATGGCTTTAAGTGTATGATAAATTTCAGAGCCTGCACGTAGGGCCTCACTAAAAGTATCAAATCCTATAGGCACTATCATAAATTCCTGTATGTCTAAGGGATTATCTGCATGAACTCCCCCGTTAATAAAATTCATCAGAGGGATGGGAATATAAGAGGCAAATACGCCTCCTAAATATCTAAAAAGTGGCTCTCCTACAAGAGAAGCTGCAGCTCTTGAAACAGCAAGTGAAACTCCAAGGATCGCATTTGCACCAAGTCTACTTTTATTTTCAGTTCCATCAAGGTTTATCATCAGTTCATCTATTTTCCTTTGATCAAAAACATCCATGCCCTTTATTATTAGGGCAATCTCCTTCTCTACTGAACTAATAGCCTTTAGAACGCCTTTTCCCAAGAATCTCTTTTTATCGCCGTCTCTTAATTCAAGTGCCTCAAAAGTCCCTGTTGAAGCACCAGATGGAACAAAAGCCGCCCCCTTAACCCCATTCTCCAAGACACACACTACCTTTAACGTAGGGTTCCCCCTTGAATCGAGAACCTCATAAGCCCTAAGGTCTTTGATTTTCATAGATTAATTGTAAGTACTAAGATAAGACTATTTCAACTTTTCTCCTTCTATTTTTCCATCCCTTAAGGAAATAACTCTTTTTGCCCTTTTTGCAACGTCATGGTCATGTGTTACAACAATTACTGTTATACCCTTTTCATTCAATTTGTCAAAAATATTTAAAATTTCATTTCCAGATTTTGTGTCCAAATTCCCAGTTGGTTCGTCAGCTAGTAAAATCTCTGCTCCTGAGACAAGTGCTCTTGCTATAGCTGCTCTTTGCATTTCTCCACCTGATAACTCGTGAGGTCTATGATTTCTCCTTTCAAAAAGTCCTACTTCTTTCAAATAATAATCAACAATTTCTACCCTTTCTCTTTTTGGGATACCACGGTATACAAGTGGTAACTCCACATTTTGAAACACTGTTATTCTCGGTATAAGATAAAAAAACTGAAAAACAAATCCTACCTCCCTATTTCTTATATTTGCAAGCTCATCTTCTGTATAATCTGAAACATTTTTGCCCTTAAAAATGTATGTTCCCTCACTTACTCTATCTAAAAAACCCATTATATGTAAAAGTGTACTCTTTCCAGAACCTGATGGCCCCATAATTGCTAGGTATTCTCCCTTCTCTACTTTTAAAGTAATTCCATCAATCGCTTTTACAAATGTATTACCCATTTTGTAAATTTTTCTAACATTTAAAAGTTGAATAAGAGTCATTCTCTTTTATCCAGGGGCTTTACTACTACTTTTTCTCCATCCTTAAGTTTCCTGAGAACTTCTTCGGGACCAACAATCACCGTATCGCTAATATTTAAACCACTTAAAATTTCGATTCTTTTAAATCCTCTTATCCCAGTTTTTACGTATATCTTTTTAGCTCTTCTATTTTTTAATACAAAAAGAAAAGTATTAAATTCTTCTCGTGCCCTATTTTTGATTTTTTCTCTTCCCAAAGCTGAGTAAGGAAGTGTTATTGTGCTTTCTTTCTCAGCCGTTATGATTTCACAAGATACACTCATTCCTGGTAAAAATAAATTAAACTCCTCATTGATTTCTATTTCTATGGGAAATTTTATAACTCTTTGCGTTTGAGCTTGGGCTAAAGAAGAAGTTCTAACTCCTCCAATTTTGTTTACACTTCCGCTAAAAAACGTATCAGGGAACGCATTCACTTTTATCTTTACTTTTTGCCCCTTTTTAATTTTGGGTATTTCTGTTTCATCTACTTCGCATCTTGCAATCATTTTACTTTTATCTCCTATGACCATTATTATTGATGCTGGATTATTTATTGTTCCAGGTACAACTGTTTCTCCCTCTTTTTTGTATATCTCCATAACTTCTCCATCTATCGGAGATCTTATAAAACATTTTTGTAACCTATTTTCGTATTCTTTTAAATTAAAACTATCTTGCTTTATCCTGAAAAGTAAACTTTTAAATCTCGCTTCTGCTATTTCAAGCTCTTTTTGAGAGATCAGTTTTTTTTCAAAGAGATTTTTTTCTCTTTCGTAATCAATTTTTGCTAAATTTAACTCATAAAGATTCTGCTCAAGTATTGCCTTGATTCTATCTCTCTGAGCCTGATATTCAGTGGGATCTATGATACATACGAGATCTCCTTTTTTTACAAAGTCTCCCTTAGAAACTAATATTCTTTTTATTTTACCTATTACCTCAGATCCGATCTCTACCTGTTTACTAGCTTCAAGAAAACCATAAGCCTTTATAACCTCTTGAATATAATCCTTCTTTACTACTTCTATTTCTACCACATTCTCCTCTTTGGTTACTTTTATTCTAAGCACTATTAGAATTGCTAATATGAGCACCAAAAAAATTATGAAAAAGACTAATTTTTTCATTTTTAGTAGCTTAAGTTTCCCGTTAAATAAAGATAGAGAGTAAAGGCTAGTTTATAATTATAATATGAATTTACGTAGTCTATTTCACTAATTCTCAGATTCTCTTCCGCCTTTAGAAGTTCTATAGAAGATATTTTACCGACTTTGAAGCTTTCAACAGCTAATTTATAGCCAATTTCAGAAGTTTTAAGTTTTTCACCTGCTAGTTTAAAAGCTTCTTTTGCAATTTCGAGATTTCTCCTAGATTTTTCATAATTTAAAGTTGACAAAAGGTAAATCCTTTTTAGATTTTCCCTTTCAATTTCATCCTTTAATTTACTCTTAACCAAATTAAATGGATAATCCCAAAAACGTAAAGAAAATGAAAGATAAATACCCCTTGAAGATTCAGGTTTTTCAAAAAGATCCTTAAAGGTAGTGTTAGAATAAGAACAAAATAAAGAAAGATAAACCTCTGGTAGGAAAGAAAAAATATTGTAAATTAGATTAAACGTTGAACCCCTCTTTATCCATTTCTCAGATTCATAAGAATAAAAATTTATTTTTTCAACTTCTTTAACAGGTACACTATCCAATTTTACTTCCTTTGGAACATAAAGAATTTTTCCATCATTTCCCAGCAGATAATTAAAATCATAGAGTACATCGTAAAAATTTTTCTCAGCTTGTCTAATATTTAAAATTAAATTTTCTAAATCTAACTTTATGTTCATGTAGTCAAAATGAGAAAGTAATCCGCTTTTAAATTTTTCCTCAGCAAGTTGTAAATAGCTTTTAGCTCGCTCCAAACTTTTTTCATAAGCTTTAAGAACAGCTTTTGATTTCAAAACATTAAAATACTTTGTTTCCAATTCATAAAGTAATCTCATTTTAGACTCAAGCAAAGTTAACTCATTACTTTCTTTTAATGAGTAATGGTATAACAAGTTATATACGCTAGAAGGAGAAAAAATTTTTTGAGAAAGAGAGACTTTAAAAGTGTAACCTCTTTCTATGGACGATAAAATTGGAGAAGTAAAAGAATTTTTTTCGATATCAGAGAAACCGCCCTCCACATTAATATTAGGTGCAAAATTAAGAATTGAATTTATGTATTCAATATTTCTCAGGTAAGAGTTCTTTTTCTGGATTACCATTTCTGGAAAATTTTCTAAGACTTTTTTAAGAGCCTCTTCTAAATTAATTCCCAAAGTATCTATTGATATAATAAATAGCCATATAGATATCATAGAACCTCCTTTTATTCATATCTTAAGCACTCAATGGGATTCTTTTTAGCTGCTTGAGTTGCTGGATATATACCGAAAAAAATTCCAACTACAAAAGATAATAAAAAAGCAATAAGGACACTCCACAGTGGAACTTTTGATGGCAAAGGCGTTAAAAAATCAATAAGTTTTCCCACTCCTATACCAAAGAGTAAACCTAAAAAAGAACCAATCGAAGTTAAAAGAATAGTTTCAAGTAAAAACTGATACAAAATATCCTTTCTTCTTGCACCAACCGCTATTCTTATCCCTATTTCCCTTGTTCTTTCAGATACTGATACAAGCATTATATTCATTATTCCAATCCCACCCACAATTAAGGCAAGTGAAGAAATACCTATCATAGCAGCAAATATACCACCTGTCAGTGCCCTATAGACATCCAAAAGAACCCCCTGTGTATTAAGGTAAAAATTATCCTCATCTGTAAAAAAAAGCGCCCTTCTTTTTCTCAAAAATTTTCTGAGCTCCTCAATTGCCCTTTTTATATCAATGTTATCCTTTATTTTTACTTCAATCACCGGCGCTATAAAAATTTTTTCCCAATCAAAAATTGGTATACCCTTTATTTCCTTTCCCTTAGAAAAAGGTATAAATATTTTCCTATCAAGAGAATATCCAAAAATTTCTCCCTTTTCTTTTAAAACCCCTACGACTAAGAAATTTTCATCACCAATTTTTATCTCCCTATCAAGAGGGTCTTTTTCTTTGAATAAATTAGACGCTACATATTTACCAATTACACAAACATTCCTTCTATAAAATTCATCATCCTCGTTTAACTTCCTTCCACTCTCTAGGTTATAACCTAAAATTTCAAAGATTTCAGGCGTGGCAGCACTTAATTCTATATTTTCAAGTGTTTTATCTTTGTACTCTACCTTGGACATCATCCAAAGATCAATCGAAATAGAGGCTTTATCAACAAAATAAAGCTCTTTAATATCTTTTAAGTCCTCCTCATTAAAATCAGGGTAATCTTTAGCTTTTTTTAACCAATCTTCCTCAATCGATCCCGGTGCTATTCTCCACTTATACTTTTGTATGTAAATTACATTAAAGCCAATTGTCCCAAACTGTTTATACACAAATTCATTGATACCCTCTATTATAGATACCATCGAAATTACTGTCCCAACCCCAATTATTACGCCTAAAGTTGTAAGAACAGATCTTAACTTATGTGTTTTAACTCCATAAATGGCTGTTTGAAATAAATCCCAAATTTTCATTGGCTTTTAACTTGCAAAAGCAATGTCCATATAAAGCATTAAAACAAGTCCGATAATAGTTCCAAAAGTTGCAAGCCTTTCATGTCCTTTTCTGTGGGTTTCTGGAACAATTTCATCACTTATAACATAGAGCATTGCACCAGCGGCAAATCCCATCACATAAGGTAAAATATATTCACTAATTGAAGCAAATAGAGCCCCTAAAACCGCTAAGGGAATTTCAACTAAGCCTGATCTTAGACCAACCAGCACCGAATAAAATTTCTTTCCATAGCCTGCCTCAAAAGCAGAGACTGAAACTGAAAAGCCTTCCGGTATATTTTGAATTCCTATTGCAAGCATAAGTATAATAGCATCTTTTATGTTACCTGATCCGAAACCAACACCAACAGCAAGCCCTTCAGGCATATTGTGAATAGTTATTGCAAGTATTAAAAGCCAAACGCCCCTAATTCTTTTTCTTTTTATACCCTCTTCTCCAATTACTTTATGAATGTGAGGTATAATGTGATCACCCAGATCTAGCACTATTGCACCGAGAATAATTCCCAAAATAACTGGAAAAATCCCATTATAATTTGTTGCCGGAATTATTAGACTTGTAAAACTTGCGGCTAACATTACACCTGCAGCAAAACCAAGCAAAGTATCCATTAACTTATCAGAGGGTTTAGGAATAAAGAAAACAAGCAAAGCGCCTAACAGATTCAAAAGAGAAATTATTATTCCACCTATCAGAGCTAAAATTATTTTATTTCCACCAGCACAAAAAATCAAAATTTTTTCAATAAACTCCATTTGAAATGGAAAATTATAAGAAAAACCTTTATATTTAATAAATGAATTTATATCTTCGAATTATCTTTATATTTGCTTTTTCTTTTCTACTTTTTGTAACAAGAAACCACAAGCTATTTACTATAATTTTGCTACTTTATTCTATAGCTATGCTTTACGTCTTTTTTATTGATTTTTTTTACAAAAAAGAACTTTACAAACTATTTGCCTACATTATAAACAACAAAAAACTGCCAAATAACATAAAAAGATTTAGAGGAATGTTTCAGGGAGTCGAGGAACTCACAATAATGCTTTTTGATGAAATTTCTATTCAGAATTATGCGTTAAAAGAATTAGCCTTTAGAGATCCCTTAACAAACCTTTATAATCTTTTGTATTTTGAAGAGCATCTAAAAGACATATTAAGTTCTTTTAGAAACGATAAAATACCTTCATTTATGATTGATATTGATAATTTTAAACAGATAAACGATAAATTTGGACATCTTGTGGGTGATAATTTTCTCAGAGAATTTTCAACTGAAATGAGATCTCTTTTAAAAAATTCAAAAAACATCACCTTTAGGTACGGTGGAGATGAATTTGTAATTTTATTTGACGAACCCTTTGAAAAGGCCAAAAAAATTATGGAGGATTTAAGAAAAAGCTTTGAAAAGAAAGTTTTTAAAATAGATAAAGAAAAAATAAGGATAACTTTGAGTATAGGTGGGGGACTTTTCACATGGGATGAAATGAAAGACATTAAAGCTGTGCTTAAAACCTTAGACCAAAAGCTCTATAAAGCTAAAGAGAAGAAAAACTTTCTATATATTTGATTTAATCAGAAAGTTTATATTAATCTTTATAAAAGGGAGAGGTGCCCGAGCCTGGTCGAAGGGGCACGACTGGAAATCGTGCAGACCCCCAAAAGGGGTCTCGCGGGTTCAAATCCCGCCCTCTCCGCTTTTAAAAATGCTCCATTTTCTATTTCCAACATCTCAGAGATACCTAAACTCCCCTACCAGAAACACTTCAAATAACTCTTACTCTTTAAATCACAAATTTCTAAATACTCCGAAAACTGAAGCTCAATTAGCTCAAGCTCTAACTTGTCTACCTACGTTTGGGAACAAAACATAAATTTTCTCTACTTGATAAAAAAGGGGGCAAAAGATAGTATTATGAAAAATTTTCTTGAAGAGTATAACAAAAGGAAATTAAAAATTGAAGAAAGTCTTCTAAGATACATCGACTTAAAAGACGTAAGCTCACCATTAAGAGAAGCAATGCGACATTTAATATTAGCTGGAGGAAAAAGAGTAAGACCCATAATAACATATGAGGCCTATAAAGTTTGTGGCGGAGAAAAAGACGAAGAAATAATACCACCAGCCTGCGCAATCGAAATAGTCCATACATTCACCTTGATACATGACGATCTTCCTGCCATTGATAACGACGATTTAAGAAGAGGTGTACCAACAGTTCACAGAGTTTACGGTGAAGATATAGCGATCTTAGCTGGAGATGCTCTATTTATCTTTGGAATTGAAGTTTTTTTAGATTCAAAAGCAAGACCAGAAAAAGTTCTTTTGGCTCTAAATTCTTTAGTAAAAGCACTGGGTCCAAAAGGTGTTATAGAGGGTGAAGTTCTAGATATAAAAGGCGAAAAAATGGAATTAAACACCCAATATCTTGAAAATATTCATCTTAAAAAAACAGCTCTACTTTTTTCCTCTTGCTTTGAAATTGGTGCAATACTTGGCAATGCAGATAAAGAAACAATTACAAAATTAAAAAATACAGGTATTGAACTGGGAATGGCTTTCCAAATTAAGGACGATATCCTTGATGCAATTGGAGAAAAAGAAAAAATAGGCAAAAAAGTTAGAAAAGATATTAACAAAATGACTTATGTAAAAGCCTATGGTGTTGAAAAATCCCTAGAAATTGCAAAAGAGCATATTAATAGGGCAAAATCAATATTAGAAGAATTTAATAATAAAGCAGAATTTTTGATAAAGCTATGCGACTTTATTATAGAAAGGGAATTTTAATAATTCTTTTCTTTATTAACCCTCTCTTTACTCAAGAAATAGAAGAAGAGGAAACAGGTGGAGAAATTTTTGTGGAAGATATATATGAAAAAGAATTTGTTAAAATTAATATTAATAAGGCTGATTTTGAAGAAATTTTAAACCTTCCCGGGGTTTCTAAGAGTCTTGCTAAAAAAATAATAGAAGAAAGAAAAAATGGTTTTTATATTAATTTTGATGACTTCAGAAAAAGATTAAATTTACCACCTGAATATAACTACCTTGAAAATTACCTCGATTTTAACACTCTTATTTTTAATTTCTATCAGGAAACAAAAGGCTATTACAATGATAAATATGGTGAAAACAAATTTTATAGAAACATGAAGGGAAAAGTAAAGGGACTTTATTCTATCTTTGATTTTGGCCTATCCCATCATAATTATAGAAAAATAGATAAATTTTATGGTGAGGTTAAATACAAAGGAATAATCGTTATTTTGGGGGATTATCTTTTTGAGTTTGGTAAAGGTCTTCTATTTGGAAGGTATTTCACCTACTCTAATGAACTTTTTAATCTACCCTCTAATTTAAAAAGGATAAATCCTACTGCTTCTTACTCACCAAATATAGGAATAAAGGGAGCGGCATTAACATACAGCAACACCAATCTAGCTTTTGCTTTGAAAAAAGATACATTTTTAACAGGTTTCATAACATTTATAGTTGAAAAATTTGAAATTACACCACTTTTAGGTATTTTAAGAGACATTAAAAATAAAAAAACTTTACCCTTTGTTGCTTTTACAGGATCAATATACGGACCATTTTACTTTTTCTATGAAACAGGACTAATTAATAACAATGTATATACCTATTTTGGTTTAAGAAAAATATACAACTCTTCAAAACTTTCACTATTTTTCTACACACTACCTAGTAATCATATATCATATTTTAACACCAAGTTTGATTATAAAAGAGAAGGGAAAGATGAAATAGGAGCGGGGATAAGATGGGAGGGAAAAATAGAGAAATTAATTTTAAGAATTGATGAAAGGTTATTTATAAAATCAGAAAAAAAGGGTGGATATGAAAGCTATATAAAAGGCTTTTTAAGATTAAATAGACCCTTAAATTTTACTTTTGAAATAAAAGATAGAAAAACAAATGTTCACAGGTTACGACTTAAAAATGAATTAAGGTATGATACAAAAGATTTTGAACTTTCAAACAAAATCTATTTTGAATGGGATAACTATCTATTAACGTCTCCTGGTGTTTTAGGTGGAATAGAACTTAAAAAAGGGATATTCTTTTTCGGTGTCTATAGTTTTAGTATAAACAGTTATAACAAAAGAATATATGTTTATGAAGCTGAACCCCCAACATCCTTTTATTTAGAACCTCTCTATGGCAACGGTAGTAGATTATATTTCGGATTAAAATTTAAAGGAGAAATGCTATACATCTTAGCAAAATATAGTGAAAACATTTCAGAAAAAATACCTCCTGATAGGAGAATAATTTTTATAATAACGGTAAGAAACTATTAAGAACCAAATATTTATAAAAACAGGGAATTGTTCTAAAAACTTTTGACTTTAAAAAAACTCAGAGTTTGGAAAAATGAGAAGCACAAAAACTTTTGTGGAGTCCCTCTAATAATTACAAAGGTAGAAAAATGTACTGAAGAAAATGTTCACTTCCCCTTGATTTACCAATTTGCCTTAAATTTTTCAACTGAAATAAACTCAAATTCAGAGATTAATAGAGAGGAATAATTTGTGTCTCCTGCTTATCGGAATTCAAAAGTAAAATCCCGGTGGATAAGGCAAAGCCTTTCTCTATTAAAATTTCTCTCACGCAAAAAAGCTACTCTGAAAATTTAAAAATTAATAACTTTGAATTTTTCGTTAAACTTATAATTAAGTTTTTCAATTTTATCTTAGCGAAATTTTTTTAAAAGACTTTAAAAAAATGCTAAAAAATCTTTAAGGGCCCATTATTTGTCTCATTTTTTCCCTAATAATATCTAATCTCTTCTTCAATTCTTCTTGCTCCATCTTTTGTTTTATTAACTTTGCCTCAACTTCCTCTCTCTCTTTCTTTAACTTTTCTATCTCATTTTCAAGTGTAACTTTTCTTTCCTCAAGTTCTTTTACAATCTTACCTAACTCTGACTCCTCTATTTCCTTCCTTTTATTTTCTAAAACTTTACTAACCTCTTCAATTTCAACCTCAATATTTCTCTTTTTCTCCTCTAGCTGAGATATAGAAACCTTTAACCCTTCTTCTTTTCTTTTTAATTCATCATACGTTACATACCTCTTTTCTCTTAACTCATAATTTTTCAACTTTCGAGAGATAGGACCAAAAATAAAAATCTGAGCCAGTACAAAAATAAGAAGAGAAGATAAAAATAATACTGGCAAAAAAATTACTAACGCATTGGTAAGTTCTTGAACAAAAAATATGTCTTCTATTACTCGAGAACTGAAACCTATTAAAAGACCTCCTATGACCCTCTCTAGATCTCCTGTCTTTAACTTAACAGGGGTAATTAAGTAAAACGCGCCTAGTTCGTTAGCGATTTCTAACTGAGAACTTAGCCCTAAATTAACCTCTTTTCCTAAGACCTCTCCTACCTTTTTCCCTTCGTCTGTAACTCTTGAAGATGCAATTAAATTCTCGTCTTTATCTACCACAGCAACATAAACTATACCGTCAATTTTGTTTAAATCAGAAATAACCTCACTTATTACTTCTTTTTCGTTGAGTAAAATTGGATCAACAAGATTTCTTGCAAAAACTGAAAGAGAATTCCCATAGTTATTAACTAAAAAAGACTTAAAATTTTCAATACTATTTACCCTATTGCTTTGTAAGTAATTAAAAAGAAAGAAAAAAAAGGAACCAAAAATCAAAAGTAACAAAAATAAAATAACTCTATACTTGATCATAAAAATATTTTATAGAAAAAAAATGGAGAAGTCAAGTAAAATTTCTAATGTCCTATGTAAGAATAATAGGAGGATTTCTTAAGGGAAAAAGAATATACGTACCATCATCTATAAGAGCAACTCAAGAAAAATTCAAAAAAGCACTTTTTGATATATTGGGCGATTCAGTAAAAGAGGCCCTTTTTCTTGATCTTTTTGCAGGATCAGGCAACGTTGGTATAGAGGCTGTTTCAAGAGGCGCCAAACTAGTTTTTTTCGTTGAAAAATCCCCTACATGCATAAAAGCTATAGTAAAAAATGTTAAGGAACTAAACATAGAGGATAAGGTAAGAATAATAAAAAGTGATGTGTTAACTTTTTTAAGAAAAAATAAGGAAATTTTCGACATAATTTTTGCTGATCCACCATATAACTTCAAAATTAGAAGAGATCTCATAGAAAATATTTTAAAAATTTTAAATACTAAAAAGGGGATACTAATTTTTGAAGTATCAAAGAGATCAAAATTAAATAATATAAGAGAAATGATAAAAAGGGAGGAAACATATGGTGAAAGCAAAATCCTCTTCTTTGGCAATTTATCCGGGAAGCTTTGATCCACTAACCTTTGGACATGTTGACCTAGTAAAAAGAGCTCTTTACATATTTGATAAAGTAATAATAGCAGTTGGCACACCTACTTACAAAAAACAACTTCTAACTGTTGAAGAAAGAATCGAATTAATCAAAAAAGTTTTCCAAAAAGAAAAAAGAGTATGTGTCGAAAAACTGGAGGGCCTTCTTGTTAACTTTGCAAAAATGAAAAAAGCAAAGGTTATAATTAGAGGTTTAAGAGCTGTTTCAGACTTTGAATACGAGTTTCAAATGGCCTGGATGAATAGAAAACTAAACCCAGACATAGAAGTTATATTTATGATGCCCTCTGAAAAATACGCTTACCTATCCTCCACAATGGTAAGAGAAATTGCCTTACTTAAGGGAGACCTAAAGGGCTTAGTACCACCTGTTGTTGAAGAATTCATAAAGAAAAAGCTATATAAATGAATAAGGAGTATTTTGTAGATTACGTTAAGATTAAAGTAAAAGGGGGTAAAGGAGGTAACGGATGCATAAGTTTTAGAAGAGAAAAATATGTTCCAAAGGGGGGACCTGACGGAGGAGACGGTGGAGATGGTGGAAGTGTTATCCTTGAAGGAGATGAAAACCTTATGACACTACTTGATTACAAGTACAAAAGATTCTATAAGGCACAGGATGGGGAACACGGAAAGGGAAAAAAAATGCATGGTAAAAAGGGTGAGGATTTAATTCTTAAAGTTCCACTTGGAACTGTTGTTATAGACTCAAAAACTAAAGAAATAATCGGAGAAATTTTAAGCAAAGAGCAAAGACTTTGCGTAGCAAAAGGAGGAAAAGGTGGAAGAGGAAACGTGCACTTCGTAAGTCCTACTAATAGAGCACCAAAAATATGTGAAAAGGGAAAAAAGGGTGAAGAAAAAGAAATAATCTTAGAATTAAAACTAATATCAGATGTTGCTATAGTTGGACTTCCTAACAGTGGTAAAACAACTCTTTTAAATAGATTAACAGGAACCAGTGCAAAAACAGCTCCTTATCCCTTTACAACTCTTACACCTAATATTGGGGTACAGAGAGACTCAAACTTAAGAAGATATACGTTATGCGACATACCAGGCATTATTGAGGGGGCAAGTAAGGGAAAAGGATTAGGCCTTACTTTTTTAAGACACATTGAAAGAACAAAAATACTATTAATACTAATTGATGGGGCATCAGACTCGCCCTTAAAAGACTACGAAGTTTTAATAAAAGAAATTAAAAGTTATAACCCTTCCATTTTGGATAAAAAGAAAATCTTAGTTGTTAATAAAAAGGATTTAAAAGAATTCAAAAATCCCTTTAAAGAAAATAGTATTGAAATTTCAGCCCTAAAGGGAATTGGTATTCAAACTCTAAAAGAAAAAATAGAAGAACTCTTAAATGAATGAATTCATAAAAATTATAAACGAAATAAAGAAGTTGGAGGAAAAAAGGGAGCCTGAAAAAATATTAGAGTATCTATCACATTATAGTTTTCTTGTAAGAGAAGAGGCAGCTAAAGCAATTGCAAGGACTGGAAAGCATTTAAAAGAAAAAATTTTACAAATCCTTATGAAAGGCTACTGGTATGAAAAAGGTGCATGTCTAGAGATCCTCTCAGAATGGGCAAATGAAAATGATATTGATCTTTTTTTAAAATTTCTCGACGACAAAAATAGCTATATCGTTGAAAAGGCAGCCATCTCCCTTTATAAGTTGTTAAAAAAGCTACCATCACTTCCTCAAAATCTTGATCCAAGTATAATAAAAAAACTATACGATATTTTTGTAAGCTTACAAAAAAAAGAATACTCTGAAAAAATTAAAAGGGATTTTAAAGATTTCTTCTAAAAGTGGATTTAGAAAAAATCATAGCAATCTCACTTATAAAAAACCTAAAAATAAAGGAAGAAGATGAACTTGAAAATATTCAAGTAGATAAAGAAAAGCTGGAAAAGGCAAGAAAAATCATTAAAGAGTGTAATAACAAAGGAGTAAATATCTTAACAAGATTTGATAAAGATTATCCTAACGAATTTAGAAATATCTTTAATTCTCCCTTAGTTGTTTATTATAAGGGAAATTTAGAATTGCTTAAGAACAGAAAAGTAGGTATAATTGGTACAAGAAAACCAACAAAGTATGGCAAGGATGTGGCTTTTGAGTTTTCAAGAGCACTATCAAAGGAGAAAATTTCTATAGTAAGTGGCGGAGCAAGAGGAATAGATACAGTTGCCCACGTTGCTGCCCTTGAAGCTGAGGGAAGTACAATATGTGTTCTCGGCTCTGGTCTTGATGTTTTTTACCCCCCTGAAAACACGAAAGTATTCAAAGAAATAGAAAAAAGAGGAATTCTCATATCAGAGTATCCTCCTGAAACAAAACCGTTTTCATACAATTTCCCAATGAGAAATAGACTAATAGCAGCTCTTTCAGAAGTAATAATCATTGTTGAGGCAGGAGAAAAGTCTGGAACCTTCATTACGGTAAAATGGGCTCTTGAAATGGGTAAAGATATTTTTGCCGTACCAGGAGAAATCTTTTCACCCAAAAGCAAAGGACCACATTTTCTAATAAAACAGGGAGCACATCTTGCAACTGATCCCTCTGATATACTAGAACACTTAGGCATAAAACATAAACCCTCTGATGAAAAAATAAAACTTGAACCTGAAGAAGAAGAAATTTTTAATTATCTAAAAGAAAAGGGTAAAACACATATAGACGAAATTAGAGAGAATCTAAAAATAGATACGGCAGATTTAATTTCTTTACTTATTAATCTCGAAATCAAAGGAATCATCAGAAATCACGGCGGGGGTTTTTATTCAATAAAATAGCTAAAAAACTTAATTTTTAATAGGCGCCCTCTTTGCTAATCACAGCCTTTATAGTTTTAATAATAATTAAAAGATCGTATATAAATTTCTTTTTCTTAATATAAATCTTGTCAAGTTCAATTCTTTCTCTAAAAGTTAGTTTATTTCTACCACTTATTTGCCATAGACCTGTTAAACCCGGTTTTACACTAAAAATTATTTCATCCTCACTTAAGAAGCGATTTAATTCCTCCATAAGGTAGGGTCTTGGCCCAACAAAACTCATTTCTCCTCTAAATATGTTATAAAGTTGTGGAATCTCATCCAAACTGTAAATTCTTAGCCACTTTCCTGTTTTGGTTACTCTTGGATCTATACCCCTAATTTTTCTGTAAATATTCCACTCCTCCCTTGCTACTAAGTTCTTTTCAAGAAAATCCTTTAACTTCTCCTCTTGATCTACATACATCGTTCTAAATTTATACATATAAAAAGCCTTCTTTCCCTTTCCAACTCTTCTTTGTTTGAAAAAGGGTTTTCCCTTGCTTTCGTACATTATTATTATTGCAATTACTACAATAAACGGTAATAGAAAAAAAAGCATTAAAAGAGCCAAGAGTCTTTCAAATATCTCACTCACGATTAAATTTATATAAGAAAATTCCTTTGTCAGTGCCAACAAAAAGAGTATCTTCTTTAACCTCAAAAGTATATACAGTTCTTTTTATAATTGAACTATCGTCAGTTAAACGTTCCCATCTATCCTTAACTAAGTTGTATATATAAAAACCACTTTTATAAGTCCCAACAAAAATTAGACTATCATGTAGATACATCGAAGCCTGTACAAAAAAATTTGATGGATTAAAGGGAACAGGTACTGGATAAAAAAAAGAAAAAGTATCAGCCACCTCCATCACTTTCACAAGACCCTTATCGCTCATTACCCAAATATTATCTCCTCTATCTTTCCTTATAGTATTTATTTTACTCAAAAGAAAAAGTTTTTTGTCAAGAACCCTAATATTTTCTAAATTATCTCTCTTTATTGCAAAAAGACCTAAGTCTGTCCCTAGGTATATATAACTATTTGTAACCTCGAGTGAATATACTCTCAAGTCTTTCACAACTTCAGTTATATCTAACTTTTCAATGTCCGATAAATATAATCCGTTTTCAGTAGCAATAAATAAAATGGGCGACTCTATTAAAATGCTATAAATCAAACCAAATCTATCAAAATTCTTTGTCATAAATTTACCATCTCTATAAATAGCTATCTTTCCTATTGATCCAAGAACCAAAATGTTTTTATAGCTTCCTCCACAGTAAAAATCTTCAATATTTAGTCCAAAATGAAATTTACTCAACCTCTTCCAATTAAAATTATTTTTAACTATCAATCCACCTTTGTCTCCATATTTTCTTATACCTCCAATAAAAATTAAACCATTTTCTAACCTCTTTATTACCCTTATTTCAATATAATTTGTTCCAATGGCTAACTTGGCTACATTTCTCCAAAAGTTCTTTTCATAAACAAGTACACCCTCTCCTTCAGTACATACATAATAAAAATCCCTATCCTCACAAATAACACTAAAATTTACTTTTTCTCCATCTTCAGTAAAAAAATAAAAGGGAGCAAGAAAAGAAATATCGTTTTTCTCAAAGCTTTTTATACTTTTTAAACCCCACCAAAATAGAGAATTCTCATCTCTTTCTACCTCCTTCATCGTGTATTTATCAAATATTTTAATTACATCATTAAACTCAACATTAAACGTTGTAGAGGATACAGAAAAGGAGGTTGCATCTGGAAAAAATCCTCTTCTAACTTGGTGATATGGTTTATCATAATAAAGCGAAACAAGCTCACCATCACTAAAAAAGATATAAAGTTCACCAGTAAAAGGATCAGGAAAACTGTATCTTGGAATCTTTTCTAATATAATTCCCCTTTTAAAATTAAAACTAGATTTTTCAACAATTCCTATCCCATCTTGCGAGGTAATATAGATATGTTCATCATCACTTGAAACAAAATGGGGATTTAAAAGTGGAGGAATTTCATTTATCTTAATTAAAAAAAATAGAAGGAAAATTATCAAATTAGAGGCAATATCTTCGTAGTAAGACCGATAGATTCAAGCTGAAATTTATAGTTAAAAGCTGAAGGAATCTCTTCTAAAATATCTGTGGCAACTATAGAATAAATACCTTTTTTTGAGGCAGCAATGTCTCCTGCAAGAGCATGTAGAAAAACTCCAAGTTGTGCCGCTTTCTCAGAAGGAATGCCCTGAGCCCAAAGTCCAGCTATAAGTCCAGTCAAAACATCACCTGAGCCACCTGTGGCCATCCCAGGATTTCCAAGTATACATATACGGGTACCATAACTAGAGGAAATAACAGTTGGAGCTCCCTTTAAAACAACAACAATATCATATTCAAAAGAAACACTCTCTGCTACCTCAACTCTTTTTTTATCAACCTCCTCTGCACTTTTTTCACCTAAAAAAAGGCTCATTTCACCAGGATGAGGTGTGATTATAGTCGCCTCTTTTCTTTCCTTAAAAACTTCCTTATTGTCTCTCAAAAGTACAATTCCATCCGCATCTATTAAAACCCTTTTATCCTTTATTTTCTCTAATAGTTCTAAAATAAAACTTTTTGTCTCATCCGCTCTTTGGAGACCAGGCCCAAATGCCACAACATCTATCTTTTCTAAATACTCTATAATAGGACTTATAGACTTTGAAAATAGCCTTCCATTTTTCGATGGTAAGGGTACTTTCACTGCCTCTACTAAATTTGCCTCTATAGAAGGATAAACATCTTCTGGAATAGCAGTGTAAACAAGACCTGCTCCAGCAAAGTATGCAGCCTTTGATGCTAAATACACTGCTCCACCATACCCTTTTGAACCACCTAAAATCAAAACCCTACCACACTTCCCCTTATGCACATTTTTTTCCCTTACTGGCAAAAAAGGATAAACATCTTCAGGAAAAATTATTTTTCTTCTTATTGAATCTGAGTAAAATCCGGGAACCCCTATATCAGTAACGTAAAGTTCTCCAACTTTATCTCTACCTGGGTAAAGAACATGTCCCAATTTTGGGAAAGCAAAAGTTACAGTTAAATCACACTGAGGTAAAAACGCTTCTGCCTCACCTGTCTCTCCATCAACACCAGAAGGTATATCCACAGCAACAAGCTTACCTCTTCTTTCCTTCAATAAACTCATAACTAATTTTAGATCCTTCGGAATTTCACCTTTAAAGCCGGTTCCAAAGATCGCATCAACAACAACATCTGACGAGAGAATATCAAATTTAAGTTCTGGATCGTTATAGTCAAGAATTTTGACTTTTGTCCTCATTAGCTCGAGTAATCGGAAATTATAAAGAGATTCTCCCTTTAGCTCCTGGGGTGACCCGTAAAGATACACGTTTACATCCTTACCTCTATTTAAAAGATATCTCGCAACTACGAATCCGTCACCTCCATTGTTTCCCTTGCCACATAAAATAGTAAACTTATAAGAATCAGGGTATTTTTTCAATATAACTTCAAATACACTCCTTCCGGCATTTTCCATCAAAATTCTGCCGTCTAAACCAAATTCCTCAATTGTTCTTCTGTCTATTTCTTTCATTTCAAGGGGAGTAACTACAAACATGCTTCCCCCTATAGTTTAATTTTCAACGTATTTGAAAAGATCCTCCTTTTTGTTAACTCTTTTTAAAATCTTCACTGCCTCTCTAACCCATTCGTCATTCTTCAAAAGTTTCTCATATCTTCCCCTCTCACCCCCCCACACCTCACCTAAGTTGATTAAAATATAATTATAGAGAACCTCCCTTTCTTTTGTAAGTTCATTCAAATTTATATCTTTATAGTTTTCTCTTAAAAAATTTATAAACCTATCAACCTCTGACATATCAACCTCTTTTACTTCGTTATTTTTAAGTCTTAGAGCATAATCAAAGAAAACCCTTCTTGAAATGAGTTTTGTTACTTCTGATGAGATCCTCGGAGATCTTAAGACTATATCTGGAATTACACCAAAACCCTCTACCATTTTTCTTTTTAACTTAATTGTTCTATGGAAAGCTATGAGACTCTTAAGGCTTTTTTCATCACTTGTTTCCCTTGTAGTATCATCTTTTACTTCAAACCTGTGGATTGATCTACCTGAAGGCAAATAATAAAGGCTTGTAGTTAGCTTAACCTTATATCCACCCTCCAGTGGAAAAAGTCTCTGAACCGAGCCTTTTCCAAAAGTGGTGTCACCCATAATAATAGCTCTATCCCAATCTTGAAGAGCACCTGAAATAATCTCAGAAGCTGAAGCAGATCCTCCATCCACCAGTACAACAAGTGGGATTTCCTCAGTAAAGCTATCTCTTTTTATTGCCTTAAAGGAATGCTCTAAGACTCTGTTTCTTCCCCTCGTTGAAACAATCTCACTACCCTTTGGTAAAAAAAGATCAGCAACCTCAACAGCAGCATCAAGTAATCCCCCTGGATTACCTCTCAAATCAATCAACAATTTTTTCATTCCCTTCTTTTTCAGATCCTCTATAGCCTTAGATACCTCCTCTTTTGTTGTATTTGAAAACTCATTGATTTTAATATACCCTATATCTTGTTCAATAATTGAATAATAGGGCACCACGTTAATTTTTATCATTTCCCTAACTAGCTCAACTTCAAAGGGTTCATCTAAAAATGGTCTTTTAATTTTAATTTTGACTTTTGTTCCTGGCTCACCTCTTAAATTTCTTACTGCTTTCTGCAGAGACCATCCCTTAGTTGATCTTCCATCTACTTCAATGATCTGGTCTCCTGCCTGTATTCCTGCTCTGTATGCTGGTGTTCCCTCAAGGGGAGAAATAACTGTTAATATACCCTCTTTAATACCAATTTGAATCCCAATTCCTCCAAATCTACCAGTAGAATGGACGTTAAGTTCTTCCCACTCCTCTGGTGTCATAAGTTCAGAATAGGGGTCAAGTTGTTGAAGCATGTAATCAATAGATTTTTCAAGCACAGGAGCTAAATTTTCATCAAGTTGATACTTTTCATCAACATACTTTTCCTGAATAAGAGTTAAAATCTTTGAAAAATTCCTTAATTCTAAAGTTAAGGTCGGCTTTCTCTCCTCTTTTTCATCTTTTCCCCTCAAAATAAAAAAGGGAAGTGATACTAGCAATATAACAACTGTGAGTTTTTTCATCCTATCCTCCTTTCTCTAAATAAAATTTTAAGCTACATTGACTTTATAAGTGAAATAAACTTTTTTTTACTTTTTAGTCTTTCAATGACTTTCAAAAGAGCTATTTCTAAAATTTTCTTTTTATTGAGACTACCATCAATAACAACAACCCTCTTTTTAGCCCTTCCAGCAATTGCCAGGTACCCTTGTCTTACTCTTTTATGGAAATCCAAATCTTCTCTTTCTATTCTATCTTTTCTTTTTAGTCTTTTTAGACTTAACTCAGGTTCTAAATCTAATAGAAAAGTTAAGTTAGGTTTTAAACCTAAAGTGACAATCTTATTAATTCTTTTAACAATTCTTAAGTTTAGCCCGCGTCCAAAACATTGATAAGCTATAGTTGAGTCATCAAATCTATCGCTTATTACAATTTTGCCTTCCCTTAGTGCAGGAAGAATTTTCTTTTCTACATGCTCTTTTCTTGATGCAAGAAAAAGTAAGAGTTCAGTCCAGCTTGATAGATCTTTTGAATATAAAAGCACTTTTCTGATCTTTTCGCCAATCTCTGTTCCCCCTGGCTCCCAAGTTAAAATAACTGGAAATCCCTTATTTTTTAACTCATTAAACAAACTCTTTGCTAATGTTGTTTTTCCACTTCCTTCTATACCCTCGACTGTTATAAAAAAGCCCCACTTACCCACAAGAGGTCACCTTTTCCTCTTTTTAGAGTATTTTTTAATCCACATTTCGAGCCTCTTTTTTGCTAAATGATCAGGAATCTGTTTCGGTGGTGATTTCATAAAGTATGCAGATGGTTCTATCAAAGCTCCCTTTAAATTGTTTTCTAACCCCAATTTAGCACATCTTACGGCATCTATAATTACTCCGGCTGCATTCGGTGAATCCCAGACTTCAAGCTTAAGCTCTAAATTCAAAGGCACATCCCCAAATGTTCTTCCTTCTATTCTCATATAAGCCCACTTTCTGTCCTTAAGCCAGGCAACATAATCAGATGGTCCTATATATATATTCTCTTCACCTATATCATAGGGCAAAAGAGATGTTACAGCGGTAGTCTTTGACTGCTTTTTTGACTCAAGCCTTTCCCTCTCTAACATATTAAGAAAATCTGTATTTCCTCCAACATTTAATTGGCTTGTTCTTTCAATCTTTACTCCTCTATCTATAAAAAGTTGAACAAGTGTTCTATGAACTATCGTAGCCCCAACCTGAGATTTTGTGTCATCACCTATTACGGGTACTCCTGCCTCTTCAAATCTCCTTTGCCAGTAGGGTTCCCTTGCAATAAACACTGGAATACCATTTACAAAGGCACAACGAGCTTTTAAAACCTGTTCTACATACCATTTTGTGGCTTCCTCACTTCCAACAGGTAAAAAGTTTACAACAACATCTGTTTTTGTCTCTCTTAAGAGCCTTACAATATCTGCTGTTTCTCCAGGAGCTTTCTGTATGATTTTGGATAAGTATTTTCCTAGTCCATCATGTGTCATTCCTCTTACTACAGGAACATTTAATTTCGGAACGTCGCAAAATTTATAAGTATTATTAGGATAAGTAAATATCGCTTCTGCAAGATCTTTTCCAACTTTATTTTTATCTATATCAATGCCAAGAGTAAATTCAATATCACCTATATGATACCCTCCTAGGTTCACATGCATTATTCCAGGTATAAATTCATCTTCCTTAGAGTTTCTATAGTAATAAACACCCTGAACTAAAGAGGAGGCACAATTTCCCACTCCAATTATAGCAACTCTGACCTTTCCCATTAGTTTTCTCCTTTTAGACTAATTGTTTCAGGGACTTGAACCTTATTCATTTTTTCATAATTTTGTAGGCTTCATCCATTCTTCTAATAAATGTAATTATTACAAGTATTAAAAATAATATTAAAAGATAAGGGAAAACTTTTTCACCAATTATAGATGAAACACCTAAGAAAACTATCCTTTCTTCTCTCTCCATAGGGCCTTTTTTAACTTTATAATTAAGACCCTCGGCCCTTGCCCTTGTATATGAGATCAGAAAAGAAAATAGAAAAGAGAGAAATATAATCAGTAAGAAAGCAAGCTTCTCTCTATAAAAATATATAAGAGATAGAAAAATTGTAGCTTCCTGAATTCTATCGGTTACAGAATCCAAAAAGGCACCAAAGTCAGTTATACTATTTTGATATCTTGCAAGAGCACCATCTAAAGTATCAAAGAGGGAAAATAAAAGTAAAAGGATTCCTGCTAAAAAGAATTTGCCTTTTATGTAGAACATGGCAGGAATCAGGGAAAAGATAAAGCCTGAAAGAGTCAGATGTAGGGGTCTCACTCCAATTTTATTTAAAAATTTAAGTAAGGGCACAATTTTATCCTCAAAGGCTTTTTTTAGATTTTTCACCTTTTACCCTCTATTACAATGGTAAACTCACCCTTTTTGTTTTTAACCCATAAAATTGCATCTTCAATTGTTCCGTAGCAGTATTCCTCAAATTTTTTTGTCATCTCCCTTACTATAAAAACTTTCCTTGAGTTTCCAATATGATTTGACATTTCCTTCAAGATCTCCTCAATTCTGTGTGGCGGTAGATAAAAGATTGCAGTTTTTGTCTCTTCTTTTAGAGAAAGAAATACTTTTTCCCTTTCAGACTTCTTTTTAGGAGGAAAACCAAAAAAAACAAACTTATCTCCATCGATTCCTGATATAGAAACCGAAGAGGTAAGTGCTGAAGGTCCAGGAATTGGGATAACTTTTATTCCCTCTTCATGACACCTCCTTACAAGATAAACTCCTGGATCGTGAATACAAGGTGTTCCACTTTCAGAAAGTAGGGAAACCTTTTTGCCCTTTTTAAGCTCATCAATTACATACTCAGCTCTTTTTTTCTCTTGTCCCTTAAAGTAAGCGTATAGTTTTTTTTCGATATTGTATTTTTTTAGTAAAATAAGCGTTTTTCTTGTGTCTTCACATATTATTAAATCTGAGTCTTTAATAACTTTTAAAGCTCTTAAGGTTATATCCTCAAGATTTCCAATAGGAGTTCCAACCACAAAAAGTTCACCTTTTTGCATCTTTTAATTATATTAAACTAAAATGTGTTATTTAAATTTGAAAATTGGTCTCTTTTTACTTAATATTAATACTGATAACCTTAAAATGGTTCAATTCCAAGATACTTAGATAAAGATGAAACCAGTCGGGGAGCATTATATCGTAGAGGCGTCAGGTTGTGACCCCGAAATAATTGGAAATGTTGAGAAAGTGCAGGAGATACTTGTAAAAGCGGCACACAAGGCAAATGTAAAGATCTGGGCAGTATCATTTCATAGGTTTCCTCCTCAGGGAGTATCTGGTGTCATTGTGATTTCAGAATCACATATTTCAGTTCATACTTGGCCTGAATATAGTTATGTTGCACTTGATATATATACATGTGGCGAACATTCAAATCCTGAAGCAGCAGTTAATTTTGCTCTCCAAGAATTTAAAGCTGAAAATGTCCATATTAGTGAAATTACAAGAGGATTAGAAGAGGGTGATCGTATCTTCTTTCACTCAATTATTACATGGGAGGAGGAACTGGGACACTATAAAAAGAAACTCAAGCAGGAAAGTTTCCTAAAAACTATAAAAAATCTAATTACAGAAAACGAAAGGGATAAAGTTGAAAAAATCCTAAACTTACTTATTGAAGATTTTGAAGATTTTTCATTTGTCGGTATTATGAGAGAAGGGAAATTTATTTACTCTTTTAATAGAGAAGGAAAGGAAAGAAAAAATAAAAAAAAGCCCAGTATACATCATGAAATTCAATTCCCCTTATTTAAAAATGATGAAGAAATAGCTAAATTGATTGTGAGAACAAATTCTAAAGAGGGCTTTAAAGAAGATGATGAAAACTTCTTTAAGAAACTCTCACAAATTATTGAAGAAAACCTAAGGAGTGAAATATGATGAAAAAAGTTATTTCATTAATCTTTTTATGGACACTCGCGTGTGGTGGTAATACCCCAAAAAAGGCTCCAAGCTTTACATTAGAGACTATAGATGGATCTGTTTTTAACTTAAGTGAACACCTTGGAAAAAAAGTTATATTAATAAACTTTTGGGCAACTTGGTGCCCACCTTGTAGAGCTGAAGTTCCTGGATTTATTAGACTCTATGATAAGTATAAAGATCAGGGCCTTTTAATTGTAGGCATATCGCTTGACTTAGGCGAGAATGCCTTAGAAAGGGTTAAAAGTTTTTCTAGAGACCACAATATAAACTACCCTATTATGATGGGAAATAGGGAAGTTGTTAAAAAATTTGGGGATATAAGAGCTATTCCGACTACTTTTATAATAAATAAAAGAGGTGAGATAGTAGAAAAAATTGTTGGCTATAGAGATGAGGTTTTCTTTGAGAATAAAATAAGATCTCTTTTATGAGCAAAAGAGGCTAAATGAATAAATTAAAGATACTTTGCGGTACAGCATCGTGGGAGTTAAGAGAAAGGATATGTAAGAAACTTGGAATAGAACCTACTGACATAGAAGTTTCAAGATTTTCAGATGGTGAGATAAGAGTTCAAATTAAAGAAAATATAAGGGGATGTGATGTTTTCATAGTTCAATCAACTCATCCACCCTCAGATAACTTAATGGAACTTTTACTTTTAATTGATGCAGCTGTTAGAGCATCGGCAAAGAGAGTAACAGCTGTGGTGCCCTACTTTGGTTACGCAAGACAAGATAGAAAAGATGCACCAAGAGTTCCCATTTCTGCCAAACTTGTCGCAAATCTAATTCAGACAGCAGGAGCAGATAGAGTTTTAACATGCGATCTTCACTCTGATCAAATTCAAGGATTTTTTGATATTCCTGTTGACAATTTATATGCCTTTCCAGTCTTTAGAGATTTTTTTGGAGTTTTACCAAACGATAGATTTGTTGTTGTTTCGCCAGATGTTGGCGGAACAAATAGAGCAAGAGCTTTTGCCAAAAGGTTAGGAAATTTACCTTTAGCTCTTCTTGATAAAAGAAGACCTGCGCCGAATCTTGCTGAAATAATAAATGTAATTGGTGATGTAAAGGATAAAAATTTGTTAATAGTTGATGATTTAATTGATACGGGTAAGACAGTTTCAAATGGGGCAGTTGTTTTAAAAGAAAAGGGGGCCCGTAGTATATGGGTCTGTGCTACACATGCCCTTTTATCCGAAAACTGTAAAGAGTTACTTGAGAGTTCACCTATAGAAAAAGTTATAGTTACAAACACTATTCCTATACCGCACCATAAAAGATTTAAAAAACTTGAAATATTAGATATTTCAGGCCTACTTGCGGAGGCTATTAAAAGAATTCATGAAGAGGTCTCTATAAGTGAACTTTTTATTTAAATGTTTAAAAGGGGGAGGAAATGAAAAAAGTTAAATTATTAGCAAAAATAAGGGAAAAAACTGGTACAAGGGAATCAAGAAGACTAAGGGGAAAAGGCTTTATAACAGGTGAAGTTTACGGAGCAAAAGAAAAAAATTATCACATATTCTTTGAAAGAAGAGAGTTTGAAAAGATTTGGCGTGAAATTCACGGAGAAACTGTTATCTTCGAGATTGAATTTAACGATAAAAAGTATAGTACTGTCATAAAGGAAATCCAAAGAGATGTGCTTTACGGTTATCCAATACATATAGATTTCCAGATTTTACACGAAAAAGAAGAGATAACTGTTCCTGTACCTGTAATATTAAAGGGAGAAGCTAAGGGAGTAAAATCAGGAGGCATACTTGAACACTTTGCTCATCAATTACATATAAGAACAATTCCATCTAAGATTCCAAGTCACATCGAGATAGATATTTCTGATTTAGATATCGGGGAAAGTATTCACGTTAGAGACATAAAATTAGAGGAGGGAATAAAGATAGAGGAAAGTCCTGATGAAACAATATGTACTATAGTAGGAAAAAGAGTAACAGAGGTAACTGCTCAGGAAATCATTGCTCCAGAAATTAAAGAAGAAAAGGGTGAGGAAAAGAAAAAGAAGGAGTGATAAATTATTTTTTATTTGGTCTTGGAAACCCTGGAAAAAGACATTTGAATACAAGACACAATGCAGGCTATAAATTTATAAGCTATTTTTTTAGAACCTGTGAATTTAAACCGAAGGGCTTTAATTTTTTATTTGCGCAAAAGGAGTTTTTTATTGGAATTTTACCTCTTATTTTTATGAATGAAAATGGGAAAATTATAGTAGATTTAAAAAACTTTTCTAGCTTTGATTTAAAAAACTTAATTATATTTCTTGACGATTTAAACTTACCTTTTGGAGCAATAAGATTTAGAAAAAAGGGATCAGATGGTGGTCATAAGGGACTAAGATCATGTATTTATTATGCACAGACAGACGAAATAATGAGACTAAGAATTGGCATAGGATTTAACTACGATATACCTGCTGAAATTTATGTCCTTCAGGAATTTAGTGAAGATGAACTTTTTTTCCTTGAAAAAAAGGTTTTTCCCTATATTGAAGAGGGTATAGAAAAATTTCTAAAAGAAGGTATGATTGATAAATTTGAAAACTATATAAATAACTTTAATAGGGAGGGTTTAAAACCCAGACAAAAAGAATAGTAGGGAACAATCAAAATGGAAGTTATCATTGTAAGTGGTTTAATAGGTCTTTCTGCAGTTATTTATTCTCTCTTAATGTCAAGGTATGTCTTGAAACACTCGCCTGGAAATGAGGAGATGGTAAAAATTTCAAATGCAATTTATGAAGGTGCAATGGCTTTTCTAAAAAGGGAGTTTAAAACAATCTTATGGTTTATCTTGTTTGTTGTGATCCTTATTCTTATAGGTCTTTCCTATAACGGTATTTCTTACTCTCTTGCAACTGCGATTTCTTACATTACTGGCTCTACACTTTCTTTATTATCAGCCTATTTTGGAATGAGTATTTCTACAAGGGCAAATGCAAGAACCGCAGAGGGTGCAAGGAAGGGATTTTCTGAAGCTTTAAAAATTGCATTTTTTGGCGGATCTGTTATGGGAATGACCGTTGCAGGTCTTGGTGTCCTGGGAATAACGGTCTTATTTTTAACTTTTACAAACGTTTTTAAAGACGTTCCAGAAAATATTAAGTTTGTGGTTTCTATACTTACAGGATTTTCAATGGGAGCCTCATCTGTTGCGTTATTTGCAAGAGTAGGAGGAGGTATATACACAAAGGCTGCCGATGTTGGAGCAGACCTTGTTGGCAAGGTTGAAGCAGGTATCCCTGAGGATGATCCCCGGAACGCTGCAGTTATTGCTGATAATGTAGGTGATAACGTAGGTGATTGTGCTGGAATGGGTGCAGACCTTTACGAATCCTTTGTTGGATCAATACTTTCAGGTATGGTAATAGCAGCTGCCAATGCCGATCTAAAGGGCGTCTATTTTTCAGTTTTCCTTGCTGCCCTTGGAGTAGCCTCTTCAATAATATCTGTTTTTACAATTAAAACTGCAAAAGAAAACGCTTCTGCCTCTCTTTTAAGGGCTACGTTAGTTTCAGCAATTCTATTTGCTATTTTTTCATTTTTAGCCACAGTAACTTTTTACGGAAATCTAAGAGTTTATTGGGCAATACTATCAGGTCTTCTTGTAGGCGTTTTGATCGGATATATTACAGAGTACTATACGATCAATAAAAGGATTTTGGAAGAAATTGCAGAAGCTGCAACAAAGGGAGTTGCAACCAACATTTTAGCTGGTGTCTCAGTAGGTATGATGAGTGTTGTTATACCAGTGATTTTAATTAGCATAGCAATAATTATCTCATATATATCAAGCGGGTTCTTTGGAATTGCCCTTGCCGGTATTGGTATGCTTTCGATTGCAGGTATGACAGTCTCAGTAGACGCCTATGGACCAATAGCTGACAACGCAGGTGGTATAGCTCAGATGTCTCATCTTGGAGAAGATATAAGAAAAATTACCGATTCTTTAGATGCGGCTGGTAATACAACGGCTGCCATTGGAAAAGGTTTTGCTATAGGTTCTGCTGCCTTAACAGCCCTTGCCCTTTTTACTGCTTACTCCCAAACTATAAGGTCACTTACAGGGATTTCTCTGAATTTAAATATACTTGACGCAAGGGTTGTAGCAGGACTTTTCATAGGTGGCATAATCCCCTTCTTTTTCTCAGCATCAGCTATAAAAGCAGTAGGAAAAACAGCAGGACTTGTAGTAGAAGAGGTGAGAAGACAATTTAGAGAGATACAAGGACTTATGGAGGGAAAAGCAAAACCAGAGTATGCAAGATGTGTAGATATTACTACACAGGGAGCTTTAAAAAGTATGATAATTCCAAGTCTTGTTGCCTTTTTCACACCACTTGTAATGGGAATTATTTTAGGACCAGAGTCGCTTGGAGGACTTCTTGCTGGTTCTCTTGTAACTGGGGTTCCCCTTGCACTCTTTATGGCTAACTCTGGCGGAGCATGGGATAACTCGAAAAAATACATAGAAGCTGGAAATTATGGAGGGAAGGGGTCAAAGGCTCATAAAGCGTCTGTAGAGGGCGATACTGTAGGAGATCCCTTTAAAGATACGGCAGGTCCCTCTCTAAATATACTACTTAAGTTAATGGCCATAGTTTCACTTGTTTTTGCACCACTAATAATCACTTTGAACAACAAAATTGGAGTTATTAAATGAAAAGAAAGGACCTTTTAAGTTTAAGGGAGCTAGAAAAGAAAGAGATCGAGACTATTTTGGATTTAAGTGAAAAATTCCTAGAGATACTTAAAAGGCCCATTCCCAAGGTACCTACGTTAAAAAGTAAAACAATCTGTAATCTTTTTTTTGAGCCGTCAACGAGAACGCGATTATCTTTTGAGCTAGCTGCAAAGAGATTGTCTGCTGATGTAATAAACTTTACTGCAAGTGCTTCCTCAATTCAAAAGGGTGAATCAACACTTGATACTTTAAAAAATATTCTTGCAATGAAAGTTGATATGTTTGTAGTAAGACATTCTTACAGTGGTGCTGTTCATTTTCTTGCTAAAAATACAAGTGCAAGTGTTGTAAATGCTGGTGATGGAACTCATGAACATCCCACTCAAGGTTTACTAGATATTTTTACGATGAGAAAGCACCTAGGAGACTTAAAGGGGAAAAAAGTTCTTATAATTGGAGATATTCTTCATTCAAGGGTTGCAAGATCTAATCTTTTTGGTCTATTAAAGCTTGGAGCAGAAGTCTTTTTGGCAGGTCCTGCGGCCCTTGTTCCTGATGAGTTTGAAAAACTTGGTGCAAAAATACTGAAAAATATTGATAAGGAAATAGGGGATATGGACGTTATCATGGGTTTAAGAATACAAAAGGAAAGAGGGGGCGCAAATTACATACCTTCTTTTGAGGATTATAGGAGATTCTTTGGAATAACCACAGATAGACTAAAACTTATCAAAGAAAATGCAATAATTATGCATCCTGGGCCTGTTAACTGGGGGGTAGAAATGGACTATGAGGTATCAAAAGATAAAAGATGTGTAATTCTTGAACAAGTTACAAATGGAGTAGCGGTTAGAATGGCAGTTTTATTTTATCTATTAGGAACAGGTGAAATAAAAGGAGAATAAATTTTTAAAAAATTTTATCCTCTGTATTTAACTATTCCTCCTTTGTAGGCGTAAGCTCTTATGCCCCTTTCTCTGAGTCTTATTGCGACTTCTTGTGAAAATAGACCATAGTTACAAAAAATTACGTAGATCTTATCCTTATCAAAATCATATTTATCAATATCACTTTTTGGAATTCTTAAGTCAGCATTAAAGAGAATACTTTCAGCTCCATATTTTTCTCTTATGTCAACCTTAATTGCTCCCTCTGGAACTTTCTCGATTTCGATATCTTCTTCCTCAATTTTGTATGGTGGATAAAGAACTCTTGCAGATTTTGGAATAAGCTGAATTAACTTTTTTTCAAGTAAATTCTCTAATTTTTCTATGTCTTCAAGTTTAGGTCTTGTAACAGGTTTTTCTGGTACTATTGCACAGTACTCCTTTACTTTACTTGAAAACTCATAGGTTCCGATTTTTCTTGCTAAATTTATTATTTCTTCTTTATCAAAACCTAAAAGGGGTCTAAGACAAATAGTTTTTTTTAAGATTTTTTCTATCACAAAGAGGGAATCAAGTGTTTGTGAAGAAACTTGACCAAGTGATTCTCCAGTTGCTATAACTTTAAAACCTCTCTCTTCTGCTATTATTTCAGCAATCTCAAACATTCTTCTCTTCAAGACAATACCCCAATAGGAACTGGGTATAACGCCTCTTATATCTTCTACTATAGGTCTTAAATCACAAACGATAAGTTCTGGTTCGATTCCGTAGAGATAACTTTTATAAAAATAATTTAAAAGTTCAACAACTCCCCTTAGGTGAGAGTAGCCTCCAAGGTTAAAAAATAAAAACGACAAAGCTGTGCCTCTTTTAGCTAACATGTAAGAGGCAACAATGGAATCAAATCCCCCTGAAACAAGGCATAAAACCTTTCCTTGAGAAGAAAGGGGCAAACCTCCCGCACCCTCAAATTCTTCTAAAGTTACATAAGCTTTGTGATCCTCTATTTCTAATTTCACCCATATTGAGGGATTTTTTAAATTTACCTTACCGCCCTTTTCTACAAGTAAACTTCCTATTTCCCTTTCAGCTTCAAGAGAGCTGAAGCTATGGACTCCCTTTCTTTTAACCCTTACTCCAAAGGTATTATTTTTAACCTTATCACCAAAAATTTCTGCCACCCTCTCCTTTAGATCTCTAAGTTCCTCAAAATTTACCCTTTCTGCGACGACAACTTTTTTAACACCAAAAATTCTCTGAAAAAAGTTATTATAACTATCAGATATTATTAAAATCTTATCCCTTTCAACAAATAGAGTACCTTGAAAATTTTCCCTCTCAAAGGCTGACCTTATGTTGTTCTCTAAAATTTTCAAAAAATTTTCTTTTACTCTCTTTGTTTTTGTGAAGATTTCTGAAAATTTTAAAATTATATACACATTAAATGTGGAATTCTACTATATCTTTGTCTTTTAGAATGTAGTTTCTTTCAACTCTTTGGCCAGGGAACTTAGTGGAACCCCAAACCCTTGCATACTTTAAGTTTTTTGCAAAATCCTTATGAAGTTCCTCTGCAGCATCTAAAATAGAAGAATTTTCTTTCAAAATCATTGGATCCTTCATATCAGGCTCTTTACCTGGCTCTTTAGTATACACTCTTATTATTCCTAAGGACTTGAAAATCTCTCTCTTTAGATCCTCTATACCGTAATTTGTAACAGCTGAAAAGGGTAAAATTTTTTCATCTATAAAAATTTCTTTTAAGATCTTAAATCTCTCCTCTGCCCCAGGTGTATCAATTTTATTAACAACAAAAAATCCACCTTTTTTTACAACTCCCTCAAAGTTATACTCTCTTTTATCAGAAAACTCTATCTTTAATTCTTTTAAAATTTCTTTCAATTCATAAAATTCATCTATAATTTCATCTGATGAGCCATCTAAAACAGCCATAACTGAGTCTGAGCCTCTGACAATTTCTCTTTGCCACCATTGGTACTTAGAGGGTAAAAAAGGAGGTAAATCGATTATCTGAATTTGGATATCTTCGAAAGCCATCATTCCTACTCTTGGTAAAACTGTAGTAAAGGGGTAATCTGCAATTTCTGGGTTTGCGTTTGTTAAAGCTTTAAGAATTGAAGATTTTCCAGAGTTAGGCTTTCCTAATATTGCAACCTGGCCAGCTCCTTCCCTTTCAGGAAAAAGAAAGGCTGGAGCCCCCCTTTTTCTCCTCTGCTTTTCTTCTTCTATTTCTTTTTTAATTTGAGATATTTTTCTTTTTAAATCAGCTTGAAGTTTATCTGTCCCCTTATGTTTAGGAAGTTTAGCCCACATTTCTTTTAATGCTAAAAGCTTCTCCTCTAAAGTCTTCGCTTCTCTATACTTTTTCTCAGCTGCCAGGTACTCTGGAGTAAGATTCGCTGGCATTAATTAATTTAAAGGTAAAAACTGGGAAATTTCAAGTTAATCTACTCTACACCTATTTATAATCCGCACTTCCTTATCTATCCTATGAAGTAGGAGTAAAATAACAAGTACACACAGCTAGTAGCTTATATTGATGAGCAAACTAACTGAGAATAAGGTATTGAAAAAAAGAAATTAAATTTATAATATTTTTCTATGATAAAGGTTCCAAAGAACTATATAGCCCTTTTTCCAGCAAAACCAAGAGACTCCTGTAAGCTTATGGTCTTAAAATTAAAAGAAAAGTTGATTATTCACTCAAAATTTAATAAGCTTTACGAATTTTTACAAAGTGGTGATATTATTGTTGTTAACAATACTAAGGTTATTCCAGCAAAACTCTATGGATTTAAACCAACAGGTGGAAAAGTTGAGCTTTTATTTGTTAAAAAAATTGATGATAGAAAATTTCTTTCTCTCTTAAAAGGAAAAAATGTAAAAAAAATCTATATAGGAAAGTTTGAACTCGAAGTAAAAGATAAAGACAAATTTTATATAGTTGAAATAAAAAACGGAGAGGTAGAAGAGCTTATTAAAAAGTATGGGAAAATGCCCTTACCACCCTATATTAAAAGAGAACCTATAAAGAGGGACAATTATTATTACAACACAATTTTTGCAAAAGAGGAAGGCTCAATTGCAGCTCCAACAGCCTCTCTACACTTTACAAAAAGACTTGTAAAAAAATTAATAGAAAAAAACATAAAAGTTAAAGAGATAACTCTTCATGTAGGACCCTTCACTTTTTTAAATGATATGGAAGATAGCGAGATAATAAAAGAATTTTATGAAGTGCCGGAGGATACAGCAAGGGAAATTGAAGAAGCAAAAAAAAGAGGATCAAAAATAGTATCAGTTGGAACAACAGTTACAAGAGCTCTTGAAACATGGGGAATTAAGGGAGTTCTTAAAGGATATACAGATCTTATAATTAAACCAAACTTTAATTTCAAAATAACAGATGTCCTTTTAACAAATTTCCACCTTGAAAATCTCTCCCCTATTTTGTTAACAAGAGCCTTTGTAAAAGATGATGATTTTTTAAAAAAAGCATATAAGGAGGCAATTAATAAAAGATACAGATTTTTCAGCTACGGTGACGCTATGATTATTTTCCCCTAATATAAAGTAGAAAAGTTTTAAAATAAACTATGGAGGCTAAAAAAATAAAAAAAAGCGAAATAAAAATTAAACTTTCTCTGTAATTTAACTCGAAAATATAAGATACAAAAAGAAGTGAAAGAGTAAATCCAGCAAGTTTACCATAAAGGTTTGAAGTTAAAACATTACTCTTTTTTAAAAGAAAATAACCCAAAAAAATAATTAAAAAATCCCTTATTAAAAGAATTAAAACAAAAAAAAGCGGCAAATTTTTTAAAAGATACAGAGTAACTGAAAGTGAGTTAAAAAAAACTTTATCAACAACATGATCAAGCACTCTTCCCAGGCCCATGTGTTCACCCCTTTTCCTTGCTATATAACCGTCCAAAATATCTGTTAAAACTGAAAGTAAAAGAAAAATAAGAACTAAAAACTTTTCATCTTTACTTAATAGATAAATAACAATAGCTAAAATCGGTAATCTCAGAAGAGTCAAAATATTTTGAATCTTTGTAATTTCACTCATAATATACTTTCCCTTAAGAGCTTTTCAGCAGCCATTAAAGAAACTTCATCTATACTTTTCCCAGATATCATTCTCGCTATTTCTACCTTTCTTTCACTAAGAGTTTTTAACTCCTTAACAGCAATTTCAGTCCTATCTCCCCTTGTTTCCTTATAGACATAAAAGTGCTGATCAGAATAAGAGGCAATTTGAGGTAAATGAGTAATACAGAAAACCTGCTTACCCTTAGATATACTTTTTAAGTTCTTACCAACTATCCTTGCTACTTCACCCCCTATTCCTGTGTCCACCTCATCAAAAATCATTATCTTTTTTTCATCTATCTCTGAAATTAGGGCCTTAATCGCAAGAATGATTCTTGAAAGCTCACCTAAGGAGGCAACTTTAATTAAAGGAAAAGGACTTGTATCTCTTAAAGTTGAAATCAAAAAATCGACTTCATCCTTTCCTTTTTCATAAATCTTTCTTTCCGAAAATTGAATCTCAAATTTAACATAAGAGAATCCAAGCTTTAAAAGCATATTCTCAAGTTCTATTTCAAATTCTTTTGCCTTTTTTTTCCTCACAGAGGAAATAAACTCTGCTCTTTTTTCTAAATCATTTTCGAGTTCTCTAATATTTTCTTTAAGTTCAAAAATTTTTCTTCTCAGATTTTCAAGATTTTCAAGCTCAGACTTCCATTTTTTATAAAGTATTATTAAACCATCCTCAAAGGTTCTATGCTTTCTTTTTAACTCCTCTATTTTCTGAAGTAAATTCTCAAGCTCCTCTAATCTTTTCTCATCTACCTCTTTTTCAAACTTCATTTTAACAAATTCACTTAAAGCCTCATTTAGCAAGATTTCTGCTTCTTCTAACAATTCAAATGCCCTTGTGCCCATTTTTTTAAATATCTCCTTTTTTTTCAGAACTTTTGAAATATTTTTTAATACCGCGTCTTCGGATTCGCCTAAGGAATAAACTATTTCGTCAATTTTTTCCTTTAACTCTCTTCTTTTTATAAGTCTTTCATATTCCTTAAAAACTTCACTTACATTTAACTTTTCAATATTTATTTCCTCTAACTCTTTAACAGAATGCTCCATAAACTCTTTCATTGTTAAAATTCTCTCATAATCTTTTTCGAGTTCCTCTAACTCTTTTAATTTTTTCTTATATAAATTAAAAAGCTCCTCAAACTTGAGCGACTCTTCTTTTATTCTAGAGTATCTATCTAAAATATCTAAGTAGTTTTTTTTATTAAAAAAGTGTAGTTGAGAACTTTGACCGTGTATCTCTATCTCTTTTCCCAGAATTTCCCTAAGCACTGAAAGTGAAACGGGAATACCATTAATCCTAACTCTTGATACTTTGTGTTCGGGGCTAATAACCCTTTGAACAAAAACCTCATTTTCAGGAAAAATATCATATTTTTTAAGAAAATCTAGAGATTGTGTAATTTTAAACAAACCCTCCAGTATAATCTCTTTTTGACCTTCAAATATAGACCAGTCAATCTTTTCTCCCCTTAAAAGAAGAAGCGTTTCTAAAATCATTGACTTTCCTGCACCGGTCTCTCCCGTAAAACAAATAAATCCCTCCTTAAAATTAAGCTCAACCTCTGGTACCAACAAATAGTTTTTAAGGTGTAAATAAAGAAGCATTCTAAAAGTTAAACTTCTCCTTTAACCTTTTATAAATACTTTTCCCCTTATCTTTAAAACTAATAAATTTTATTCTTCTCTCACCACTTGAAATTAAGATTTTTTTATTTAAGGGCAGAATGTACTCTTTCTGTCCATCAACCCAAAGTTTGGGAATGTTAGTCTTACCCTTTGGAATAATATATATTTTTTTACCTGATGGAACAACAATTGGTCTTGAATTAACGTTAAATGGTGCAATTACGTTAATACAAAAACCCTTCAAATCATAATATAAAATGGGACCATTTAGAGCAAGGTTATAGGCAGTTGAACCTGTAGGAGTACATATAAGAACTCCATCGGCTGAATAAAAAAATTTAACATTTTCAATATAAAGGTCAAATTCCATTATTCTTCCAGCCGGCTCATTTCTTATTAAAAGATCATTTAATGCAAAATGTTTTTCACTATCCCACTTAATATACACTGTCTCCCTTTCAAGTATATGAAAGTTATTCTTCAAAGTTTCATTAAGATAAAGTTCTAAGTCTTCTCCTTTTACATCACACAAAAAGCCAACTTTACCCAGATGGACCCCTAAAAAAATAGAATCAGGAAAACAGTGAACTGCCCTGAGAAGTGTTCCGTCACCACCAAGAGTTATAACAAGATCAAAACCTTTGTGCCCCAATTTCTCTGGCTCACTTGTATACTCTATCTCAATATCCTTTCCCTTAAAAAATTTTTCTATTCTCTTTATTACACTTTTAACGTTCTCTTTTTTAGGATTAAAAACAACTAAGATTCTTTTTATTTCATATTTCATACTACCAAATTAAAAAGCTCTGTGGAATATAGATTTTAATTTATTTAATTAAGGGCTTGCAAATAATGAAATTTAAAGTTATTTTTAAAGTTGAAAATATGAAAATAGAAAAACTAACTGAAAGTGCAAGGGAGGCAATATATAAGGCACAAAGTATTCTTATGGATCTAAATCATACACAATTAGATGTAGAACACCTTTTTTATGGCCTTTTAGATACTGAAAACTCACCTGTACCTGACATTTTGAATAAATTAGGCATCTCCCCACATATTGTAAAAGAAAGACTGAAAAGAGCCTTAGAAAAATTACCACAGATTGAAAAGGGAAGTCTTCCAATTAACCAGATCTATATTACTCCTAGGCTAAATGATGTATTTAAAATAGCTGAAGAAGAGGCAAAAAGAATGGGTGACGACTATATAGCCTCCGAACACCTCTTCTTGGGAATAGTCGAAAGAAAAGATGGGGATGCCGGTAAAATTTTGAGGGATTATCAAATAGATAAGGAAAAAGTTTATAGAGCTTTATACGAAATAAGAGGTTCACAGAGGGTTCTCGATCCACAGGCTGAAAGTAAATATAGGGCCTTGGAAAAATTTACTATAGATTTAACCAATTTAGCAAAAAATGAAAAACTTGATCCTACGATAGGTAGGGAAGAAGAAATAGAGAAGGTGATCCTTGTATTACTAAGAAAAACAAAAAATAACCCCTGTTTAATAGGAGAGCCAGGAGTTGGTAAAACAGCTATAGTGAATGGTCTTGCTTATAAGATTGTAAAAAGGGAGGTTCCGGATCCACTAAAAGACAAAAAAATTTTGCAACTTGACATGGGAGCCTTACTTGCCGGTACAAAGTTCAGGGGGGAATTCGAAGAAAGACTCAAGGCGGTGATTGATGAAGTTAAAAAGAGAAAGGGAGAAATAATACTTTTTATAGATGAAATTCATACTATAGTTGGAGCAGGCGCGGCAGAGGGTGCTATAGATGCTGCTAATCTCTTAAAACCATCACTTGCATCAGGAGAAATAAGAGTTATAGGTGCCACAACCCTTGATGAGTATAGGGAAAAGATTGAAAAAGACGGAGCACTAGAGAGAAGATTTCAACCTATATTTGTAAGTGAACCTACTGTTGAAGCAACAGTTGAAATATTAAAGGGACTAAGACCAAGATACGAAGAGCATCATAAGGTAAAAATCTCAGATGAGGCTATAGAGGCTTCTGCTAAACTATCAGCAAGGTATATCCAAGGTAGAAAGCTACCCGACAAAGCAATTGATCTACTTGATGAAGCTTGTGCATACACAAAAATGAAACTATCTGAAATGCCTGAAGATATAAAGTCTTTGAAAGAAGAGATAGAAAGATTAGAAAAAGAAGGCGAAACAAAAGCAAAGTACGGTGACTATGAGGGTGCAAAAATAATAAAGGAGAAACTTGACAGGTATTTAAAAATTTATGAAGAAAAAAAGAGAGAGTATCAGGAAAAATACAAATTTGATGATATAGTAGATAAAAATGATATAGCGAAGATAGTTGAAAAAATTACTGGAATACCGGCTACTGAACTGGTTGAAGAGGAGGCGCAGAGACTACTAAGGATGGAGGATGAGTTAAAGGCGAGAGTTATCGGTCAAGAAGAAGCAGTTAAATCTATATCAGAGGCAATAAAAAGGTCAAGAGCAGGTCTTTCTGTTAAAAATCGACCAATAGGTGTTTTTTTGTTCCTGGGTCCAACCGGAGTTGGTAAAACTCATTTAGCGAGAGAACTTGCCCGTTTCCTCTTCAAAGATCCTGATGCTCTTTTAAGAATAGATATGTCTGAATTTATGGAGAAACACTCAGTATCTAAGTTGATTGGGGCTCCACCTGGATATGTGGGATATGAAAAGGGGGGAAGATTAACTGAGGCAGTAAGGAGAAGGCCGTATCAAGTTATTTTGCTTGATGAGATAGAAAAGGCAGATCTTGAAGTTTTAAACCTTCTACTTCAGGTCTTTGATGCTGGGAGATTGACGGATTCTCACGGACGTACAGTAGATTTTAAAAATACGATCTTTATAATGACGAGTAATTTAGGTTCAGATCTATTACTTGATGATACCTTAGATTTTGAGAGTAAAAAAATAAGAGTTTTAAATCTTGTTAGAAGAACTTTACCGCCTGAATTTATAAACAGAATAGATGAAATAATAATTTTTAAAACTCTTTCAAGGGAAGATCTCAAGAAAATAGTTGATCTTGAGCTTGAGCCTTTGAAAGAAGCGTTAAAAGAAAAAGGGATAGATCTTATATTTGAGGACTCGGCAAAAGAAGTTATTATATCGGTAGGCTATGATCCAAGTTTTGGGGCAAGACCCCTAAAGAGAGCGATATCAAAATATGTGGAAAATGAAATAGCAAATTTTATCATAGAGGGTAAATTAAGGGAAAAAGGTAAAATAGTTGTTAAGGGAGAAAAGGGTAAGCTTAATTTTGATATTATTTAATTAAGTTAGAACCTTTCAGCGTTAATCCCAGTCCTAGCTTTTTTGAATATTTGAAGATTTTTGAATATTTGAATTTGAATATTTGAAGATGTATAATTATAATTAATTAAAGGAGGGTTAAAATGAAAAAGCTCATGGTATTAATAAGTGGGGTTCTCTATTCCCAAATAATAATTACTCATACAAATTGGCCCTATGGATTAGATCAAATAGGAAACCAGTGGCAATGGTATGCAAACTCTTCACCCGTACCTGTAAACACGGATTCCCTTATAAATCAGACAAATGTATGGCATTTTGAAACAGGGCCAACTGCACGAATATGGACAAGCACACTTATAGCATTAAATCAAACCCCAGGAACACCTCCACCTGGTTCACAATTTGCAGAAATGCAACAAATCCCTGGGAACCCGCTAACGTACATGTACGAGTCTGAAAACATAAATGCCATGTTTGTATACGGATTTTATAATCAATCATATGGACAAATAACATTTACTCCTTATTGGATTCCTTATGATTTTCCCATGCAACTTGGATCTAAATGGATAAGTAGTTTCCAATGGGAATACTACGGTATTACAATTTATGAGGAATATGTAGATACAATAGTTAAAGAGGGAACAGTATATTTGCCAGATCCGCTTGGAGGACCCTATCCCTGTCTTGTTATTAGACAAAAGTATCGCGCTTGGGATGATTACGGATTTATAAATGAACATAGATATAACTATGAGTGGGTTGTTCCAAACTTGGGAGTAGCTGCATTTATTGGAAGCCAATCTCCTGAATATAACCCTTACTTTACAACAGCAGAATATTACATAAGACTTAAAGGCGCTTCAATTAATGAAACATCCCCACCTGTTTTTTCAGATACAAGACTACTTACTCCATCTTCATGTTACGGTCCATTCATTGTGAGAAGTAAAATCACTGATCCTGCTGGTATTCTAAAAGACTCACTTTACTACAAGATTTCAACCGGTGGTTGGGTAAGGGTCTCTCATGATAGCGTCAAAAATAACATCTATTACTTTACAATCCCTGCTGTTAATCCACCTGTAACAGTACGCTACTATCTTGTTGCATACGATAACTCAGTAAATCAAAACAGAGGCACAGATCCTCAAGGAGCACCGACAAATACTTACTCTTTCTTTTTCATCGATCCAAATCAGGATAATTATCCTCCGAAATTTTCTGGAACAACAGTTTGGACCGACACATCCTACGCAGGACCCTTTCCTATAAAATCTACGATTATAGACTCAGGAGGATGTGTAGATATTGCAATTTTATACTACAGAATAGGAACCACTGGTAGCTTTACCGCAAGGCTACCTGATTCAGTAAGACAAAATAACTATTATTTTAAAATCCCCTCTGTTGTTCCACCGGCAGTTGTGGAATATTATTTATTAGCTCAAGACATGTCTACTAATGGAAATGTAGGCTACGATCCTCAGAACGCACCAAATTCAGTTTATAGATTTAACGTTCGTGATAAGGTTCCACCCACATTTACAGGAACAACTGTCTGGAGAGACACCGCTTTTAACGGTCCATTCCCTGTAAAGTCTATTATCAGGGATCCATCAGGAATCGCACAGGCAAAGATCTTCTTCAAAATCCATATAAACCCATGGGATTCACTGCCCTCAGACTCCGTAAAAGGAGACACCTTTTATTTCCACATCCCACCAATAACCCAAACCTCTGTAATAAGATACTACCTAAAAGCAAAAGACAATAATCAAAACGTTGGAAGAGACCCGGCTGCTCCAGGACAGTACTATCAATTTATTGCAACTTACGTAGATGTTGAGGAAAGTCATTTCAAACGGAAAGAGATTTCTTTTAAAGTAAATACTAAAGAGAAAAAGGTCTCCCTCTATATCCCCTACAACGATTTCATTTCTCTAAAAGTATATGATGCTATCGGGAGAACAAGGAAAATACTTATAAAAGGAAACATTAAAAAGGGACTATATGAGTTTAGCTTCAAGGAACTAAAAGAAGGAATCTACTATTTTGTTCTAAACTCCAGTAAAGAAAGAAAAGTTGAAAGGATCATCCTTTTGAAATGAAAATATACCTTTTTTTAATTTTTGGTATTATTAAGATCGAAAAAATAGAACAGAGTCCTCCTCTTCCACCCTATGTAGAGAATCAAATACTTATCAAATTAAGAGAGAACGTAGATGTAGAAAAGTTTTTTGAAAAGAGGAAACTAAAAGTTATAAGAAAAAGTAGATACGGAAACTTTTATACTATTTTTACCGAGGAGGACGTTAACAATTTAATAGAAAGACTGAAAACTGAGAGGGAAGTTCTTTATGTTCAACCAAACGTAAGATGGTATGTACTGGAGTATGAACCAAAATGGATACCAAATGATCCTTACCTATCCTACCAGTGGCATTTCCCCAAAATAAGGCTCTTTGAAGCTTGGGATATTGAACAGGGGGGAAAGGAAGAGATAGTGGTTGGAGTTTTAGATACAGGTTGTGCCTATGAAGACTATCCCGTACCTCCGTACGAAAAAGACGAAGTACATCCCTCTTGCACTACGTATAAAAGAGCACCAGATTTTAACTTTGCGAACTTTATTCCGGGCTATGATTTTGTCCATAACGATTTACATCCTAATGATGATCACGGACATGGAACATTTGTATCTGCAACAATTATTGAGAGCACAAATAACGGCATAGGAGTTGCTGGAATTGCTTTTAACGTAACATTAATGCCTATAAAAGTTATAAACAGTATAGGGTGGGGATCAACTGATTGGGTAACTGATGGTCTTTACTATGCGGTAGAGCATGGATGTAAGGTTATAAATATGAGTATTGCTTCAGCACAAGATCCAGGACCAATATTCTATGAAGCAATTCGATACGCACACTCAAAGGGAGTAATAATGGTAGCAGGCGCAGGAAATAATAGTGCCAATCAACCTACTTTTCCAGCAGCTTATATCGAGGTAATAGGAGTTGGAGCTACAAATTCAGCAGACTCACTTACTTTTTACTCAAACTACGGAGATACCATTGATGTTGTAGCACCTGGTGGAGATTTAATAGATAGAGATTATAATGGCTTCCCAGATCTTGTAGTTCAACAAACAATAGGTATGAGAGCAATAGGATTTTCAAAGCCAAAACCTGATACTTTCTTTTATGTTGGAATGGGTGGCACCTCTATGGCAACTCCTCATGTAACAGGGGTAATAGCACTTATGCTTTCTTATGGAATACCCTCAAAAAATGTTAGAAAGATAATTAGAACATTTTCAAAAGACTTAGGTTCACCAGGTTATGATACTCTTTATGGATTTGGTAGAATAGACGCTTTAGCCTGCTTAGGTGGAAACGATACTATAGGTCCTTTTATATCAGGCACAACAGTTTGGTCAGATACAAGCTTTCCTGGGCCTTTTCCTACGTGGTCCACAATAAGAGATTTATTTGGTGTAAAGAAAAAGATTTTATACTATAAGTTCAACACACAGCCTTGGGATTCAATTTATGCCTGTGACTCTATGTTAAATAGGTTTTTATTTTTAATCCCTCAAGTCAATGGGCCAACTTTTATAAGATATTATATTAAGGCTAAAGATATACCTGGAAATATAAGTTACGATCCTGAGGGGGCACCTACGATTACTTATGGCTTTTTCGTTAATGTAACAGAAATTAGGGAGAAATCTGAAATTGAAAAACCAAAAATTTCTCTTTATTTTAATCCTGCAGGAAGAAAAATTGAAAAAGGGATTAAGAAAAGAAGAATATATTTTATAAGAGAAGGAACAAAAGTAAAAAAATTAATTACCTTTTAAGCTCTATTACATAAAAAGTATATCCGTATTGAGGTATTACACTTTCTCGCTGTAAGGTATAAGTATGGGTACCTGGAGGTGGGTTATCATAGGCTATAAGAGTTACTCCAAAAAATGCTGACAAACCAGACCAAACATCATAGTAACCGCCGCCACAAGCAATAGCAATAGGTGTATTACCCCTTAAAACTCTTATAAAACCATCTACATAACCACCACTTGTATTTGATATAAGATGAGCGTATATCAACACAACTGAGTTATCTTCACCTGAACCGTGAGAAGTATAGCTTAATGAAGCTACATTCGCCCAAGAGATACCAGGAGGCTCGTAATAGCTCTGTGTTCCAACAAATCCTTGATTATAAAAATCACCGACCAGGTGAAATCTAGATAAAGGCGAATTTGTTCCAATACCTACACTTGGTGTAACACCTCCAGAATTATCAATGGCATATATTCTGTTATTTGTGTAATCAACTTCCCAACCCATTCGTGGCCCAATCCATAAAAGACTTGGGTTTTCTCTTTTGCCCGAAAAGTTAGGTATTAAACCTGTAAACATAAACCCTCCTATTATACCAATTACTCCCCCGATAAAGGCTTTCTTCATTTTAAACCTCCTTTTAAGCAATTATAAGATAATTTTATTTTAAACAATTGTTTTAAGCAACTATTTTTTTCCACTCACTTTTATGTTTATCGCAAAAATTTAGGTTAAATTGAGCCTCTATTACTTCTTTTTGATAATGACTGTTATACATAAGACATCTCTTGTTATCACAGAACTTAAATTCACTTTTTTCTATGATTGATTTATAAAAAAACATCCCCTGAATAATGTAGGCACAGATAATTTTTGTAATTCTTCTATCTTTTTCAGTTAAATAATAATCTTTATGAACCGGTAGATATCCTAAACTACTTGAAATGTAATAGTCTCTATCCTTAGCAGGAGCGTAAATAATTCCAGGAATAGATATTAAAACAGGAAAAGAAAAAATGATTACTCTTAAATGCCACCTGTCAGAAAACGTAGAAATAAGTTGATCTGTTAAAAAAAAGTGCGCAAAAGTTTCTATATTTCTTAATTCTTTCGGAATGAAATTTCTATAAACTTCTATAAGTCTAAGCCCATCATATATAATACCCTTTTTTCTATTAGGAGTAACTAAATTTCTCTTCTCATACTCAATCTCTACATTTAAGGGATTTTCATTAAGCTCCCTTTTAAAGGCATTTAAAATTCTCGATTTCGCAAAAAAAACCGCTATATCATTTAACTTTTCACGATCAAGCCTTAAAAGTGGATCTTCCTCTAATGAAACAGAAAAACCCTCATTCTCAAAAAAATCTTTTATTTCACTGTAATTAACACTTTCATAATTCACTTTGTAGATGTAAATTTTTCTTTTCAAGAACAGTAAATTTGAAACTTTTTTCCTTTTCCTTCTTCCCCCTTTTTTTTCCTTCCCCTATTTTCCATGATGCAGTCTGATAAAAATTAAACTTTCACGTAAGTCTTAAGTTTTTCAATAATAATTTCAGCAGCTCTTTTTCCAGATAAAAGCATAGCGCCAAAAGTTGGTCCCATTCTTGGTAAACCAAAGGTTTCAGCAACTGCCATCCCAGCTACTATAAGTCCAGGGAAAGCTTCACCTGTGTATTCCACTATAGCATCCTCTGAAGCCTCAACCCACATAGCCCCTACACCCTTTACTTTAATATAACCCCTTTGCTCAAGAGCCTTTACCACAAAAGCATCATGACCAGATGCATCTATAACGAATTTAGATTCAAGAGCTATAGGATCAACACAAGTTATTTGTCTTGGAAGGCCTTCTATTGGTGACCAATTTACAACAACACCTGCAACTCTTGCACTCCCATTTTCCTCTCTTATTACTACATCTTCAAACTTTGTAAGCTGTAAGAATTTAACTCCAGCATCACTGGCTGCAGCAATAAGTTTTGAACAAGCTTGAGCTCCATCAGTCACATATAAACCAGGACTTGCCTCTTCAAATCTAACTCCAATTTCTCTTAGGTACTCCTGAGACGGTGCCCTAAAAGTTACCTTATTCATAAAGAAACCACCAATCCAAAACCCTCCCCCCAAATAGTTATTTCTTTCTATCACAAGAACATTTAAACCCTCTTTAGCTAACTCCCTCGCAGCAGTTAAACCTGCTGGTCCTGCTCCCACTACTATTACATCACTTTCTATCACACTCTCAAACATCCTTAAAAATGAAACTGTAATAGCCCTCGAAACATCTTTCTCTGAGACCTTTTCAAACATTTTGTAACTCCTTAGATTTTTAGGGCTTGAACCTTTAAGGATTAATTATACTCCCTTGTTGATAGGATTTCAATACTTGTTATAAAATTTAAAGGTATGTATTTTCAGGATTTAATTGAGAGTTTGAATAATTTTTGGAAAAAGAAAGGATGTTTAATTTTTACTCCCTATAACTCTGAAGTCGGAGCGGGCACCTTTAATCCGGCTACTTTTTTAAAGTGTCTCGGAAAAAAAGAGTGGAAATGTGCATATTTTGAACCAACAAGAAGACCTAAAGACGGAAGATACGGTGAAAATCCAAATAGAGTCTTACAATACTTTCAATATCAGGTTGTTTTAAAACCTCCCCCTGAAAATGTTCAAGAAATATACCTTGATTCACTTAGAAGTTTAGGTATAAATGTTGAAGATCACGATGTTCGATTTGTAGAGGATGATTGGGAGTCAGAAACTTTAGGAGCATGGGGTATCGGTTGGGAAGTATGGCTTGATGGACTTGAAATAACTCAATTTACCTACTTTCAACAAATAGGTGGAATTGACCTTGATCCTATAACCTGTGAGATAACTTATGGACTTGAAAGAATTGCCATGTTTCTTCAAAACAAAAGGTCAATATTTGAAGTGGAGTGGAATGAAAATTATAAGTGGGGAGATATTTATAAGCAGAATGAGAAAGAGTTTTCTGAGTATTACTATCACTTAGCAGATCCCCTCTTATGGAGAAATTTCTTTGAAGAATTGTATAGGGAGACGGAAAGATTAATCGAGAAAGAACTGATTTTCCCTGCCTATGATTGTGTGATTAAGGTGTCCCATGCTTTTAATATCTTAGATGCAAGAGGGGTAATTTCCCCTGCTGAGAGACAAGTTATGATACAGAGGATAAGAAGACTAAGTCATCTAGTTGCAAAAAAGTATATAGAAATTTATGGCTAAATATTTACTTGAAATTGGTACAGAGGAGCTTCCGCCACTTGAAGTTAGAAGTTCTTCTTTGAAACTTAAAGAAGAGTTTGAAAATTTATTTAATGAGAACAAGATCGGTTATGAGAAAGTGCTCACCTTTGCTACACCAAGAAGGCTTACTATACTGGTAGAGAATCTTGATGAAAAGCAAAGAGAGTATGAGGAGGAAATAAAGGGGCCGCCCTATCATCTTTCTTTTAATAAAGAGGGAGAAAAAACAGAAATTTTAAAAAAATTTTTAGAGAGTTGGGGGGCTTCACCTGATACACTTTATATAAAAGAAGAACAGGGGAAAAAGTATGTTTTCTTGAAGATAAAAAGAGGGGGCAGGAGCACAAGAGAAATAATAAAAGAAAATATTCTGGACATTTTAAAAAGGACACCATTTACTAAAAGGATGAGATGGGGTATAGAAAATTTGACATTCGCAAGACCTATCAGATGGATTTTGTCTCTTTGGAATAATGAAATTCTTGAACTTCCCTTACCTATTAGAGTTTCAAATAAAACAAGACCCAATAGACTTTTTAGTAATAAAGAAATTGAAATCACCTCCATAGATGAATACGAAGAGGCACTAAAAAATAACGGGGTTATACCTGATTTTGAGGAAAGAAAAAATAAAATTACAGAAAAAATTTATAAAATTGCTGATAAGCTAAATGCTGAGCCTATTTTAACTGAAGAACACATTGAAGAACTTACAGGTCTTGTTGAATATCCAGGTGTTATCCTCTGTGATTTTCCCTCTCACTTTCTTGAAATACCAAAAGAAATAATATTTACTGCTATGAGATCTCACCAGAGATATATACCTCTTGTTTCAAAAAATAAGGAAGTGTTGCCTTATTTCATAGCTGTAATAAACAACAAAGAGGAAAAAGCTGATAAAATAAAAAAGGGCCTTATTGATGTCTTGATAGCAAGACTTGAAGATGCGATATTTTACATTAAAAAAGATAATGAAATTCCACTTGAAGAAAGAACCGATTATTTAAAGGGAGTAGTCTGGATAAAAGACCTTGGAAGCATATACGAAAAAAACTCAAGAGTAAAAGAAATTACTAACTTTTTTGTAAAAAATTCAAACCTTAATCTATCTCAGGAAAGAGAATTTATTAATAAAATTATTGATTTAATTAGAACTGACCTTACAACTGAGATGGTCAGGGACGGTAAAGAATTTACTGAACTTGAAGGTATAATAGCATCAGAGTATGCAAGGATTCAAAGAAAAGATGAGAAAATAGTTAAAATTTTAAGAGAGTATAGGCTCCCAAAAACTCATGGTGATGAATTACCTCAAACAACAGAAGGTATATTAATTTCAATTTCTGATAAGATTGATACAATTATCTCTCTCTTAGCTAACGGCTACAAGATAAAAGGTTCAAAGGATCCCCTTGGGCTCAAAAGAACCCTTTATTCAACATTTTATTTAATAATAGAAAAGGACATAAGATTTGACCTTGAAAAATTAATTGAACTAGTGATAAATCTTTTGAGAAAACAAAACATTAGAATTAACGTAAAAGCTCAAGAAATAGAGAAAGAGATCTTAAGGAGATTTGAGAATTATCTTGAAGAACTAAAAGGTATAAGATACGATTTTGTAGATGCTACAATAGAGAGTGAAACTAAAAATTTGTATCTAATATACAAAAAAGCCTTAGTTTTACAAGAGTATTTCCAGAAAGAGAAAGAAATGTTTGAAAAAATCATAATCGGACAAAAAAGAGCATACAATATAATAAGGGATCAAAAGTTGAGTGGAGAAATTAGAGAAGATCTCTTTGAAAAAATTGAAGAGAAAGTGCTTTTTGAGAAAGTAAAGGAAATTGAACCTATTTTTTTGATTCATATGGAAAAAGAAAACTTTGAGGAGGCCTTAAAAGAACTTTTAAAACTAAGAGAACCTATAGACAGATTTTTTGATAATGTATTTGTAATGACGGAGAATATAGAATTAAGAGAGAATCGATTGAATTTGCTTAAAAGAGTTTGGGAAATTTTTAGGAAGTATGGAGATTTATCTAAAGTTGTGGTTTAAAGGGTTAAATTCCCCTTAATTTTTCGTTAGAATATATGAAAATTTTGGTGTTAGTTAAAAGAGTTCCAGATACAGGCGTACCCATAAAGGTAAAATCAGACGGTAGTGGTATAGACCTTTCATCAATACCATTTGTTATGAATCCTTACGATGAATATGCTTTGGAAGCTGCTTTAAGAGTAAAAGAAAAAAAAGAAAATGTGGAAATAGTCTTACTTTCACTCGGTAGTGAAGATTATAAAGAAACACTGAGACACGGACTTGCTATGGGTGCAGATAGAGCAAAACTTATTAAATACGAAAAAGTAAGTGAACTTGATTCATTTCAAATAGCAAACCTTTTACTTGAAGAAATCAAAAAAGAAAATCCAGATGCTATCTTTTGCGGAAAAAAGGCCGTTGACGATGAAAGAAACTATATTCATATATATCTAGCTACAAAAATTCAAAAGCCTTTTATTTATGGCGCAGTAAATCTTGAGGTAGATAATTCAAGTTTTAAAGTAACAAAGGAAGCCGAGAAGGGGCTCGTTGTATACGAAGTCCCATTTAACTCTTTTATTATATTTGACAAGTGTCAATTTGAACCAAGGTATCCATCTTTAAGAGGAATAATGATGGCAAAATCTAAGAAGATGGATGAGATAGTAGTATCAAACTTAGTGGATAAAAAGATTGAGACACTAAAATTTGAGTCACCTCCAGCAAGGAAAGCTGGAAAAATTATAAATTTGCCTTTTCCTGATAATGTTAAGGAGCTTGTAAGGCTGTTAAAGGAAGAAGCCAAAGTTCTTTAAAAGGGAGGGGAAAATGATAGGAATCTATCTTGAAACAAAGGATGGAAAGGTAAAAAAACACTCGTTAGAATTAATAACTTTTGCCCTAAAGAACTATAGTTCTGAGATATTTGCCTTTGCCCTGGGTGAAGAAATAGAAAAAGAAGAAGTTTTCAGGTACGGAGCAGATTATCTTTATCTTATTTCACCCTCAGAAAAAGTAGAATCTGAAGATGGAATTATAAATTCTCTCTTTGAGTTTTTAAAAGATAAAAACTTTAACGTTTTAATCTTTCCTGCTTCAAACACTGGAAGAATAATTGCAGCTGGTGTTTCAGCGCTACTTGATTTACCCTTAATCCAAGATATCATCGAAGTAAAAGAAGAAAATGGTAAAAAAATCTTTAAGAGACCAATTTTTGCTGGAAAGGCCTATGTCTGGGAAGTGGTTAACTCCGAAAAATACTCCATTTCCCTAAGATCAAACATAGTAAATCCCATTGAAAATCCAAAAAGTGGTAAATTTGAAAAAATAGTAGTAAAGAGTGTTGAGAGATTAAAAATAAAGGAAACAAGGGAAAAAGGTGAGGAAGAAATAGATGTAACAGAGGCAGAGATAATTGTATCAGGTGGAAGAGGTGTTGGTGGACCCGAAGGTTTTAAACCCCTAAGAGAATTAGCAAAAATTCTTGGGGGAGCAGTAGGAGCGTCAAGAGCTGCAGTTGATGCAGGTTGGATAGACCATTCACACCAGGTGGGTCAAACGGGAAAAACTGTTTCTCCAAACTTATACATTGCATGTGGAATTTCTGGAGCTTTACAACATCTTGCAGGGATGAGAACAAGTAAAGTGATCGTTGCAATTAATAAGGATCCAAATGCCCCGATTTTCCAAATAGCAGACTATGGAATTGTTGGTGATCTCTTTCAAGTTGTTCCTGCACTAACAGAAGAAATTAAAAAATTAAAAGCATGATTATTAATTTAATTTTCTCTTTAAGTTTTATTCTCCAAGATACTTGGGCGGGGGGCAGGGACACAATAGTAGTAAAAAGAGATACACTGAGAACTTTTTTAAAGGCTTATCAAGTTGACCCCTTTTATAAAACTGATTCTTTAATAATTTCAAGAGACTCACTTTTTTTAGTTCCAAGCTCACAAGTTTTCGATTTCGGTGGATACGAAGTAAAGGGTATAGCCTTAAAATCTCCTGATACTGTATTTGTAGGTGTTTTTTATCCAAACATAACTGTCCAAAATTTTAAAATCTTTTACACTCTTGACTCTCTAAGTTTTACCTCTGGTAGAGTGCTGTACGACGATAAATCTTTTAACCTTGTAAAAAGGATTTATTTTTCCAAAGATTTTGGGAATAATTTATGGATTGGCTCTGTTTCTGGGTTAGGTTGGATATTTTACTCTAATGAATTAGAATATCTTCCTCCACAAAATTTCAGGTGGATTCCTAACTCACCGAGTGCTTCGGGTCATAGTTTCTCAGACTTTTTAATATTTTCTCCTCTTAAAATGTACTGCTCTACAAATAGGGGAAGAATTTTTAGATATTTAAAATCACAAAATATATGGCAGAGTATATACCAGTTCCCATCACCTCCTGGAAGTGAGCCTGATGCACATTGTCTTTTTAAAACTAGAAATGGGTTAGGAATAGCTATTGCTTTAGCTGACGGAAGTGGATCAAAAATCTATGAAACCTTAGATGATGTAAACTTTTATCCAATTTCACCCCTTTTACCTTCAAAACAAATAGTGGGCGGGGTTTTATCAAACCCTGAGAAAAACCTTATAGTGGCAGGAAATTTACCAACAGCCTGTTATTTGATAAAAAATAATAGTTACTACACAACATTCCAAAGCTCTGAAGTAGAAATTTTCGATATTTTTAAATCAAATAGCGGAATTATATATTTACTTGCCTATGGCGAAAATACATACCCTAAAAGAAGGATTTATGCTTCCTCTGATGGAATTGAATGGAACCTTATAGAATCGCTCGATAAATACTCAAATCTTGGAACTCTTATACCCTCTACGGGGATAGGATATAAAGGAAACGAAATATTAGTCGGAACCTCATATAAACCAAGACTTTTTAAGTCAAAATTTCAAAGTAGTGGTCACATAATCTCAAATTATATTAAACTGAAGGGGGGAAGAGGACCAATAAAGGTTAAGGCATACAAAATTAAGGGTAAGCTTTTTGGCAACTTCAAATTAAAAATAAGAAGTTTTAATAACATAAATGATACCATTCCTTTTAGCCACATTACCCCCTTACAAGCTGACTCTTCATCTTTAGAAAATTACAGTTTTGTTAAATTTTCTGATACTCTTTTTCAATACAAGTTAGAACTTTTTACATCAAATCCTGAATTTTCTCCCATTGTTGACCAAATTAGAATTTATTACGAGGAGGACACAACTGGACCCATAGCTATTTGGGCTGAGGCTAAGGATGGTACATTTCAAAGGGACGGTAAAGATCCTGATGATTATGTAGTTTTTATATTTAACGAACCGACTTCAAAGCTGTTTATAAATAAAAATAACGTAGATAGCCTCCTTAAATTATCAAACAATCATTCATGGCTTAATATTTATGGAGACTTTGGGGGAGCCCAATGGTCAACAAACGGAGAAACCCTAAAAGTGTTTCTTGCCTTCTCAGGAAATACTTACCCCTCAGTAGAAGTGGGTGACACAGTAAAAGTAAAAATGAGTGACTCTTTTGGCTTTTGGAGAAGATCAAAAGTAATTATAGGTGGAAGCTTTGATGATATTCTTGGTCCAAAATTAATAAGGGCAATTGCTAAAGATGGGAGTTTCTTTGATAACGGTATAAACAGTGGAGACTCAATGTTTTTTATATTTAATGAAAAAACAAATATGCCTCATATTTATCCAGCAAATGTTGACTCTTTTTTCTACTTTAAAAAAGGGGGATATTTTGGAGAAAACTTTTACTCTCTTTGGATAACTCCTGAAACACTTCTTTTTGTTTTTACAGGCTCGGATTCCAGAATCTTTAACTTTGATACAGTTTATGTTAGGGGCTATAGGATTTATGATACAAAGGGTAATCCATGCTTCGGTTTTTCTCCTATTGAAGGTAGCTTTGATTTAGAACTTCCACGTTGCGACAGTATTTTAGCTTTTGACAATATCTATCCAGATACTTCCATCGACAGCGATGATTTTATAGCCTTTTATTTTTCTGAAAATATTTTACCTAAAAATGAAATAAATAAAATGAATATAAACAGTGTTTTTAAACTCTCAAATAATCACAGTTGGCTTTCAGGAAATGGAGAAATTGGCAATATCATAATTTATGACAGCTATATTTTTGTATTTCTCTCAACTGATGGTGGAAAACCAAGCGTAAGACCAGGTGATACTGTCAAATTTTTAAACAACTTTATTTTTGACTACTATAACAATCCTTTATCAGGCTCCAAAATAATCGGAGGATCATTCACTAAGTTATCTGAAAAATCCATTATAAAAAATTTAGACGTAAAATTGTTAATTAAGGGCGATAAGATAATCTTGACTCCATTTGAAGCTATAGAAAGTTTTGAAATTTATGACAGTGCTGGAAGAAAAGTTTATTTTTCACATGAAATAAAAAAAGATAAGATAATCATTAACGTAGAAAAAGGGGGGATCTATTTTTTAGTTTTAAAAAATAGAGAAGGTAAAATAGAAAAAATAAAGTTCATAAAGGCTAAGTAATTTAGAAAATGCGTGTTATTTTAACTGGAGGAGCAGGTTTTATAGGGTCTCATGTTTCTGAGTTATATATAAAAATGGGATTTAAAATTCTTATAATAGATGACTTATCCACAGGTAAAGAAGAAAATTTACCTAAAGAAGCTGAGTTTGAAAAGGTATCTATAACAGATGAAAACAAGATAATAAAAATATTTAAAAAGTTTAAACCTGACATAGTAAATCACCATGCTGCTCAATCTTCAGTAGTAGAATCAGTCAAAAATCCGATTCTTGATATGGAAGTCAATATAAGAGGAACAATTTTTTTGCTTGAATCTTCAGTTTTATGTAATCTAAAGGGATTCATATTTGCAAGTTCCGGAGGTACAGTTTACGGTGAACCTAAAAAATTGCCTGTAAAAGAAAGTTATAGATTCTTTCCCATAAGCCCCTATGGAATATCCAAAATAACAGGTGAAATGTACGGCCTCTATTATTCAAAGAAGTTACCTTTTGTCTCTTTAAGATACGGAAATGTTTTTGGACCAAGACAAAATCCACACGGTGAAAGCGGAGTTGTTGCTATTTTTTGTGAAAAAATGCTAAATAATGAAGAGGTTCACATATATGGTGATGGAAACCAAACAAGAGATTTTATATTTATAAATGATGTAGTAAAAGCAAATCTCCTTGCAACAGAATATATACTAAAAGGCAAAACGGGAATATTTAACATAGGAACAGGCAAAGAGACAAGTATAAACCAAATATTTGAAAAATTAAAAAAATTAACAGGCTATAAAAAAAGGCCAATTTATCTAGCAAAAAGGGAAGCTGAAATTACAAGGATAGCTCTTGATATTAAAAAAGCTCAGAAAGAATTAAATTTTAAACCCGAATGGGATATTGAAGAAGCCCTAAAAGAAACAGTAAAATTTTTCAATGAAAGACGAAAAGTTTAAAGTTCCCTTTGATATAGAGATAGAAAAAGCAATACTTGGATCAATGTTTGTTCTAGAAAGTGCCGCAACAAAAGCCTTCGAACAACTAAAAGAGGAGATGTTCTATGAACCCTCTCACAGAGATATCTATAGAGCAATGTTAAAAACAGTTGACAAAAGAAAGAAACTAGATCCAATAAACGTAGCAGAAGTTCTTGAAAAAGAAGATCTTCTAAATAAAATTGGAGGAATAGAGTATCTTGTAGAGCTGGGAGAATATGCAATAAATCCATCTTACATTGACGATTACATAAAGTCACTGACTGAAAAGTACATTTTAAGAAAAACAATAGAACTCTGTTATGACACTATAAAAAGATGTGAAAGTGGTGAAGAGGAAGCAGAGGAGATTCTTTATGAATTAGATAGAAAAATTTTTGAAATTGCCCAAATAAAGATAAGGGAGGGACTTTTGCCAATAAGTGAAGTGCTTAAAATTTACATAAACGAAATAAAGGGAAGAGAAAGAGAAGGTGTACAGGGTATTTTAACAGGTTATACAAAATTCGATGAAATTACAGGGGGATTCCATCCAGGAGAATTTGTAGTTGTTGCTTCAAGACCCTCAGTAGGAAAAACAAGTTTTATTCTCAATGTAATATATAGATTAGCAAAATTTTATAACATTCCATCTGCTCTATTCAGCATAGAAATGTCAAAGATACACATAGCAATGAGATTTTTAATTCTTGAATCTGAAATTGACAGTATTAAATTTAGAAACCTAAATTCATTAAGTGAAAGCGAAATGAGAAGACTTCTTGAGGCAGCAAGTAGAATTGAAAATCTTCCAATTTTTATCGATGATACACCATCAATATCAATACAGGAACTTAGAGCCAAGGCAAGAAGAGCAGTTCTTGAACATAAAGTAAAAATTATCTTTATTGATTATATTCAACTTATTCAAGCCCCCTTACATGAATCAAGACCAAGATTTGAGAGCCGACCTAGAGAATTAGCTTATATTACAGACTCTTTAAAGAAATTGGCAAGAGAGTTAAACGTACCTGTAGTAGCTCTATCTCAGCTTTCAAGAAAGGCAGAGGAAAGAAAAGAAGAAGATGCGGCTCCCAAACTATCAGATTTAAGAGAATCAGGGGCACTTGAACAGGATGCTGATATTGTTGTCTTTCTTTACAAAAAACAAGAGGAATATGAAGTTTTTGAACCTACAGAGCCATATGCGGAAAATTTGATAAGATTCTATGTGGCAAAAAATAGAAATGGACCTCAAGGGAAGTTTGTTCTCGCGTTTAGAAAAGAATTCATGAAATTTGAAAATCCTGGTAGAGAATATCTTGGTACTGAGGAAGGTGGTATTCCCTTTTAAAGGATTTTTTTTATCTTTTTTAGAATTATTAAGTGAAATTTCTTATACTACAGTTAGCTTTTTCACCTCTTTAAGATTTGTCAGAAAGTATTTTAGAGAGATAATCTATGAAATTTATGAAATAGGATACAATTCACTTTTACTTGTAATTTTTACATCCTCCTTTGTAGGAATGGTAGCAACAATTCAAACTGCGTACCAAGTAAGAGATTATGTACCTGTTATTTACATAGGGTCTGGTGTAGCAAAAGCTGTTATGATTGAGCTTGGTCCTGTAATAACTGGGCTTGTAGTAGCTGGAAGAATAAGTTCTGGCATTGCTGCGGAGCTTGGAACAATGGTTGTTACAGAACAAATTGACGCTCTTTATGTTATGGGAATTAATCCTTATAGGTTTCTCGTAATGCCCAGAATGTTAGCTGGAATTATTGTTTTACCCCTTCTCACCTCAGTATCTATTGCAGTTGCAATTTTCTCAGGTATGTTTATAGCGAATCTCTCTGGGGTGGCAAATTATTTTGAATTTTCAACAGGCGCTAAAATGTTTTTCCTTCCAAGAGATCTTTTTGGTGGACTTTTAAAATCAATGTTTTTCGGTTATGCTCTTACTTTATCTGGAGCGATTTCTGGCCTCTCATCTGAAAGAGGCGCAGAAGGAGTTGGCAAAGCTACGACTAAAGCAGTTGTTTTATCTTCTATACTTATTCTTGTTCTTGACTATATCCTGGGTATCTTAATTTTTGGATGATAAAGGTAAAAGAGGTATATAAGAGATTTTCTGATTGGGTTCTTGAAGATATAAACTTTGAGGTTTACGATGGTGAGTTTGTCATAATACTTGGTAAAAGCGGCGTCGGGAAGTCTGTTTTGTTTAAAATAATGGTAGGGCTTTTAAAACCTGAGAGGGGTTATGTTTTTTATGATAATTTAGAAATAACTAAGACAAGTGAAAAAGATCTTATTGAGTTAAGAAAAAAAATAGGGTTTGTTTTTCAGGGGAGCGCTCTGTTTGATTCTATGACACTTTTTGAAAACGTGGCACTGCCTCTAAGGGAACACTTTAAGTTAACTAAAAAAGAAATCGAATATAAGGTTTTAAAGGCTATTGAAGCAGTTGATTTAAGAGGCTTTGAAAATCTTTATCCTTCAGAGCTTTCAGGGGGTATGAAAAAAAGGGGGGCTATTGCAAGAGCAATAGTTCATGACCCTGATTATATCTTTTATGATGAACCAACTACAGGATTAGATCCAGAGACAGCCGATAAGATAACAAATTTAATAAAAAGATTATGGGAGCAAAGAGGGATAACCTCATTAGCAGTGACTCATGACTTTAATTTTTCAAAAGCTGTTGCTACCAAAATTATTTGGCTTTATAACAAAAGAGTAAGATTTGTTGGAACTATAGAAGAGTTTCAAAAGCTTGAAGACAAAGAGGCAAGAGCCTACTTTATTGATTAAATTTTTAGATTATAATAAAATTTATCAAGGTTCAATCCCTATGAATTTAATTTTACTTCCATGAAAAGTCTAAATATTATGGCAAAAAATTTTGAATTAACCGATGATATGAGAAGATATGTCGAAAAGAGGCTTTCGAAAATTGATAGGTTTTCAAATCATATAATAAAGTCAAACCTAATTTTTGAAGAACAAAGAGGGAGATATCGTGGAGAAATAATCATAGAAGTAACAAGAAAGGGGATCTTAAAAGCAGAAGCACAAAATTCAGACTTTTTTTCAGTTGTAGATGATCTTAAAGATAAAATTACCTCCCAGCTTAAAAAATATGAACAAAAATTAAAGGGAATGTGAAAGAACTCGAAAATCTAAAAATATACTTTAACGAAATTAAAGTTTGTGATCTTGTTAATATTTTAAAAAAAAGATTTACATTAATAAACCATACTCCGGAATTAAGGCTTAGTGCTGTAATTCAGAATGCTAACTTAAATAGACCCGCTCTTCTTTTTAAGGGATTTGAAAAAATATTTTTATACGACCGAATTCAGATTATTGGTGAGACTGAGATTCTTGTTCTTGAATCTCTGAATGAAGAAGAAAGATTAAGGGCTATAAAAAAATTTTTTTCATACCCTATACCTGCAATTTTCGTTACAAAAGGTTTTAAACCCCCCTTTGATCTTTTAGAAAGGGCAAAAGAAAATAAGGTACCACTTTTTACTGTAACTGAGCCTACAACTTCATTTATGAGGGAACTCTTTTTTATCCTATCTTCCCTTTTATCGCCATACACAGTTTTGCATGGAAACATTGTAAGTGTCTATAACGTGGGAATACTATTTTTAGGAAGAAGCGGAATAGGAAAATCAGAGTGTTCACTTGAACTTGTAGAAAGAGGTCACAAGCTTGTGGGCGATGATCTTGTCAAAATAATAAGACATCCTGAAAATTTTCTTATTGGAGAAGCCTTTAAAGAAGAAGTCAAAACTTTTTTAGAAATTAGGGGCATAGGAATACTCGATATTCTTTCTCTTTTTGGGCCAAGCTCATGTCTTGATAGGACAAAAATTGACATTGTAATAAAACTAATAGATTGGAGCGAAACACTAGATGTCGAGAGGATTGGTTTAAAAGAAAAAAAAGTTAATATCCTTGGTATAAACGTTCCATATATAGAACTTCCTCTAAATCCTGGAAAGCATATTTCAGTTCTTGTTGAGGCAGTAGCTCTTAATTACCTCACTAAGGAAAAGGGCTACATCTCAGCAGAAAGATTCTTTAGCAAACTTCGAGGATAAATATTTTTCTAAAAACTTTTATACTCCCTTTTTTGATTTTAAAATTTCCAGAAAAAGAACTATTTATAAAAGGAGAATACAAAAAAATAATTGAAAACTATAAAGACTCTCCATTATTTGAGGAAGCTTTCATTAGACATCTTGAAAAAATCTCTGATAGTGACTCTTTTTTTGAAGCTTTAGAAAAAAAACATAAAAAGTTTTCAACTAAAAGAGAAATAAGAATTTTGTATCTAAAGGCAAAATTTTACCGAAAAATAGGAAATTATAAAAAAAGTAAAGAAATAGAAAAAAGTATAATAAAAAAATATAGTAAAAGTCCTGAAGCACTCGAAATAGCCTTAAAAAGAGAAAAGCCAATTCTTGATATAATAAGGGTTTTATACGCTCAAGAAAAGTGGAAAGAAATGATAAAAAAAACTAAAAACAAAAAAATTAGAAATCCAGAGCTAAATTATTTAATAGGATACGCCTACTATAAACTTAAAAACTATAAAAAAGCTATAGAGTTTTTTAAAAGTTCACTTTTAGGTGGATACGAAAAAAAAGATCTTGTTAACTTCTATAAGGGAATAAGTTTTTTATATCAGGGAGATACTCTAAGAGCAATTAAGTCTTTTTCTAGAAATACTAATGCAAACTCGCATTTTTTAGAACCTTCCCTCAGAGAACTAAGACTGATTTATCTTAAAAGTAATACCTTTAAAGAAAAAATTGAAAAAATATTTGATAAACTAAATGTTCTGAATGAGGAGATTATTTACTTTTATTACGATAAAGGGGATTATAAAAGAGTCATAAAACTTCTAGACGCTGTTGAAAAGAAAGAGCTAAAAGCAATGTATCTTGAATATACTATAAAAAGAGACGAGAAAATTCTCGAGGAAATTAAAAGAGAACATCCCCTTTCTTTCTTTTATCTTCAGCATAAGTCTCCTTGTATAAGTCCTGATTCTAGCATTAAAGCTATCCTGAGAGACAGTTCTTCAAAACCACTATACGATACTATAAAACTTTTACTTGAGTTAAATCTAATTGATGATATTGAAGAAAAGATAAAAAGTATAGAAAAGAAGGAAAATTTTTTATATTTATCAAAGTTCTTCTTTGAAAACAAAAATTTTTATCTTTCCACAATTCTTGCGAGAAAATATTACTATTTCCTAAGAGAAAGGGGAGACACCTGTTTCGATGAAGAATTTTTAAAAATTTTATTTCCAACACCATATGAAGATATTGTTTTAAAATTATCGGAAAAATACGGCTTAGATCCTGCACTTTTATACGCTTTAATGCGAAGAGAATCAATTTTTGACTCATTAGCTATCTCTCCAAGAGGCGCAAAAGGAATCATGCAAATAATAGAGGAAACTGCGAAAAAAGTTAAAGAGGGAGAGTTCAACTTATTCAAATTAGAGGATAACATAGAAATTGGTTCAAAAATATTAAAGTCTTTAATTGATACTTTTGGACTTTATTTTGGCATCTGTGCCTATAACGCTGGAAATGAAGCAGTAAAAAATTGGATCGAATTTTTACCAAAAGACAATATTTCTATCTTTTATAACATTCCCTATAAAGAAACAAGAAATTACCTTTTTAACGTTTTATCAGACTACCTGGTTTACAAATTTCTTTACCCTAATTTAAAATTAAAAATATGAAAAAGCTTTTATTGTTTATAATTTTTATATATCTTTTTTCGTTATGTAAAAGAAAAGATGAAGAACCTCCAAGAATATGGATTATTTCCCCAAGTGAAAATGAGACTTTTTTCCCCGATACTATAAAAATAAAAGTAAAAGCAGAGGACAACGAAGGGATAGACTACATTGAAGTTTTTGTTGATGGATTTTCAATTGGAAAAAAAGAAAGTAGCTACGGAGAGTTTTTATGGGATGGTAGTACAAGTAAAGACTCATCTGTACATACTGTATATGCTAAAGCACTTGATTTTGCAGGTAATGTTGGTAGATCAAAAGATGTTAAATTTATAATTTACTCATCAAACCATCCACCTAAAATTAAACTTATTAAACCTGACTCAGGGGCAATTCTTAATAGTTATAAAGTAAGCTTTATATATAGTGGAAAAGATAAAGACACTTTTGATACTTTACTTTACACTATTCACTTAGATACATTTCCCTACCCCATATTTAAAGAACCAATCGTCAAAAATTATAAGGATACAATCTTTACAATTGAAAATTTAATTCCAAACAAAAAATATTATTGGCAGGTTATAGTATCAGATATCCTTGGACTTAAGGATACATCATCTATTTACTTTTTTTTAACACCTCCTTTAAATCGTAAACCAATGCCACCATCAAATCCTTCACCTCCTGATGGAAGTGTTGATGTGGATTACACTCCAAGACTATCTTACTACTCCTTTGATCCTGATGGTGATTCACTCAATTTTAGAATTAGGTTAGATACAAGTAGCTTTTTTATAAATCCCCTTTTAAATATCATAACAAGAGACACTTTTTATAAGATAATTGATTCACTTACACCAGGATTAAAGTATTTTTGGCAAGTAAAGGTATATGACACTAAAGGGGATTCAGCAACTGGTAACATCTGGAAATTTAATGTAAAAAAAACCAAATTAATATTATTAAATTCAATAGAAGGCCTTTATAAAGATATAGAAGTATTTCATGATACGGTTTTTGCTTTAAAAGCCCCAAATAAACTTGAAATATATGCTGAAAATTTCGGAAATCTCATTTATCTTAAAAGTTTTGATTTACCCAATTTTTCGTTCAGGGTTTATTATAAAAAGCCTTACATTTTTGTTCTATATGGAAGTGGTGGACCAAAAAAATTAGGACTGTATAAAAAAGAAAACCTTGATTTAACTTTTTTAGATGAATTTTCATTAAGCTCAGGATCTATAAGAGAAGTTTTATTTTATGAAAACTATATATATGTCGTAACACTTTACGGTTTTAAAATCTTAAAAATAATTTCTGACACACTTGCAGAAATAAATAGTATATATACAAGTTTTCAAGTCTTGGATGGAGATATAGGATATAATAACTTATATTTAGTTGGTGGTAACTACCTTGAAGCTTTTTCTTTAAACTTACCAGAAAATCCTTACTCACTTTTTAAAAAGAGTACTCAATTTTCAAATTTAACAAACATAAAAATACAAGGAAGCTACATTTTGATTAATTCTTTTAATCCTTCTCCACCTCCATACTATCTGCTTTTATACTATATCACCGACCCATATGTAGAACCAATTCTTAATTATGTTCTTTCATATACAGAAAACGTCAAAATGATAAAAAATCTTAAAAAAGTGTTTGGGCTATTTAACCCCAATTCAGTCCAGTTAGTTTATACGAATACAGAGGGAATCCATTTTTACTCAGAAAATCTCCCTCTTTCAGGAGTAGAATCGGGCTTTGTGAACCTGCCCTATCTATTTATCGCTTCTCAGAACGGTCTATATGTAGTTCTATGTCAGAAATAGTTATCGAAAGTTCATCTAAATTTCCATCAATTGGAATTAAAGAAAAAAATACCTTTAAAGTTTATTATTCAGGAAAAGAAGGAAATCACTCAACTTTTTTCTTTGAGATTTTAAATGAAATAAATCTTAATAACGTTGAACTTATAATCATAACAATAGGACCTGGTAGATTCACCTCCTTAAGAGTCGGACTTTCCCTTGCTCTTGGCATTGCTATTCCCAGAAAAATAGAAATAGTTCCCCTCGTTACCTTTGACGTTATAGAACATAAGATCTCTAATAAATTTTCGAACTACGGTATTTTTTTAAAAAAAGGGAGTGAAGGCTTTCTTTTTAGAAAAAAAGGTGACAGTAAAATTTATATCGTAAAAGAGCTTATCCCAGATATTCCTCTTTTTACATTTGAACCAGCACAAATAAACTATGACTATAACCTAATAATTTTAGATCCTTTTCTAATCTATGAATTTTACGAACAAAAAAAAGATAAAGTAATAAGAACAGCCGATTACGAAAAAATAAAACCTCTTTATTCATTTTTGCCCTATGAAAAATCCCTTATTGAGAAAGGCAAAATTAAGGGATTTACCTGAAATACTAAAAATCGAAAGAGAAGTTTTTCCTGATCCTTGGTCCATCTACTCTTTTATTTATGAATTAAAAAACCCAGCAAACTACTTTACAGTTCTTGAACTTGATGGAATGATAATAGGCTACTTAATAGCTGGCGAGTACGAAAAAAGTTATCACCTAAAAAATATTGCAGTAAGAAAAAACTTTCAAAGTATGGGATACGGCAAAATTCTTTTAGAAGACCTTATAAAAAAAGCAAAAAGAGAACTTAAAAGTTATATCTTTTTGGAAGTAAGAGTTACAAACGAAAGAGCTATAAAATTTTATGAGAAATTTGGTTTTAAAAAAGTTAGATTAATAAGGGGATACTACAGCTTTAAAGAGGATGCCTATGAATACTTACTTAAGCTTAATAAGGACGAAGAAAACCAAGGGAGAAAAAACTGTTATTAAAAAATTAATAAAATCTGAGGTAAAAATTTTAAACTTTCCCCCTAAATATGAACCTAAAATAGAATCTAGAATATTTCCTAAAAAGCCCGAAATAAAAATTGGTAGAATATAGGAAGTTTTAAGGGAAAAAAAAGAAAAAATAAGGGCACCAAGCGCTCCCATAATCGTTCCTATAAGTGAAACAGCACCTTCTGTACCAGGTTTTACCTTTTTAAAACCCTTTAAGGTGTATGCATTTTTTGAAAAGGCAATCCCTGTTTCACTGGACCAGGTATCTGATAGAACTGCTGATAGTGAAGAGAGAAAAAGATGATAATCAAAGAATGACAAAACTGCAGGAACTAAACCATTTGCTAAAACCTGCTTGTAGTTTCGCGCTGGATGCTTCTCTTTCCTAAAGTAACCCCAAAATAAGGAAGAAAAAACAAAAAAAATAACGGCAAAAGCACCCTTTAAACCCAAATTGTAAAAAACAGCTGAACCAACAAATACAATAGTGAAAAAAGAATTATTTTCAAAAAATTTAAGATAAATAAGAATAAATGCTATAAAAGAAGTCAAAATTATGCAGAAGTAAAGATATAAAAAGTCAAAGAAACCCATTAAACAATAACGTCCAGTCTTCCAACTTTTAGTAATTTACTATAAAACCCGTCCATTTCTAGAAGCTCTTGATGAGTCCCCATTTCAACAATTCTTCCCTTAAAAATTACTACTATTTTATCACAGTTTTTAATTGTTGAAAGTCTATGAGCTATTATTATTGAAGTTCTATCTTTCAAAAGTTCTTCAATTGCCTTGTAAATGAGGTACTCTGTATAAGAGTCAATGTTACTTGTCGCTTCATCTAAAATTACAATCTTTTTATCGAAAGCAAAAATCCTGGCTATCGCAACAAGCTGCTTTTCACCAACAGAAAGTGAGTTAGAACTTATCTTTGTCATTAAACCCTTTGGTAGCCTTTCAATTAGATACGATAAATAACTCCTTTTAATTGCCTCTTTGATTTTCTCATCTGGAATACTATCATAAAGCTTTATATTATTTAAAAGGGTATCCTCGAAAATAAAGTTTTCTTGTAAAACAACTCCTATTTGGTTTCTTAAAGTTTTAAGATCATAGTCTTTTATATCGATTCCATCAATTAGGATTTTGCCCTTCTGCACTGGATAAAAACCTAAAAGCAAATTAATAATTGTGCTTTTTCCTGAACCAGTTGGACCGACAAGAGCAACTTTTTCACCTTTTCTAATTTCCAGGGAGATTCCCTTTAAAACCCACTCACCTTTTTCCTCATAAGAAAAATAAACGTCCTTAAAGACAATATTTCCTTCAATTTTTTTTACAATTCCAGTACTTTTTACTTCTGGAATTTCTCTGAAAATTTCGTCAATCCTTTCAAGTGCTGCTAAAGCTGATTGAAAAATGTTATATTTTTCTGAAAGATCCATTATTGGTCTATAAAACATTCTTACATAAGAAATAAAGGCTACAAGAGAACCTATCGTAAAATTTCCGCTTACAATCATAGGTCCAGATATAAGAATTATCAAGGAAATAGACAGAAATTCATGAAAATCAACAAGTGGTCTAAAAATCGCAAGACTTTTAACCTGCCTTATATTTGCCTCTAAAAGATTCTTATTAATCCTACCAAACCTTTCTTTAAAAAAGTCTTCTTTTTTAAAAATGTTTATAGTTTTTATTCCCGAAAAACTTTCCTGAACAAAGGTGTTAACTTCAGAAATATATTTTCTTATGTCTCCATAAGCCTTTCTTGCAACTCTTCTAAATTTATTAGAGACATAAAAAAGAGAGGGAACTAAAATTAAAATTGAAAGAGTTAAAAAGGTATTCATTTTTAACATAACAAAAAAGATTCCAAAAAGAAGAAGAATGTCTTTTAAAAGATAAACAAGAACTGAAGAAAAAAACTCATTTAAAGACTGAACATCATTTGTTAATCTCGTTACGATCTTTCCAACAGAATTTCTGTCGAAAAAAGATAACTTAAGAGAAAGTATCTTATCGAGCAACCTGTTTCTTATATCCATCATTACACTGTTTCCTATATAGTTAACAAGCACTATAAAAAAATAGGTACTTAAAGAAGATAGCAAAACTAAGAGTAAATAGATTATTGAATACTTATAGAGCTTTCTTATTTCTCCATTATTTAAAAAGGGTATGATACCCCTATCAATGGTCTCTTTTAATATTATCGGAGAAAACATATCACAAGCCGTTGTAACTAAAAGAACTATAAAAGCTAAAAATAAAAGAGTTGAATAGGGTTTTACAAATCTTACTATATAGCGAAGAAGCTTTATATCCTCCATTACGTTTTTATTTCTTCTCTCATCAGGGCTGTTTGAAGTTCGTAAAGAGCACTGAAAAATCCACCCTTGTTTATAAGTTCAAAAGGAGTACCTCTTTCAACAATTTCTCCCTTTTCAAAAACAAGAACTTCATCACATTTCATCAAAACTTTTATTCTTGTTGAAACTAAAATTAACGTTATACCTTCAAATTCTCTTAAAATGTTCTCAAAAACTTTACCTTCTGTTTCAAAATCAAGGGAAGAGAGGGCATCATCAATAAGTAAAATCTTTGGTTTTTTAAAGAAAATCCTTGATAGACTTAACCTCTGCCTCTGACCCCCAGAAAGAGTAACACCTTTTTCTCCTACAACAGTAGAAATCCCCTCCTTAAAGTCATTTATGTCCCTTTCTAAACATGAAAACTCTAGAGCCTCGTAAATTCTACTCTCAGGTAAATCAAACTCACAACCAATAAGAGCATTTTCTTTTATTGTAGCTGAAAAAATAAAGGGCTCCTGCTCAACTAAAATAACATTTTCTCTAAGATCCTCTATTCTGTAATTTTTTATGTCTATGCCATCTATAAATATAGTACCATCTGGAGGATCATATATTCTTGAGAGAAGATATAAAAGCGTTGATTTCCCTCCACCGGGCTTTCCTGTTATACCAATAATCTTTTTAGGTTCAATCGTAATATTTATATTTTTTAAAACAGTCCTACCATTTAAGCTATAGCTCAAATTTTTAATTTCAATTTTACCCTTTAAATTTTCGTCAATTTTTAGGTAACCATCTTCTATCTCATTTTTCTCTAAAAAAAGGGCATTAATTCTACTCATTGAAGCTGAGGCCCTTTGAAAGGCATTTAAAGTCCAACCTAACGCCATAACAGGCCATACAAGTAGATCAAGATAAGATATAAAAGCTACAAAGTCACCAAGACTAAGATCCTTGTCTAATACTTTCTTTCCTCCAAGTGTCAAAAGAAAAAAAATTGAAAGACCTGATATGAAAATTATTAAAGCTTCAAAAATTCCATAAATAAAGGCTAAATTTAAATTTTCTTTCAAATATTTCTCATTTTCTTCTGAAAACTCCTTAAGTTTACTCTTTTCTAAAACAAAAGATTTAACTATCCTTATAGAACTAACAATTTCCTTTGACTTTTCAGTTAAATCTGAGAATTTTTCTTGAACTTTTTTAAAAGAGTTATGAATTTTAGGTCCTATGAAAATCATAAGTAATGAGAGAAAGGGAAAAGGTACAAGAACAAAAAGAGTTAATTTAGGTGAAATTGAAAACATAATAATAAAAGAAAAAGTTACCATTATCAAAAAGTCAAAAAAGGCGACCATCCCTATGCCAGAGGCTATTTTTATAGCCTCAAGATCATTAGTTATATGAGCCATAAGATTTCCAACGCCCTTTTTGCTAAAAAAGTTAGGATGAAGCATTATAAGATGATCATAAAGTTTCTTCCTTAAAAAAGCCTCTATTTCTCGAGCTGCCCCCAATATATAGTAGCGCCAAAAAAACCTAAATATGAGAATAAAAATTGACAAAATGAGAATAAAAATTGAATATTTCAAAAATGTGAAAAACTCCTTATTTTTCTCAATAGCTTGAATTACTTCTCTTATGACAAGCGGTAATATAAGCTGCGCCCCATCTACAATAAAAAGAGCAAAAAGTCCGATAAAAAAACTCTTTTTCCATCTAAGAAAAAGTTTTATCAAAGAACTCATTTTTTCTCTATTATTATTTCAACCCTTCTATTTTGAGCTCTACCCTCCTCTGTAGTGTTAGAGGCTATTGGTCTTTTATCCCCAAATCCCTCATACTCAAACTCTAAATTTGATAGGTTTTCAACCAAAATAAAATAGTCACAAACCGCCTTAGCTCTTGCCTTTGAAAGTTCAAGATTATCCTTAAATTTTGACTTTAAAAGAGGACCTATTGGAATATTATCTGTATGACCCTCAACTCTTACCTTGTAGCGTGGATAAGTCCTTAAGAAATTAGCTATTTTTTTAAGTGTTAAAATACTTTCCACAGTTAAACCTGTTCCCCCTATTTCAAAATGAACAGCCTTTTCAGTTGCAGTTATTTTAATAAACTCTTTTTCCTCTTGGATCTTTAAACCCTCTATTTTCCTTAAAGCTTCTAAAGCCTCCTCTCTCAACCTTTTTACCTCCTCCTTTTCACGTTCTAAGATATTTTTTAAAGAATCAATCTCTCTTTTTTTTCTTTCGATTTCTTGGTTAAGCTTAGATGTTTCCTCAAAAATTTTCTGTGCCTCTTTAAATTTTTGTTCAGACTCCGCAATAAGCCTTTTAAGATTTTCCATCTCAATTTTCTTTTTTCTTAATTCCTTTTCTTTCCACTTTTCGTCCCCAATCAAGACATTAAAAGAAAAAGAATATCTAATATCGTTTTTGGGAAGAAAATTAATTGAGGCAGAAAGTAAATAGTCTGTTTTTTCTATGAAGTTTGTGAAATAGGATAAAAAAATAGAAGGGTATGGTTGCATTCCTTCTGTCCATGTGACGCCAATTCCCGGCAAAATCTTTTCTCTAATTATAAATTCAGTGGCAAAACCACCTTGAAGTTTTTGAAACTTACCAAAAGAAAAACTCAAAGCTTGGACACTCACATTCTTAAAAGTTTTAATTTCTGTAATAAAAACTCTTGATATAAATTTTAAATTAAATCCTTTTACACCAGGACCAATTATTAAGCCCTCAAAGAAACTTTTATAAAGAGGACTTTGGATTTTAGATCTAAGACCAGAAATAAGACGCAGATCATCTTCTATAACTCCGTAAAAGCCTAAGTATCCAAAAAGAAAAGATAAAATCTTTGTGCCAGTTAAAAGGGAAAAATCAGTTTCTTTTGCTTTTCCTTGATAAAATTCTGATGAGAGCGTAAAACGGAGTGAGTTAATTGAATCTATGTTGAATCCAGATGAATAAGAATAGTAACCATCCTTTAAAAATATTCCCCTTTTATACTGTAAGGTGTTAATAGAAAAATAGGGTCTTAAAAGATCTTCTTCAAATAAAAGAGAAAAGGGGAAAGAGTAACCTACATTTGATAAGCCAGAAGAAAAGGCTTTTAAATCAAAAAAAAGAAAAATTAGAAATTTTATCATAAATTATTTTATAATAAGGACATGAACAGAATAAAATTAAAGGGGCCCATAATTAAAAATATAGATTTTATTAAGGTTTTGGAAAAAAGAAGGACTAAAAGGGAATTTGACTCCAAAAAAGAATTGAATATAGAGGAAATCTCTGCTCTGCTCTGGGCTACCTATGGAATAACAGAAAAAGAATATGGACTTAGGGCAGCTCCTTCAGCAGGAGCAAGATACCCCCTTGAAATATTCTTTTGTAATAAGGAGGGCCTTTTTAGGTATTTGCCAGAAGAGGATTCAATTATAAAAATAAAAGAGGGTGATCTGAGAGATAAAATATCTGAATTTTCCTATGAACAAGATTTTATTAAAGATGCCCCTGTAGTTTTTATAATTGCCGCAGACTTCCAAAGAACAACCTCAAGATATGGAAAAAGGGGTGAAAGATACGTTTATATTGATGCAGGACATGCTGCACAAAACTTGATGCTATGCGCTACTTATCTTGACCTTGCCTCCTGTCCCGTAGGTGCCTTTGAAGATGATAAAATCAAAAAAATTCTTGAGATAGAATACGAACCAATTTATATTATTCCAGTAGGGTATCCAAAATTTTAATTGAAATTTAAATATATTTACGGACCTGTAAACTCAAGAAGACTGGGGAAATCACTAGGAATAGATCTCTTGCCACTTAAAACTTGTAACTTTAATTGTGTCTTCTGCCAACTTGGAAGAACTCAAAGACTTACAAATGAAAGAAAAGAGTATGTACCTTTTGATGAAGTAGTAAATGAGGTAGTAGAAGGTGTCAAAAGGTTTAATCCCTCTGTTTTAACTTTTTCAGGTTCTGGAGAACCACTTCTTTATTCAAGATTAGGAGAGATGATTGATAAACTAAAACTTCTTTTACCAAATCAGAAAATAGCTCTTCTAACTCATGCACCCTTTCTTAACAGAAAAGAAGTAAGGGATGAGATTAAAAATATCGACATTTTTTGTCCTTCCCTTGATGCAGGAACTGAAGAGACTTTCTTAAAAGTATCAAGACCGCATCCTGATATAAAGTATGAGGAAATAAAAGAGGGCCTTATAAAAATGCGAGAAGAATTTAAGGGAAGATATGAACTTGAAATTATGTACATAGAAGGTCTAAACGATTCTGAAGAAGACATAAAAAACTTACATGATTTTGTGAAAAGGCTTGACCCTCACTTAGTTTACATAAATACCCCTTATAGACCCCCGGCTGAAAGTTGGGTTAGGTTGCCTCCATACGACAAACCACTAGATTTTGCTAGAAAAATAAGTGAGAAAGCTCAAGTTATTTATCTTCCTCAACAGAAACCAAGTGAAGACTTAATTACTTTTGAGGAAATCTTAGAAGCAATAAAGAGAAGACCTTATGAGCTTGAAGAAATAAAAAAATTAACAAAAATGAGTGAAAAAGAACTCAGAGAAGAACTTTTAAAAGAAGTAGAAAAGGGCACACTTAAGGTAACAATAATAGAAGATAAAGAATTTTATTTCTACAGAAAATAGTTTTTCTACTCCGAATTTACCTTACTCTGGTAGAATCAGTTTGGGTTCCTCTATCTCTTTTAAAGTAAAGTATCTGTCCTTACCAAGATAGAGGGCAGGTTTTAGTTCATTGAGATTCGGTAAACCCTCTTCATCAAAAGTTTTTTCCCTTTCATGAACCTCTACGATTTCACCTATAAAAAGTATGTGATCTCCAGTAATTACTTGTCTTTCTTTTATACACTCGTAAACAGCATACGCGTCCTTTAAGTAGGGAGAATTAACTTTTTTTGAGTTACTTAACTCTATGTTAAAGTCTTTTATTTTATCCCTAGTTCTACCACTTATTCTTCCCATTATTGCAAGAAGCTTAGCACTTTTATAATCAACAAAGTTAATTGTAAAATCCTTTGCCTTTACAAGGAGTTCATAGGTATACCTTTTTGGAGATATTAAAACACCATAAAGCGGAGGAGAAAAAGAAAGAGGTGAATGCCAAGCAATTGACATACCATTAACCTTATCACCGTGCTTTACTACTAATATACAGGGTATTACCGGATAACAATGATATAAGTGCTTTACTGACATATTTTTTGTATATACTAAAAGAACTTTAATTTTCAATTTCCCCCAAATCTAACGTATAATATAAAATAATGACTAAATTTAAAATCATTCTAATCCTTACAATAGGATTGATAAAATGAAAGCACTAATTTTAAGTGGAGGGAGAGGAACAAGGTTAAGACCATTAACTCATACCTCGGCAAAACAACTTATCCCTGTGGGAGGAAAACCTATACTTTTTTATGGAATTGAAGCAGTTAGAAATGCTGGTATAGAAAATATTGGTATAGTTATAGGTGAAACAGGTGAAGAGATAAAAAATTCTGTAGGAGATGGCTCAAAGTTTAATGTTAAAGTAACTTACATTTTTCAACCAAAACCTCTTGGTTTAGCTCATGCAGTGAAAATTTCAAAAGACTTTATAGGAGATGAACCCTTCATAGTATTCCTCGGTGATAACCTAATAAAAGATGACTTAAAAAAATTCCGTGAATACTTTGAGAAGAAAAAACTAAATTCACTTATTTTACTTTCAAGAGTTTCAAATCCACAGGACTTTGGGGTTGCCGAGCTTAAAAATGGAAAAGTCGTTAGACTTGTTGAAAAACCTAAAAATCCCCCTTCTGAGTTTGCTTTAGTAGGAGTATACTTTTTTGACAAAAATATATTTAATGCCTGTGAGGAAATAAAACCCTCCTGGAGAAATGAACTTGAGATTACCGATGCTATTCAATGGCTAATTGATAAAAATTTAAACGTTGATGCCCTTCTTATAAAAGGATGGTGGAAAGATACTGGTAAACCTGAAGATCTCATAGAGGCAAATAGATTTGTTCTTGAAGACTTAGAACCTGAAATTGAAGGAAAAATAATTAATTCCAAAATAATAGGTAAAGTTAAAGTGGAAAAAGGGGCTCAGATTATAGAAAGCTTAATAAGGGGTCCTGTGATTATAAAGGCTGGTACAAAAATTATTAAAAGTTATATCGGACCCTTTACATCAATTCAGGAAGATTGTTATATTGAAAATACAGAAATTGAAGACTCAATTATAATGGAAAAAAGTGAAATAAAGAATATAAAGGGAAGAATAGAAATGAGTATAATTGGAAAGGAAGTGAAGATTTTTCAAGATCATTTAAGACCAAGAATTCATAGATTTATATTAGGTGATCATTCAGACGTAAGACTAATTGAATGAATAAATTAAAAGAATTTAAAAAAAGGTTAATTTACTATGAACTAAAAAGATTTTTTATTCTCTTTCTCTCGGCTCTTTTTCTGTCTATTACACTTTTTGGTGTTACAGGTTTTAAGATCATCCTTATTCTTCCATTTTTTACTTTTTTAATACCACTAAGAATTTTTCTTAAAAGCCAGAGTTACTTCGCTTTGGAGTTTGAAAAGTTATTGAAAGGATATGAAGGCAAAATACTCACAGCTTTTATTTACAGAAAAAGTGAAAATAAATTTGAAAAAGCTTACTCTGACTTTATTTTCAGTAAATTAGAAAAAATTGACTTAAAAAAATTGTTAAATAGGAGCTTAAGAAAAGAGGTTAGAGTTTTTATTCTTTCCTTGGCAGTATTAACGATTGGATCCTATCTGTTTAGAGAAAATTTTATAAAAAATTTATTCAACATAAAGGAGCCGAGAGAGAAAATAATTTATAAAAGACTTAAACCCTTTTATTACACCACAGAGCCATTTGTTTATAACGCAAAGATAATAGGGAAAAAGATTGACAAGGTAATTTTTCTTTATAAAAAAAGAGGTAAAAGTTATAAAGAAAGTATACCTGTTTATAATAACAACGTAATTATTACGATAAAGCCGGAGACAGGTGATTTTGAGTTTAAGTTAAGAACTGAAAGTGATGAAACTCCATATCTTAAAACAAAATTTTTGGATCCACCTAAGATAAAAAAAATAAGCGCCTTTAGCGAAGGCCAAGAACTTCCACTTCCGTCCATTAAAATTAAAGAAAATAGAGAAATCGAATTTAAAGTAAGCCTTTCTCTCCCCGTTGACTCAGAAAAAATATTAATAAATAGTTCAAAAATTATCCTAAAAAATAAAAGTGAATTTAGCTTTAAATTTAAGTTCTTTGAAAACTCTAAAATCAGATTTATCCATTACTTAGAAAAGGACAGTTTCCTTGATCCTAACTTGATTCACGTAGAAATCATGAAAGAAATAAAACCTGTTGTAAAAATCCTATATCCTGAGGGCGACGTTAAGGTTCCAGATAACATGAAAATTCCGTTTTTAGTATACGCAAGCGATGATATAGGCCTTGATAAGGCATACGTTTACTTACAGAGAGATAATAAATATGTTCTTGAGAAAATTGTCAAAAAATTTAAAGATAAAAAAGAGGATACTTTTTATTATCTACTTGATCTTGATCCCATAAATCCAAGACCAGGAGAAAACTTCTATGTTCACTTTAGAGTTTATGATAAAGACGAAACTAAAAAATTTTCGGATTCTAGAAAGATTTTAATTCACATGCCCACATTTGAGGAGATATACGAGGAGGTAAAAAAAGAGACAGAAAAATTTAGAGAGGAACTATTGCCAATAAAAAAAGAGGCATCAAACATTTTAAGAGAAATTAAAGAATTAAGAGAAAAAATAAGTGAGAATATAGCAAAAAGCGAATTAACTAGAGAAACTGCTGAAATTAGAAAATCTCTTGAAGAGTTAACTCAGAAATTAGAAGAAATTGAAAACAAAATTAAATCTTTTGAAGAAAATTTAATCTCAATTGATCCAGAGCTAAACGAAAAAATACATAAAATAACAGAATTAATGAAAGAACTATTTAGCGAAGAGCTTAAAAAAGTTTATGAAGATTTAGAAAGAGCTATTAAATTAGAAAATAGAGAACAACTCGAGAAAAGTTTAAAAGAACTGATTCAAAAAAGAGAAATATGGAAAGAAAATTTAGAGAGAACAATTTCTCTACTTGAGAGAATAAAAAAAGAATATCAGCTTAAAAAACTTGTTGAGAGCGCAAAAAATCTGGAAAATAAATTATTTGAGTCACTAAGAGAACCTAGTGAAAAAAATATAAATGAAAACAAGAAAGAACTTAGTAATATAATAAAAGAGATGGAGGATATAAAGGATGAGTACACCGATGAAACTAAGCTAAATATTGAGGAGGCCATAAAAGAGGGGAAAGCTTCGTTAAGTGAGATTGATAGGAAAAATCTAAAGGAAGGATATAAAAAAACAAAGAAGATGAGAGAGAATCTTGAGATGGCACTACAGAATTATTTAAAAAGAAATCTTGAGTTTTCGTTTAAATTAATTGAAAAAGCCTTTTGGGGCCTTATGGGATTCCTAAAAGAAATAGATAACTTCGACCAAGACTACAACATCGCCTACAGAAAATTTGTAGAAGAGATAACTTTAGAAACTAGAAATACTTTACTTTTCCCACATGAAGCAATAAGAGAAATGAAAGTAGCTGCCTTTTTAATGGATGAGTATTTAAATAAGGTTAAATACGGAGGAAAATACCAAGCAGAAGAGATATTAAGGGACATTAGAGCTCAACTTTCAAAATCTTCCTACATTATTCTAAATTTCTCTAGAGAAATTTCAAGTACTCAAGGAAGTGAGGGTGAAATGATGGAAAACTTAATACAAAAACTTTCTGAACTAATAAAAAGACAAGAAAACATAAATAGATTAGCACTTTCTATTTTATCTTTACCACAACCTCTTAAACTTTCTGAAGAAGAAAAGAGACTTCTGCAAGAATTAGCAAAAGAGCAAGGCGAATTATTAAAAGAGCTCTCAGAATTAATTGAAAAGCTTAAGGAAAAGGGCGCTGGGTCAGATATAAGAAATATCCTTGAAGGCGCAGCAAAAGACATGGAAGAATCTAAAGAAAAATTAGAAAGATTTGAGGTTACCGAAAGGCTAAAAGATCTTCAGAAAAGAATAACATCTAGGCTTTTACAGGCACAAAAAAGCGTAAGAAAAAGAGAATTTGTGAAAAAAAGATACGCAGAAAGGCCAAAACCCTATGAAATTTCTATACCTAAAGAAATTACTTTTAAAAATTTCTTTAAAATACTTGAAGGAAAAAGAGAACTTTTAAATGATGAAAAATTTTCTCCAGATTTAAAAGAAATAATTTTAAAATACTATGAAAAGCTTGAAAGATTTGAAGATAAGTAAAGAAGACGGAAAAAAACTTATAGAGCTTGCACGTGAAGCTATTGTCAAATACCTTAAAGGAGAAAACGTTACAGCAAGTGAGGACATAAAGTCAAAATTCTCAGAAAAAATGGGAGTCTTTACAACACTTTATACTTATCCAAAAAAAACCCTAAGAGGATGCATAGGAAATCCTTATCCAAATACTCCCATATGGGAAAACGTAATAATAACCTCCATTGAATCAGCCTTTTATGACCCAAGATTTTCTCCAATAAAAACCGAAGAGGAACTTTCAAATTTAACTATGGAGATAACTATACTAAGTGAACCAAAACTTTTAAAGGTAAATCCTACAAAATACAAAAAATATATCAAAATAGGAAAAACAGGTCTTCTTGTTAAAAGGGGAACAAAAAGGGGACTTTTACTTCCTCAAGTTGCAGTAGAATATGGTTTTGATGAAGAAACGTTTTTATCTGAGACTTGTGTTAAAGCTGGTCTTTCTTATAACGAATGGAAAAATAAGGAAACAGAAGTTTATACCTTTGAGAGTATAAAAATAAAAGAATTAAAACCAGATGGAGAAGTTATAGTCGAGTTATAATGGATAAGTTACCTCTAATTCACAAAAGTAAAACTTTAAAAGAGACTATGCACATGATAAATGAAACTGGTTTAGGTTTAGCTTTTGTTGTAGACAGCAAGGAAAGACTAAAAGGAGTAGTAAGTGACGGAGACATAAGAAGAGCCTTACTCAAAGGAGTAAGTCTAACTGATAAAATCGAAAAAATAATGAATAAAAAACCTATTAAATTCTATGAAGATTGGAATAGAGACAAGATTTTGGTATTAATACAAAAACTAAGAGAGGAAAATAAAATTCCAAAATCAAAAAGCTTAATTGTACCTGTTTTATCAAGAAATAAAAAAATTAAAAGAATTGTAACTATAGAGCCAAAGGGTAATTTCTTCTTTGACTCTATTCCGAAAAAATTGAAAAAAACGAAAAAAGTGCTTGTTATCGGTGGGGCAGGATACATAGGCTCCGTTCTTGTGCGAATGCTCCTTAAAAGAGGTTACAAGGTAAAAGTTTTTGATAACTTACTCTATGGTGATCAGGGAATTATAGATATAAATAGTAAAAAATTTAAATTTTTCAGGGGTGACTTGATAAATACAAGAGATATAGTAGAGGCCATTCAAGATGTAGATCTTGTGGTTCACCTAGCTGCAATAGTAGGGGATCCGTCAAGTAAGCTTAGACCTAGAGAAACTCTTGAAATTAATTATTTTTCAACAAAAAATTTAGGTGAAATAGCAAAATATTTTGGAATAGGCAAGCTCATATTTGCATCTACCTGTAGCGTTTATGGATATAAAGAGGAAAAATGCACAGAAGAAACAGAACCTTCTCCACTTTCACTTTATGCAGAAACAAAGCTATTTTCAGAGAAAGCACTACTTGATCTAAAGGGAGATGGTTTTTCTCCTGTAATACTTAGATTTGCCACAGCTTTTGGATATTCACCAAGAATGCGCTTTGATCTTGTGGTAAATCTTTTAATTGCAAAGGCTTTAAAAGAAAAGAAAATTACGGTGTATGGAGATGGTAAACAGATTAGACCTTTTATGCATGTTAAAGATATTGCAAGGGCAATAATTAAGGTAATAGAGGCTCCTGACTTTAAAGTAGGTGGAGAAATCTTTAACGTAGGCTCTGATAACCTAAATTTAAGTATTTTAGAGGTTGCTGAAAAAATAAGGGAAATGGTTCCTGAATCTAAGATTGTTCTTTTAAAAGAAAAAGAGGACAACAGGAATTATTTTGTTTCCTTTGAAAAAATTAGAAAAACTTTAAAATTTAAGGCAAAGTACGGAATTGAACAAGCAGTAAAGGAAATAAGTGAGGCTTTCGAAAAAGGTAAAATTAAAAATTTCTACAATAAGATCTATAGCAACTACTACTCCTTAAGTGAAATGTAATTTTTTATCTCTTCTTTAAAATCATAAATTCTCTTTATACATTCGCAAATTTTAATAACATCTTTTTTCTTTAAAGAAGAGTAGATAGGCAAACTTATAACGCTATTTGAAATTTTTTCGGTTACTTTTAAGTTTAAATCTTTGAATCTTTCACCAAAAAATTTTTGTTTATGACAGGGAGGATAAAAATACCTTTTTACCTGTATATTTTCTTTTTCAAGAGCCAACTTTACAATATCCCTTTTAAGACCAAATTTTTCTTCGTCTAAAATAATTGAAAAATCCTTAAAAGTTGACCTTACATGCTCTTTGACCTTTTGGAAACTTATACCAGGTAATTCCTTGAGGTTTTCCATATAAATGTTTGCCAACTCGTTCCTTATCTCTACTTCTTCCTCAACTCTCTTTAGAGAAAAAATTCCAAGAATGGCGTGAAGTTCACTCATTCTTGAGTTAAGTCCTATATATTCAAAATCGTTTGTACCAGGATCGCCATAATTTCTCAAAATCTTTATTTTTTCAGCAAGTTCCCTATTATTTGTGGTCACTACACCACCCTCACCTGCCATAACTGTTTTAGTGGGACTTAAACTGAAAATTTCAGCATCTCCAAAACAACCTATTAATTTTCCCCTATACTTAGCTCCAAAAGCATGAGCAGCATCAAATAAAAGAAAAAGATTATACCTTTTAGCTAGCTCTTCAAGATACTCAACCTCACAAGGTGTACCATACACGTGAACTCCAAGGATACCCCTTGTGTCTTCATCAATATTTTTTTCAATACTTTGAGTAGAAATGTTAAGTGTCTCAGGGTCAATATCTGCAAATTTTGGTTCAATGTTATTCCATAAAAGCGATGTAACTGTGACAGGAAAGGTAAAGGATGGAACAATAAACTTAGAGCCTTCAAGTGATAGGGCTTTTAAAGTTAGAACAAGTCCCAATGTGCAACTTGAAACACATATGGCATATGGAACATTAATGTAATCACATATCATTTCTTCAAACTCTCTAACGTATTTACTGTTTGTAATTTGACCAGTTGAAAATATATCTGAGAGTTTTTCTTTTAAATCTTTTACTTTTGGACAAAAGGGTCTACTTATAGGCAAAAGAGTATTAAACGCAGGAGAGCCTCCTAAAATAGCAGGTTTTTTCATTGTTTTATTATAATATAAAAGGCAAAGATGGTGCTTATAAGTGTAATAATTTCTACGACTCTTGTAAGTTTGATATCGCTTATAGGAGTAATTTTTTTAATTTTAAAAAGAGAAATCTTTGCCAAAATAATATTTTTTCTTATATCGCTTGCAACAGGAGCTTTGCTTGGTGGTTCCTTAATTCATCTTTTACCACATTCGCTTGAGAAAATTGAGCCTTTGGTAGCTTCTTGGCTTTTTATTCTTGGATTTGTTTTCTTTTTTATGTTAGAGAGAATATTTAGATGGAGACACTGTCATGAATTAGGATGTGAAGTACACCCTGTAACTTATTTAAGTCTTATTGGTGATTCTCTTCATAACTTAATAGATGGGGTAATTATTGCAACTTCGTTTCTAGTGGATATAAAGTTTGGTATAGTTACGACCTTAGTAGTTTTAGCTCATGAAGTGCCACAGGAACTTGGAGACTATGCGATTTTGATTTTTGGAGGGGTGTCTAAGGAGAAAGCACTTTTTTTAAATTTTTTGACAAGTATTACAGCAGTTATTGGTGGGATTTTTGGATTTTTTTTCTTTAAAGAATCAAATTTAATTTATTACCTATTACCTTTTGTGGCTGGTAATTTTTTATATATATCAGCATCAGACCTTGTTCCAGAACTTCACAGTGAAAGAGACTTTAAAAAATCAATAAATTCGTTTTTTCTTTTTATTGCTGGTATTTTCATAGTATTTGCCCTAAAGTTAATCTTTGAATAAAAAGTCATCGATTGCAAATTAAATTTTTCTTAACTTAAAATCGGATTATATTTTTAAAAGTGGGAGAAGGGGCAAAATAAAATAAAAAGAAAAGGAGGGTAAAATATGAAGAAAATTTTAGCTATAATAACTTTAATAGGCTTCGTATCCTGCTATAATATCAAATTTGTTGCCCCACCTCAATCAGATGTAAAAGTTATGAGCGAAGTTGATGTGGGTAAAGTAAAGGTATCAAAAAAGGTATGGTTTATTCTTTATGGTCTTGTTCCACTTACAGATAATTCAACAGCAGATTTAATAGCAAAGTATAATTTAAAAAATGTAAAAGCGAGGTGTTATATGGATGCCGTTGATGTAGTGATTGGTTTAATCTTAGGTTACTTCACGATCGGAACATTCACAATAGAGGTCGAAGGTGAACCACAAAGTAAATAAAATCTAATAAATAAAAATAAATTTTGGGCCCTTTCTCCCACTTAATTTGAAAAGATTTTAATTATGGATTTAAAATTAAAGAACCGTTCGATTCGGGTTAAAAACAGTATAAAAAAATGAAAAAAGTGTTTCTACTAGGTGGCATAATAATAGGTCTGGTGTTACTTTACAACTGTAAAAAGGAGAAAAAGACAGAACCAAAGCCTCAGACACAACTGAATCAACAAACTGCACAAGCAATCGCCCCTATTGTTGCTCAAGGATTTGGATTTCTTATCTATACGATGTTTGAACCTGATACGTTAACTATTTCACCCTTTGGAAAAATAGGAGCAAATAAGACTCCTTGCGTAGAAATATCTGGAGACACCACTGACTCAGATGGAGACGGTTATTTTAAAGATGCTAAAATGACTTATAACTGCACAGTTCAATATCCGGACGATCCAAATTCTTCACTTGTTTTCAGCGGAGAATTCATAATAAAGGATAAAGACGATAACGACTCTACATCAGGTTTTTATATCGAGGTTAACAATTTTGAATTTAAATTTATTCAAGGAAATACACCACAATATACTATCAGGTCAAATTCTCGTTACGACATAGATAAAATAGGAACAGATTTTTCTGGCCACATTTATTATGAGTATAAATTCATCACTACAGAAGAAATTTCATGGTCAATAGACCTTGACATTGACTACACTCCGGATAATCCTGGTGAACCATGGGTTGCTGGAACGTTTAACTATGCTGCAGACTTTGAAATTAAATATGCAGGAGTTACTTATGCTCTAAGAGTAATAGGTGAAGATTTACATTTTGATGAAAATAAAGACTGCGAATACCCTGATAGAGGTAAAGTTAAAGTAACAGACGGTCACAACTACATTACTATAACATATAGCTGCAACAGCTACACTGCCGATTATAACGGAGTACCAATTGCACTAGCCCGCTAGAAAATAGATTAGAAAATGGGGTTCAACTCCCATCTTTTTAAACCTTAAAAATCTTTATAAAACTAAAGCAAATTTTTTTACTAAAATTAACTTTTGTATGTTTAACATTTTTAAATTTTTCAAATCATAATCATTTTGAAACAAAAAGTGAAAATTGCAAACTTTGCGTATTAAACACTTTTCATTCTGAGCAAACAAAAAAAGAAGAAATAGTAATTTTTAACAATAAAAATAAAGAAGGATTTCTTAAAAATTCACTATTAAAAAATTTTGATTCTCAAAATCTATTTTGCCCTTTCTCAAGAGCCCCTCCTTCTCTCTTATAAAAATAACTTAATTTAACTTAATTTTACCAAAACCTTTTTATAATTTTTGATTTAAAAAAGGAGGTAGAAATGTTAAAAATTTTAGTTTTAACTCAACTTTTACAACCATACTTTAACCCCGAATTCGGGGGTGTACTATATTTAAAAATTCAAAAAAAGAGAGACACAATAAAAAATGATTTTTCCTTTGAATTCAATATAAAAGGAGCCATAGATCCATATTTCATCTTTTTCGGCTTTTTTCCATTAACCGAAGCAGGAATCGAGCTAGAAGAAGGATACGCTAAAACTTTAACACTACCCGTTGAAATCCTAATCGGAAAATTTAGAAGCAGATTCACAAGACTAAACACATTCCATCCACACTTTTATGACTTCCCCGAACTTCCCATGATGTATAAACACCTAACTTTAACTAAAGAAAACCATAATCACATCCACCCTCACCATGAAATAACTAACCACAAACATGAAGAAATAAGCGGACTTGGCATAGGCCTATCCTACATTTTCCCCTTCAAATTATTTATTGAACCGGGCATAGAAGTTTTTAAAGGTGATATAGGGAGATATGATAATTATATTGGTTACCTCCACTTTTCTAGCGAAATACCCTTTAATATAACCCTGTGGATATCTTCCTTTACAGGAATTAAAAAAGATACAATTAAATGGTTCGGAACAGAAATTGCTTTTAAAAGAATAAAACCAGGAGAAGAAAGATTAAGGGGCTTACTGATCACAGCTAGTTATTCTCAAAACGCTCACTTTAGATCTTTTTATTTTGATTTTGTCTTTAAATTTATACCTAGATGGAGAGTAGGTTATAGATTTGATTTCTTAGAAGAGGAAAATAAAGAACAAAGAAAAAATATGGCTATGGTTGACTTTAGCCCGACAGAGTTTTCAAGATTTAGAATAGGCTATGAGACAGAGGAGAAAAAAGTTTACTTTGAGTTTAATTTCAGTGTCGGCCCTCATGGTGCTCATCCCTTTTAAAAATTAAAAGAGGAGGAAACCATGACTACAATTTTTCTCTTTTCTACATTAAAAATTTTTGTAACCTTACCATGGATTGGATGGCTAACAAAAGAAATAGGAGGTGATAAGGTCTTAGTCTATACCTTAGTAGACGGAAGATCAGATCCACACAACATAAATACAAAACCAAGTATGATAGTCGAGATAAAAAAGGCTGATGTGCTTATTTATAACGGTCTTGACCTTGAAATAGCTTACCTGCCCTACCTAATTGAAAGAAGCGGTAATCCAAAAATAATGCCTGGGCAAAAAGGACACATAAACTTATCAAAATTTATTCCCGAAGTGATCGAAAAAATAGAAAGCCCTGTTACAAGAGCAATGGGCGATGTTCATCCGTTCGGAAACCCCCACTACCACTTTGATCCATTAAACCTTATCTACATAACTGATTCACTAACAAAGAGATTACAAGAATTAGATTATAAGAACAAGGAAATTTACATAAAAAATGGAGAAAAGCTGAAAAAAGAACTAAGCGACAGTTTAAATATTTGGCTTGACCGTTATAGCAATCTCAAAGGTAAAAAATTTGTAAGTTATCATAAACTCTATGAGTATACAGCAAAAAGGTTTGGGTTCTACTTTGTAGACTATATTGAACCTAATCCCGGTATTCCACCTTCAGCTCACCATATTAAGAATCTAGTAGATAAAATAAAAAGTGAAGGGGTTTCTCTTATAATAACCTCAGTTTATTATGATAAAAAGGCTCCACAGAAAATTTCAGAACTAACAGGTGTGGATTATGTAGTGCTTCCACATGACATAAATAGCTTTGATAACATTAAAAATTACTTTGATCTTATGAGGGAAATTCTGAACGTTTTGAACAAATCAAAAAAATGATCGATATACTTTTACCTATATTAATCTCATCGTTTATACTCGTGGGAATTCATACGTATTTTGGTATTCATATCTTAAAAAGGGGAATTATCTTTGCTGACCTTGCCATTGCTCAAATAGTGGCAATGGGTGTTGCCTTCGCTTTTCTTTTCAATCTAAATCACTTCTTTTCTTCCTTACTTTTTGGTCTATTGGGCTCAGTTCTTTTATCTACATATAGAACCTATGATAACAAGACTATACAGGAGGCACTTATAGGAATAAGCTACGTTGCTGCTACAGCCCTTACGATCCTTTTTTTAGAAAAAGCTCCCCACGGAGAAGAGGCACTAAGAGAACTTTTCTCAGGCAGTCTCCTTTGGATTACCTATAGTAAACTCCTTAAAATATTTTTTTTCTACCTTTTAATAGGCCTCCTACACCTTTTACTTTGGAAAAAATTCCTAAATCTATCAGAAGGTAAAGAAAAGAATCTATTACTTGACATTTTATTTTTTTCTACCTTTGCTTTCGCCGTCACTCACTCTGTTCAAACGGCAGGTGTCCTACTTGTTTTTTCTTTTCTTATAATTCCCCCTCTTATTTCAACTCTACTTTTTAAAAACTTTATTTACAAACTTATTTTTGGATGGACAATAGGTATCTTATCTTCAGTGCTCGGTGCTGTTATCTCTTACATCCTTGATATTCCCACAAGCCCTGCCATCGTAACAGTGCTTACAATTTTTCTCGGTTTCTTTACTATTTTTAATATGTTTAAAAAAAAGAAGGAAGTTTACCTCTAATCTAATTAAAAATTTTTAAGCAACGATTTTGATAAAAGCTTCTTCTAAAGAAACTGAATTAGTCTCTTTTTTCAAATTTTGAGGTGAGTCCTCCCTAAAAATTTTGCCACCAAAGATGATACCAACCCTATCACAAAGCTCCTCGGTAAAAAATAAAGAGTGCGTAGCAAGTAAAGTCGATTTCCCCAATTTTTTACGCTCTATAAGATGCTTTTTGAACCTGTAAACCGATACAGGATCTAAGGCTGTAATAGGCTCATCTACAATAAGAAGCTCAGGATCATGTAAAAGAGCCGATGTAATAGATATTTTTTGCTTCATACCATAAGAATAAAACCTTGACTGAGTATCAATCCAACTTTCCATATCAAACAGTTTTGAGTAGTAAGCTATTCTCTCTTTTATATATTCATCTTCTAACTTATAGAGCCTTGCTGTATAAAGCAGATGCTCGTAACCTGAAAGATAGGGATATACAAAGGGATTGTCAGGCACAAAACCTAAGTTTTTTTTAAAATCATCAAATCTTTCTATTACTCTTTCCCTAAAAAAAATCTCTCCATCATCAGGTATCAGAAGGCCCGTTATTATCTTCAGGGTCGTTGTTTTACCTGAACCGTTTGGACCAATAAGACCGTAAATTTCACCCTCATTTATCGTTAAATTAATCGGTCCAAGTTGGAATCTTTCGAACTTTTTTATTATGTTTGATAACTTAAGAAGAAACATTATTTTAGCTCTATTACTTCTATTTTAATTTTTCCAACAACTGCCATAACGTCTGCCTGCTTTTCTACTCCGCCAAGCTTTAACATTATATGAAGGGGATCTGCTGGAAATTGGCCAAAAGTGGGATCTACAAATATCCACTTATCAAGATAAATAGCATTCCAGGCATGATAATAAAAGTAGCCCTCTGTAAAAACAAGTCCTACAGCTATTTCAGAGGGAATCCCCAAAGCTCTTGCTGAAGCTGTAAAAAGAACTGAATGCTCATTACAATCACCCTTTTTCATCTTTAAAACATCCAGAGCCGAAGGAAAAGACACAACTGCTTTTTTCTCAAGATAATTATATACATAAAAAGTTAAGTTTTTAGCAGCCTCTTTGTAATTAGAAAAAGTTTTAGCTCCCTTTTTAGCAAAATCAATAATAAGAGGATCATCAGATTGAATAAAAGCAGATGGTTTTAAATACTTTGAAACACCTGTAGTGTCGATCTTAGAAACGTCCCTCACTTCATCTTTAAAAGTCTCTATCACTACATAATCCTCTCCTTTCTCTAAAATCCTTTGTGAAGCAAGCTCAATATCTAATGCAGATAAATCTATGTTACTTAAACGATAAACAGCTCTTTTATAGTTATCTCTCTTTGATTCGTCTATCTTTTTTCCTTCAGGCTTAACTGCAAATCTAAGAAGAATATTTAATGGTCTACCCTCTATCTTAACTGCCTCATCTGGGCTTTCCCTTAAAAAAACCATTTGAGGCTGAGTTTCTTGACGTAAAATTCCCTTTTCATCTAACCACACATCGGTAACAAGCACTGAAACCTTCATCCTATAGTGATCAGCCAAAATTTTCTTTCCCTTATAATCAACTTCCGATTTACCTAAATATTCCACTACTCCCTTTTCCATTTTAAAAGTGGTTGGATCAAAATAAGAAAATTCCATTTTGTTCTTTATTTTGCCCTCCTCTATTAACTTTTCAAGTGTCACAGGAAGTTGTGAAATCCCATGAACATCAAGAGTTAGATCTCTTTTAAATTCAGGAGTTTCAACATTAAGAAAAAGTTTATCCTTTTTAAAAAAACCTCTTACTTTCATTTTCTGTTGTAGGGACTCTAAAATAAAATCAAAATTCTTAGGAGTGTAGTTCTCATCAGTATTAACTATAGTTGTGGCAAAAAGCTCTTGAACTTGACCAAGTTGGATAACCTTTAAGTACATTTTTTGATAGATCTCTCTTGTTTTCTCTTTTCTTTTTAGCCGCGTATAAGCATAACCTACCTTTTTATCTCCCACATAAACACCCATCCATAGTTCATCTGTTTTTTCGTAGCCAAATATCGCTTCCTCTGTCGGAATTTTCTCAAGCTCTTCCTCTTTTACTATATAGGGGGCAGTTCCCGGCTTTAAATAATAAAAAAGTAATATTAAAAAAATTATTCCTAAAGCTGTAATAATAACTAATCTTCTTTTTGCCATTTTGCCTTCCTTTTTTCTAAGAATGCTTCGATTCCCTCTTTAGGTTCACCGGTTGAAAAAACAAGTCCAAAGCTTTCAGCTTCGTAACTGGTTGCAGTTTTAAAAGTTGAATCAATTCCCCTGTTAATAACTGACTTTACAAGTCTTATCGCCGTTGGACCCATTTCAAGAATCATCTTGACAAGCTTTTCAGCCTCCTCGATATGCTTATCTTTTTCAGCAAGAACCTCAGCAAAACCCCATTCATAAGCCTTTTCTCCAGAAATCATCTCACCTGTATAAATCATCCACTTTGCTCTGCCAATACCAATAAGTCTTGAGAGCCGTTGAGTTCCGGCAAATCCAGGTATAAGACCAAGTTTTACTTCAGGTTGACCAATTTGTGCATCCTTTGTTACAACTCTTAAGTCACAGGCAAGGGCAAGTTCACAGCCTCCGCCGAGAGCGTATCCATGAATTGCTGCAATAATGGGTATTTCGGCATTTTCAATATTTTGAAGAACATTTTGACCCTTTAAGGCAAACTCTCTTGCCTCTATCGAGTTAAAATCTTTCATAACTTTTATGTCAGCACCAGCACAAAAAGATTTACCCTCTCCTGCTATTATTATAGCTCTCTTTTCTTTATCTTTAGAGATACTTAGAACTGCGTTTTCTAACTCTTCTAGTAGTTCCGGAGACAAAGCATTAACCGGTGGTCTTGATAGAAAAATTATAGCATATGATTTTTTATCCTCAATTTTTAAATATTTATATTCCATAGCAAAGCGTTTTAAAAAAGGAAGGAATCGAACCTATTGAAAGTTAATTATATATCTTTAAAAATTTATCGCTCAATATAATTTTTCTTAACAAACTCTAAGGCTTCCTCTTTTGTTTTTAAAATTCCCTCTGCTCTCAGTTCTTCTACTTCGTTTAGAATCACTTTAAAAATGGGGCCAGGTTTCAGACCAAGATCAATTAGATCATATCCATTAATCAAAGGTTTTAACTTTTCTCTTTCGCTCTCTAATTTGAATTCATGTATGTTTTTTAATAGTCTCTTAAGATAACTGGAGTCTTTACCCGGTGGAGTTGCCCTAAAATCGGCGTATGCGTGAACTATAAGTAAAAGCCACAGATCTCCTACTTTTTTTAAATATCTGTAAATTGCCCTTTTCGTTATTTCTTCCTCTCTTCCGAGTAGATGAGGATACATATGGAAATACACCATATCTCTTAACTTTCTTGAAAACTTTTCTGAGAATCTCATCTCTTTTGCCCATCTATAAGCTATATTAGCACCGATTCTATCGTGCCCAATAAACCTTGTTCTATCTCCCTCTTGAGTCCTTGTTAAAGGCTTCCCTACATCATGAAAGATTATAGAAAGAAAAAGCAAGACTCTATTTTCAGGATAAAATATCTCTTCTACATAATTCTCGTATTCTCCAAAAAAAGTTTTTTTGTAATTTTTATAGAACTTTTCTAAATAATAGACACAGTTTAGCGTATGCTGGAGAATATCAAGAGATCTATTCTTGTAGATCTGAAGACAGCCCTCCATACTCTTTAGTTCGGGAATTAAAACAAAAAGTAAACCTGTTTCTTTAATTTTAAGCAGAGTCTTATGAATAATTTTTCCCTCAGAAAAAATTAAGAAAAGTTCTTTGTTTATTCTTTCTCTTGCCGATTGAACAATTTTATCACTATTTTTCTTTATAAATTCCAGCGTATCTTCATCTATCTCATAATTTAAGGTTGCCATAAATCGAAAAGCTCTTAGCATTCTCAAGGGATCCTCTATAAGATTTTCTCTTTTAACTGCCCTTACTATCCTATTTTTTATATCATTTAAGCCGCCCGTAATATCAACTATAGACTTATCCTTGTATTTTAATGCTAATGAATTTATTGTAAAATCCCTCTCTAAAAGATCGTAATTAATATCTTCTTTTATCTCCTTTATATCGAGCGTAAAGTTTTTATTAATAATTACTCTCCACTCCTTCTCTTTTTTGTCAAGTAAAATATAAGAGGCTCCTATTTTTTTTGAAAGATCCCTTATCATAATCTGAGGATCAATGGGAACTAAAACATCAAGATCTTTTATTTCATTCCTGCCAACAAGGAAATCTCTTAAAGCTCCACCAACTATATAAAAATCAATTTCTCTATCTACAAAAAATTTAATTACTTCGTTAAATGGGGAACGATTTAAAAAATTTATAAAATTCTCGAAGTTTCTCAAGTTTAATTCTTATATAAAGATAAAGAAAGAGAGAAAGACGAACCTAAAAAGGGATGTACCCTGTAAAAACCCTCTAAAGAAACAAAACCAGGAGTAATACCAAAGCCTACACCTATAATTTTTTCTTCACTTCTTAAACCACCTCTTAAATAAAAGGATTCTAAAAGATTAATTTTAAAACCTATACTGTATGTAAAGGGATGGTCTTCCTCAGATATAAGATCAAAGAAAAACTCTAGAGCTTTATGAGTAACTCCAAAGGATAGAGCAAAAAGTGAAGGGATATGAGTTTTATATTCTTTAGACCTATAAAAATTCCTTGTAAAAGCACCTACTTTAATATCAAAAGGAAAATAAAAAACTGTACCAAAATCCAAAGAAGGTTCGTTATGACTTATAACTTCAGGGATATAAAGTGATAGTAACTTGAAATTTGAACCAATTGAAAAAAGACTATTTTTATAACTTAAAGATAAAATAATTAAATCTTCTCTATAGATTTCTTCACCAAAATGCGAAAAACCTAACCCCCACCTTAACTTAAAAAGGGAAAAAGAAATGGCAGATTCAAAAAAGTTTATAGGTAAACCTTCATAAGGTTTTGCATAAGAAAATGCAAAAGATAATTTTTCTGGTAGTAGCGCAGGTTGATAAAAGACTGCAAAAGGAGAATTGTTAACTGAAATGTGAGAACCAATCATAACTTGGGGCGATAATGGCCTCTCAGGAAAAAGAAGCGAAATTAGAAAAAATAGCATAAACAATTATAAGAAAATCTAATACTCCATTTCTTCTAAAATTAGTCTTTCTTCATTTTCTCTCTTTTTTCTTTTTTCATAACTCATACTATTTAAATTATAGGTGAGAGCAAAATAGAGTATAGGGGTCTTGGGATAAAACCCCTGGACAAAAGAATAATTTACACCTTTCCCCCTAAAAATATGATAAGATGACGAAAAAAGATCTTTTATTTGTACGCTCAAAATAAACTTTCTCTTAGCAAAAAAACTTTGAAAAGAAACATCTAGAGAATAAACTCTACTTCTTTCTCCTTGGGGAGTCTTGGTAGGACTCTCATAATTAAAATTTAACTGAATTCTTACATTTCTCGTGATGAAGGAGTTAAGATTAAATTTAAAGTTATAGTTAAAAGATTCCCTCGTGAACTCTTCATTAAACAAATTACCTCTTTGTTTTGAATAATAGATATCATAAAGTAAACTGAGATTTAAAAACCTAAAGAGGGAAAGATCGTAAACAAGCTCAAATCCTAAGGATCTTGAACTTCCCGTGTTATAGTTTGTCATCATGAAAACAGAGTCATTATAGGGCACTCTTACCATATGCATATTGTTATAAACATTTCTAAAATAAGACTCTAAAGTTAGACTTCCCTTTAAAAACGGCAGTAAAGTGCCAAATTCGTAGCTATCAATATATTCAGGTTTTAATTCTGGATTTCCCTTCCTTACATTGTAGGGGTCAAGCCAGGTAACAAAGGGCTCAAGCATAAAACTCCTTGGTCTTCTTATCCTTCTTGTATAACTTGAGTTCAATTTAATATTTTCTTTTAAATTGTGAGATATATGGATCGTGGGGAAATAATCCCATCTTTTAAGTGTATAATTGAATGAACTATCTTTTAAATTTATTCTTCTATCGGTAAATTCTTCTCTAAAGCCTATCTGAAAAGTTGTTTTAGAAAAATTGCCTCTAATTAGAAAGTAGGGAGCAAAAACTATATCACTATAAGAAACCTCTTTTTTGGAACCTTTTGTCAAGAGAAAATTATCACTCAGTGTGTCGTAAATAAGAAATTTATTGATGTCTTTGGATCTAGAAAATTCGCCTTCTAAGCCTACTTCAAGTCCTGTATTTTTGAATATATTTTGATTATAGTTTAACCTTGTGGCTAATCTTTCAGAAGGACCACTTTCCTCTGATTTATAACCATCAAGAATTTTCCCATCTAAGCCTTTTTTGAAAGTTTCGGTGTATTCCTCACCCCCTCTAAAGCTATAAGATAAATCAAATAAAAATTCTTTTTCAGACTTCAGTTTTGTTTTATCATAAATAGATGTCTCAACATAGGGACTTTTCCTTCTATGATCAGTTTCTGTCACAAAAAGTAGAGAAGTTCTATTTATATCAAAGTAATTTGAACTATGAGTATTATGCATAGACCATTCTCCAAGTGAAATGCTAAAACCTAACGTATTATTCTTAAAAAGATACTCTAAGCCTGATCGTAATCCAAAGGGAGAATGACCTCTTGTATATTCACCTTTAGAAAAGAAAGTCCTATTATTTAAAGTCCTTTCAAACTCAATAGAATTGAGAAATACCCTCCTGTTATAGTTTAGAGAGACATAAAAGTTTAAATTGTTAAAATTTTTGTTTACAAGAATATCTCCACCGTAATTTTTGAACATCCCAAAATTTAAATTTGAAATTATGTTAAAATCTTCACTTTTTTCTCTTTTAAGTACTATGTTTATAATTCCTGCCGTTCCCTCAGGATCATATTTAGCCGAGGGATTTGTGATTATTTCTATTCTATCAACTAAATTAGCAGGAATTTGCTGCAACAAAATAGAGGGCTGAACCGCTGTTTTTCTTCCATCTATAAAAACTTGGAAATTTTCACTTCCTCTAAAGGTAACATTTCCCTCAACATCTACATTTATGGAGGGAACATTTTTTAACACATCAAGAACAGACCCAGCCCGAAAAGTTTGGAGTTCACTAACATTTATAACCTTTTTATCAACTTCAAATTTTAGAGGAATAGGATCAACCCTAGTCTCAATTGGCTCTGTTTCATAATAGGTAGCCTCCAATTCTATCTTACCAAGATCTATAACAGAATCACCTTGATTTACCCTAAGATCAGATATTACCTTTTGTTTATAACCTACAAAGTCAAACTTTAAGGTGTAAATACCTGGGGATATACCATCGAAAAGGAAAAAACCCTTCTCATCTGCAAGAACACCTTTTAAGATCTTATCTTCATTTTTTCTATAGATGAGACATGTAGCATAAGAGAGAGCCTGCTTTGTTTTTGAATCTATAACGTATCCGTATACAACAGAACCCCTTTTTAGATTTTGCTTAGGAATATCAAAAGAAAAAAGAACTGAAACAGAAAACAAAACTGAGAAAAATTTAATCCTCTTCATTAAATAAAGACGAAAAAATTAAAGACAAAGTTCCATGTTTTAAAGTTTTCCACACAAATTTCCACAAACTTATCCACATTTTAAGGAAAAACTTGACATTTATAGGCTCTAAACATATAATAATTGTGTCAAAAAGTGGGAAAAAGTGTCCAGAAATAACAGAATAAATCCGGTTGATCCAAAGGGAAGAGTCTCGGTTCCCCATGATCTTCGGAAAATGCTTACTCCAGAGGGGGACGGAAAAATAATATTGACAAGAGGACCTGATGGATGTATATGGATATTTTCTGAGAAGGAATGGAAAAATTTTGAAACAGCCCTAAGAGAAAGAGGTATTGGAGATCTTAAAAATAGAAATCTTATTAGACTTTTAACAGGTGACGCAGTTGAAACTGAATTCGATAGTCACGGAAGAATCTTGTTGCCAGGACACTTAGCTGAATACGCAGGTATAAAAAAAAGTTGTAGATTTGTTCGAATGTTCGCATGGATTGAAATATGGGATCCTCAAAGGTATGAAGAAACTGTCGAAAAAATAAAAGATGAAATAAACTATGATGAATACCTCACTAACCTTAAATTCTGAAATTAAAATTCATCCACCTTGCATGACAAAGGAAATTATTGAAATCCTTGAACCCTACAAAAGAAAAGTAATCGTTGATGCTACATTTGGAACAGGGGGACACTCGTTAGAAATTATAAAAAATACAAAGGGAAACCTTTTTGCCTTTGAAGTAGACCCCTTCCTCTACGAAAGAGCCAAAAAGATCTTAAAAGAATTTGAAAATACTAAGATATTCAATAAAAGCTTTACCGAAATTCCAAATGTGCTCAAAGAAGAAAAAATAGAAAAAATTGATGGAATCATCTTTGATTTTGGAGTATCTTTTTATCACATCTCATCCTCAAAAAGGGGCTTTTCCTTCAAAAAAAATGAAATCCTCGATATGCGTTATAATCCCTTAGTAGATGAACCACTATACAAAAAAATTAAAAAATTAAACATAAGTGAGCTAGAGGACATACTTAAAAATTATGGAGAATTAAAAAATTATAAAAAGATAGCGATCAACATTTTTAAAAAATTAAGGGCAAGGGAAATAAAGTACACGGAGGAGCTCAACGAGGCAATTCTCGATAAAATAAGGGGAAATAAAGAAAAAATCCTTCAGAAGGTTTATCAGGCATTCAGAATCTGGATAAACGATGAAATAAAAAATATACAAACTGTCTTTTCCTTCTTACCACAGATAATTGAAAAGGGGGGAAGAGTAATTTTCCTATCCTACCACTCAATAGAGGATAGACTCGTAAAGAATTTTCTGAAAAATAAGGAATTTAAAATTTTAACCAAAAAACCACTTTTACCAACCGAAGAAGAAATAAAATTAAAACCAAACTGCAGGTCATGTAAATTGAGGGCTGCTGAAAAACTATGAAAGGAAAATTCAAGAAAACTAAAATAATTCTGCTTTTGTTTATGTATATTCTGTTTTTACTCTTTTTAAGAGGAAAAGTCCTCGAAAAATCAAGAGAGGTTTATAAGAAAGAAAGAGAAATCCTTGAACTCTACCATAGAACTATAAATGCCAAAATCGAATTTTTTAATGCACTCCTAAATAAGCAAGTAGAAGAAAAAAGCTATGCGGGGAGATAATAGAAAAATACCGATAAGAACTAAGTTTTACAAACAATTAATTCTCTTTTCTTTCTTATTAATATTTTTTAAAGCCTCAAACTTAGGTCTCTCTCCAGCAAGCGAAGTTTATAAAAGGGAAGGTAATAAAGTATTTATTAAAATAAGAACAATTAAGGGAAAAAGGGGAGAAATCTACGATAGGAACTTAATCCCTCTAACCCTTACCTTGCCAGATAACTACGACTGGAAAAGAAAATATCCCTTTGGTTGGATAACAAGTAACTTAATAGGCTTTGTAAACATCGACAACGAAGGAGTTGAAGGAATTGAGTTTGAATTTAACAAAATCTTAAAAGGAAAAGACGGTAAAATTGAACTTTTTAGAACAGCTGACGGTAACTATACTGTGCTACCTGAAAGTAAAATCATTCCTCCCCAAAATGGAAGTGATATCATTCTTACAATAGACATTAAGATTCAAAAGATTTGCTCCGAAGTTCTTAAGGAGTATGCTCTAAAATACAGGGCAAAAAAGGGCTGGGTTACGGTGTTAAATCCTCAAAACGGAGAAATCCTAGCCCTTTCTTCTTATCCCTTTTTTGATCCCGAAAACTTTTATAACTACACCGACGAAAACTACAGAAATAATAACGTGCAGTACCTATTTGAACCTGGCTCTGTCTTTAAAGTCCTTACTGCCATATTCGCAATAAGACATTCAAAAATTAAAATTGATGAATTATTCGATGTATCTAAACCTATCGTTATAAAAGACGTAATCATAGAAGATCCTGAAATTGAAAAAAAGAAGAAAAATGAATTCACAATTGAAGACATCATTGTCTATTCGTCTAACATAGGAATATCAAAGATATCTGAAAGGTGTAATACAGATGAACTTATAAACTTTGCCAAAAAATGTGGATTCGGCACTCCTACAGGTATACTTTTTCCAGGAGAGGGTAAAGGTTTAATAAAGAAGAAGATGAATAAAGTAGACCTTTTATCATTTTCTTTTGGACAGGGCTTACTTGTTACACCACTTCAGATCGCTCTTTTTTATTCAGCTATTGCTAACGACGGCTACCTCCTTCACCCCATCATTTTAAAGGGCATAACTAAAGAAAATAAATTTAAAGAATTTAGAAGTAAAATTGTCGTTAGAAAAATTTTTGATAACAGAGAAATATACATCATCAAAAATTTCTTAAGAAAAGTTGTAGAAAAAGGAAGCGGGAAAAAGGCAAAAATAGAGGGATTAAGTATATGTGGTAAAACTGGAACCTCCCAAAAAGTGATAAACGGAAAATACTCAAAAGAGTTATCTGTAATGAGCTTTGTTGGCTTTTATCCACAAGAAAACCCAAATTATTTAATCTACATTGGACTAGATGAACCACAGAATGTGAGATTCTCATCCGAGATTATACCAGAAATGTTTAAAAAAATAGTGGAAAATATAGAAGCTATAAACGGAGAAAATATCTATGAAATTGGGGGAGCTATTTAAATCCTTAAATGGTGAATTTTTGAACTATAAAGAGATAGAAGTTGAGGGAATTGCTGAAAACTCTAAGGAAGTGAAGAAAAATTATATATTTGTAGCTCTTCCTGGACTTAAAACACACGGTAAAAACCATATTGATGAAGCAATTAAAAACGGAGCCATTTGTATAGTAACAGATGAGAAATTCGAAAACCTTAACATAACTCAGTTTATCACAGAAAAACCCCTTGAAGTAATGCACGAAATACTGAAAAGATTTTACGGAAAACCAGAATTCAAAATTATAGGTGTAACCGGAACAAACGGTAAAACAACAACAACAAATTTATTATCCTTTGTTTTTAGCAAAATGGGAATTAAAAATGGAGTAATAGGTACTTTAAATTCAAGAGTAGGAGAAAGGATTATATACCAGGGATACACAACTCCACCTTCTACACACCTATATAAAATTTTTCACGAAATGAATAAAGAAAAAATAGAGTACCTCTTTATGGAAATTACTTCCCATGGTTTAGAACAAAAAAGGATATATAACATAGAAATTGACGGGCTTATTTACACTGGCATTACTCAAGATCACCTTGACTTTCACAAGACTATGGAAAATTATTATAACGCTAAAAAGAAAGCCTTTAATCTTTTAAAAGAAGAAGCACCCTCAATAATAAACATCGAAAACATATATGGAAAAAGGGTTTTCGAAGAAATTGAACGTAAAAATAAAAAAAGTTACGGCATGTACCTTGAAAACCTTGACTATAGGGTTTTCATAAGATACTTATCAACAAACGGTATGGGACTAAAAATAGAATACGATAATAAAAAAGTAGAATTTGAGACAAAACTAATAGGCAAATTTAACGCTTACAACATATGTTCTGTGTTTGCTATTTTAAAAGAACTTGGATTTGATGAAGAAAGCTTTACAAAATATATGGGTGAATTCGAGGGAGTGGAAGGAAGACTGGAAAAGATAAAAACTAAGAGAGGATTTGACATATTTATAGACTATGCCCATACACCAGATGCTATTGGAGCTGTTCTTGAAACTCTAAGGAGTTTACAGCCAAGAAGAATCATAACTATCTTCGGAGCTGGGGGCAATAGGGACAAGGAAAAAAGACCACTAATGGGACGAATAGCAGCAGAATTTTCTGATATTGTAATTATAACAACTGACAACCCAAGGTTTGAGGATCCAATTAAAATAATAGAAGACATAAAGTCAGGAATACCAGAGGGTGAATTAAACAAAGTTATAGTCATAAGTGATAGAAAAAAGGCAATAGAAAAGGGAATTGAAATAGCTGAAGAAGGGGATCTGCTCCTTGTTGCAGGAAAGGGACATGAAGAGTACATGGAAGTAAAGGGCGAAAAAATTCCCTTCAAAGATAAAGATGTAGTACTTGAAATCTTAAAGGAAAAAAATGAAAGAACTGATAGATGAAATTTTAAAAGATCTTAAAGCCGTAAAGATAAACTCTCAAGAAGTTGAAAAAGATGACATCTTCATTGCTCTTGAGGGAGAAAAAACTCATGGTGCCTATTTTTATAAATCCGCACTAGAAAGAGGAGCTAAACTCTGTATATTACCTGAAGAATTTAAAGATAAAGTTGACCTTAAAGACAGAGTAATATTTGTTAAAGACACACTGAAATTTTTAATGGAACTTGCAAAGAGAAAAAGAGAAGAATTTAAGGGAAAAGTAATAGGAATAACAGGAACAGTGGGAAAAACTACACTTAAATTCATGCTCTCTCACATAATGAACAAAAATAATAGAAAAAATTATCCTTCACCAAAAAGCTATAATAATTTTATTGGAGTTTCTCTAACCTTCCTTAATGCACCCCCAGATTCAGAGTATATAGTTGCTGAGGCAGGAATAAACAGGGAAGGAGAGATGGAGGTGCTTTCTGGTATTATTAAACCAGACATTGCTATAATAACAAAAGTAGGACCCGGACATCTTGAAGGTCTTAAAAGCATAGCAAAGGTTGCAGAAGAAAAATTTAAAATCGCTAAGGATATTCCATCTACTGGATATCTTGTTATTAACAAAAATATACCTTTTTTAGAAAAACTTAAAACAAAGGCAAGGATAGTTTACTTTGAACTCGATAGTAAAAACGCAATATGGGATAATGAGAAATTTATATATAGTGGAGAATTTGAAATATCTCTAAGTGTTCCAAGTTTTGGCATGATGGAAAACGCTATTGCTGCCTTTAAAACTGCTACTATACTAAAACTCGAAACCTATAAAGATATTTTCTCAGATTTCAAATTTCCAGATTTAAGAATGGAAATTATTAAATACAAGAATGCCTTAATTATTCTTGACTCTTATAATGCAAATCCTCTTTCTATGGAAGATACCATAAAAACAGGTACGTTCTTTAAGAAAAAAGAAAAATACCTATTCATGGGTGATATGTTAGAGCTTGGGGAATACTCAGAAGCTTATCATAGAGAAATTGCCCGTTTACTTAAATCCAAAAATTATAACGCTGTCTTCACAATCGGAGAAAACTCAAGATTTACTTTTGAGGAAGCACAAAAGGTAGGACTCTACTCCATCCACTTTGATAACAGAGAAAAAATGAGAGAAAAGCTGGTTGAGGTAACTCAGAGAGACTCACTTGTTATTATAAAAGGATCAAGAAAAATGGAAATGGAAAAAATTCTGGAGGGATTAAGAAATGATACTTGAATTCATTTATCCCTTAAAAGTTTACTTTTCCCCCTTTAATCTTTTAGGTTACGTTACATTCAGAGCAGCTTATGCCGCAGTTACATCTTTTCTTTTAACTTTAATTTTAACGCCCTATTATATAAAGCTCTGTTACAAATATAACCTTAGAGAAAATATTAGAGAAGATGTTCCTACAGAGCATAGAAAAAAAGAAGGTACTCCCACAGCAGGTGGAATAATCATTGTTATATCTGTAATTTTATCTCTTTTAATCTGGGGAGATTTAAGAAATATATTTTTATATGCAACTATTTTCCCCTTTGTGGGCTTTTCTTTAATTGGATTTCTCGATGACCTAACAAAAAGAAAAAAGAAAAAAGGTCTTAGACAGGTGCCTAAGTTTATTCTACAGGTCATCTTAACACTACTTACTCTTTCATTTTACTTTTTCCTTTTTAGTCCTGACATAAGATTTAAAACACAAATGCTATTTTTCAAAAATATCTTGATACCTCTTGGACTTTTCTATCCTTTCTTTCTTTTTTATATGTATCTTGGCACAATAAATTCAGTAAATTTAACAGATGGACTTGATGGACTTGCAGTAGGAGTATTGGCTCCAATAATTTTTGCTTATACAGTTCTTGCTTACACCGGTGGACATGCTAAAATCGCAGATTACCTTAACATACTTTTCATTCCAAAATCCTGGGAATTAACTGTATTTGGGTCTGCCCTCTTGGGTTCAGTAGTAGGCTTTCTATGGTTTAATTCACATCCTGCTGAAATATTTATGGGTGATACAGGATCCCATGCCTTAGGGGCAGGAGTTGCATCTATGGCAGCACTCACTAAGCAAGAGCTTTTACTTCCCATAGCAGGTTTTGTTTTAGTAATTGAAGCAATGAGTGTAATAATACAAGTTGTATCTTATAGAAGGTTCGGCAAAAGAGTTTTTCTAATTGCACCAATTCATCATCATTTTGAGAAAAAAGGTTTACCTGAATCTAAAATTGTTGTAAGATTTTGGATACTTTCTCTTGTTTTCTCTTTAATTGCAGTAAGCACTCTTAAAATAAGATGAAAGTAGCCATATGGGGTTTCGGTTCATCGGGAAAATCCGTATATTCCTTCATGACAAAAGAGGGCTATAAACCATTTATTATAGACAAAAAGTTAGAGAATGAACACCTTATACCACTTTTTGATAAAATAGTTCTTTCTCCGGGTATTCCTTTAAATAGCGTAAAATTAAAAAATCTAATTGAAGATGAAAAAACTATTATTCCTGAGCTTGAATTTGGTTATAAATTAATAAGAGGAGAAATTGTTGCTATAACTGGAACTAATGGGAAAACAACAACATCCTATCTTGTATATAGCATATTAAAGGAATTCTTCAAAGATAAAAAAGTTTATCTCTGTGGTAACGTAGGAAAGCCAATAACAGATCTTTATTTAAGAGAAGGAATTTTTGTAATGGAGGTATCAAGCTTTCAACTTCAATTTATTAAAAGGTTTAAACCTAACATAGCCTGTATTTTAAACATTTCCGAAGATCACCTTGACTCTCATAGTTCTTTCGAAGAATACAAAGAAGCTAAATTAAAGATATTCAAAAATATGGATGGAAACGGTATTTTAATAATAAATCAGGATGATGAAAATTTAAAAGATATAAAAGCAACCAGCGTTAAAACACTGCGCGTCTCTCTTTATGAAAAAGTAAGAGGCGTTTATTACTCAAAGGACAAATTTGTGATAAGTTTAGATAACATAGAGGAGAAAATAGAGGATCGATTTGAAAAGTTTATTGGGGAGGGAAATAGGTACAACATTGCCTTTGCGATTTTAGTTAGTTTTCTGTTAGGTGTTGATAAGGAAAATATAATTAATGCGTTAAGTAAGCTTGAACCTTTACCTCACCGCCTTGAGCCTGTAAAAAAAGAAGATGATATTCTTTGGATAAACGATTCAAAATCAACAAATCCTCACTCAGTTTTATACGCTTTAAAATCATTCAATAGTAAAAACATAATACTTATACTGGGCGGTAAGAATAAAAATATAAGTTTCAGAATAATTAAAGAAGAAGTTAAGAATAAAGTAAAAAAGATAATCCTGTACGGTGAGGCTAAGGATTTTCTTGAGAGTGACTTAGGTGGTATCAAAGAGATGTTTAAGGTAAACACTGTAAGAGAAGCTGTAATAAAGGCGAAAGAAGTGGCAGAAAGAGGTGATATTATTCTTTTCTCTCCAGGTTTATCAAGTTTTGATCAATACAAAAACTATGCACAAAGAGGCGAGGATTTCAAAAAATGGGTGAGAGAAATTTAATATTTTTTGTCCTTACACTCTCGCTTCTTTCATTTATCTTCTTATTTTCATCTAGTTTTTATTCTTGGATATTTGTAGGAGAAGAAATTTTCTTCGAAGATCTTATGAAAATTATATCAAGAAATATCTTGAATGTAATTTTCTTTCTAATTGGTCTTATATTCCCCATAGCTATCTTTAAAAAATTTAGATTTTTCATAGCCTGGACCCTTTTGATTTTACTTTCAGTGCCTATAATATTAGATATCTCAATAAAAAATACTCACAGGTGGTTAACCATTGGAGACTTTACGCTCCAGCCCTCTGAAATTTTTAAAATTGGCTTTCTACTTCAGATGTCTCACTTTTTAAGTGAACCGTATAACCTATTAAAGTTTATAGGAACAATTTTCTACATACTCCTCTCAATTTTTTTACTATACAATATTCCCCACTTTTCTATGATAATTTCAATAATTTTTGTAACTTTTTCCCTACTTTTTATAAACGGTGTCAAACTGAATCACCTTCTTTTGCCACTTTCTATCTCCCTTTTAATTATCATAGCTTTACTTAGCCTTAAAAGAGGATATGTAATAAGTCGAATAGAGAAACACATGAGTGGGGAGACTGTTTATCAGGTAAAACAGGCAAAGATAGCTATTTCAAGAGGGGGTATCTTAGGGGTAGGAATAGGTAAGGGAAAGATTAAGTATAAGTTTTTACCTGAAGTATCAAAGGACTTCTTATTCTCTCATATAGCCGAAGAAACAGGCCTCCTTGGCGTCTTTATTTTAATTCTAATATATTCTTTGATAATTAAGACTCTTTTTGATAGTGCAATTTTAATAAGTGATGAATTTTATAGAAATTTTCTGTTTGGAACAGGGCTTTTTATATTCTTTAACGTTTTTGTTCATATATCAGTAAATCTAGGCTTATTACCGGTTACAGGAGTTCCTCTTCCTCTTTTATCTTACGGTGGTTCTTCTGGAATAACCTATTCTTTTCTTCTAGGAGTCTCCCTTAACATCATCAAAAGTGAGGTAGGTCACAGCAAAGAGGAGAATTTCGTGCTATGGTCAAGGTTTTCATAGTTACAGGTGGAACAGGCGGTCACATCTTTCCTGCTATAGAGGTAAGAGATTTTCTTGAAAATATGAAAATAAAAACTTATTTAATTATCTCACCAAAAGCTCATTTTAATAAGAAAATAGCTTACGACTATAAGTTTGATTCTGCTCCCTTAGAGTTAAAAAACATAACTCATTTTCTTTATAACCTATATAAAATTCTAAAGAGTACAGTTTTTGCCTTTTATTTAATCTTAAAACTAAGACCCAATTTTATATTCGTATTTGGGAGTTATGCTTCTTCTCCCTTTTTTGTACCTTCTCTTATAACAGGAAAAAAAATCTTTGTATTTGAACAGAATTCAATTCCAGGGCTTATAACAAGATTTTTCAGTAAGTTCGCCCATAGAATTTTCATCAGTTTCAGAGAAACCGAAAAATTCCTAAAAAAGAAATGTATATTCCTTGGAAATCCGATAAGAGAGTTAAAAGAAATTCCAAAAGAAGAGGCTCGAAAAATTCTAAGGATTCCCGAAAACAAAGAGACTGTTTTATTTTTAGGTGGAAGTCAAGGTGCAAAAAAACTTATAGAACTTTCTTACCTATATTCAAAATTAAAAGATGGTACTGTTTTAGTTATGGCTGGTAAGCTCTTTGACGAATATAGGGAAAAGCTAAAAGGCGAAAATTTCTTCCTCTTTCCTTTTAGAGATGATATAGAGATTTTTTACTCAGCTTCTGACATAGTAGTATCAAGAGCAGGATCCGGTGCAGTCTTTGAGATATTAAAATTAAAGAAAAAAGCCATTTTTATTCCCTACCCCTATGCAAAAGACAACCATCAATACTACAACGCCCTTTTTGCAAAAAATTACGGAACCCTTAAAGTAATAGAAGAAGAAAAGATCGATCCTAACACTTTAAAAAACGAAATAGAGGATCTTTTGAAAAAGAAAGATGAATTTAAAGAATTACCAAATTGGAAAGAAGTTTTAAAAAAGGAGCTAAAGATATGCTTTTCATCCATACCGGAATAAGAAGAATTCATTTTGTAGGCATAGGCGGAGCTGGTATGTCAGGTCTTGCAGAAGTACTAAAACTTCTCGGTTTTGAAATAACAGGAAGTGACATTAAAAAAAGTGAAATTACACAGAGACTCGAATCTCTCGGAATTAAAGTTTTCTATGGACATAGAAAAGAAAATATAAATAATCCAGATCTTGTAGTTTATTCTTCTGCGGTACCACTTTCAAACATAGAAATTAAAGAGGCAAAATCTAAGGGAATTCCAGTAATAAGACGCGCTGAAATGCTTTCAGAACTTACAAAAATAAAGTTCTCTATATGCGTTACTGGAGCCCATGGAAAATCTACAACTACAACGATGATATCAAACCTATTAAAAGATGCAGGACTTGAACCTACTTTTATAGTTGGTGGAATAGTAAGGGGATTAGACACAGGAGGGGTATTCGGGTGGGGTCAATTTTTAGTTGCTGAGGCAGACGAATCAGATAAATCTTTCTTACAACTTTTTCCAAGCATAGGTGTAATAACAAACATTGACAAGGAACATCTTGATACTTATAAGACAATGAAAGCTTTAAAAAATGCCTTTAAAGAGTTTATGCTAAAGATACCATTTTATGGAGCGATAATTTATTGTGGAGATGATAAAAATTTAAGAAAACTTGCTCAATCAATTGAAAGGAAAAAAATAAGTTACGGTTTAAAAAAATCAAATGACGTTTACGCATATAATATAAACCTTAAAAAAGTGGGAAGTGAGTTTGAGGTTAGCATTAAGGGAGAAAATATAGGCAAATTTGAAATGAATATACCGGGTCTTCATAACGTATACAACGCATTAGCTACTATCTCAGTTGCCCACTTTTTAAGAATACCCTTTTATATTGTAAAAAGAACACTTTATGAATTTAAGGGGGTTAAAAGGAGATTTGAGTTTAAAGGAGTAAAAAAGGGAATAGGTCTTATTGATGATTACGCACATCATCCAACAGAAATAAGAGAATTTTTGAAAACAGCTCGTAATTTTTGGGAAGATGGAAGGCTAATAGTTATATTCCAACCTCACAGATACTCAAGAACAAAGTTACTTTGGAAAGAAATTGCCGAGAGTTTACAAGGTGCAGATGTTGTTGTAGTTTTACCTATATATCCAGCGGGAGAAAAAAGGATAAAAGGGGTTTCTCACAAACTTATTGTTGATGAATTAAGAAAAAAAGGGGTAGAGGTTATAGATGGAGAGAAAAATCTTAAAGAAAAATTGATGAAAATCGTAAGGGAGAAGGATCTCATATGTTCAGTTGGAGCAGGAAATGTTTATAAAATCGTAGAGGAGGTTTATAATGATATCCTTGGCTAATAAAATTTTGAAAAGAAAGGTAAATTTAAAAAATAAAAATACACTAAAAATTCATTCAGTTTGCTCATTATATGCTGAACCATCTAATATAGAGGAGATCTTGTATGTAATAAATTTTGCACAAAAAAGAGGTATACCCTATGCATTTTTAGGGGGAGGTTCAAACATACTCTTTCCAGATGGGTTTTTTGAGGCTCTAATAATTTCGACAGAAAATTTAAAGGAAATCACTTTAACTGATGACGGCGTGATAGTTGATGCAGGTGTAAAATTTTCAAAAATAATTCCTAAATTAAAGAAAGTAGAGATGGGAGGGCTTGAATTCACAGCGGGGATACCCGCAACAGTGGGAGGAGCAATTTGTATGAACTTAGGGAGCATGGGAAAAAGTATATCGGACTATTTAGATGAAATTTTTGTATATGAAAAAAATGGATTTAGAAGAATAAAGAAGAATGAGATTGAATTTTCATATAGAAAGGGCTACAAAGGGGGTTTAATAATAAGCGCTTATTTTAAACTTGAGAGAAAAAGCAGAGAAAAAATAGAAGAGGAAATTTTCTCTATTTTAAGTAAAAAGAAGCTAACACAGCCTCTTGAGTACCCTTCAGCTGGGTGTGTATTCAAGAATCCCTCAAAGGATAATCCTGCAGGTAAACTTATTGAACTTGCAGGACTTAAGGGATTCAGAGTTGGTGGAGCAGAAGTCTCGAGAAAACATGCAAACTTTATTATAAATGTAGGAAATGCAAAAGCTAAGGATATAAGGGAGATTATAAAAATAATCCAAGAAAAAGTTTACGAAAAATTTGGAATCTTGCTTGAAAGAGAAATTTTATATTTAGAGGAAATCCTCCATGAGGGGTAAAAGAAAATATATACTTTTAATTTTATTTCTATTCGGTTTTAAGAGGAACGAAAAAATCGGTGTGAGTTATCATGGTGAAATTTTAGCAAAATATGATGGAAACTTATTTTTAACCTCTAAAGGATTTTTATTAAAGATTAGTGATAAAAGAATTATCGATAGTTTATCTAAGAAGAACTTACCTGAGATTATCGGGGTGGATATGAGTAATGAACATGATAGCTTCAGGATGAATTCATTTTTATACCCGGTTTCGGAGTTACTAAAAAGGATAAAAGACACCGAAAGCAAGTTTTACTCTGAAATTAAGTATGTTGAACCACTTAAAATCTCAATTTATACACATAACGAAAAGTTAATTATATTTGGTCTTGGTAGATTTGACAAAAAAATAAGATATTTAACAGAAATAGAGGATTTTAAAGATACTTTGAACTTAGAAATTTTATCTTTTTTAGAACGGAGGTAAAAAGTGGAAAATAGGAGAATTGTCTGTGTAGATCTAGGTACCTCTAAAGTGTTAGCAGTTTTCGGAATAGAAGAAAAGAAAACAATAAAAGTTGAGGGTTACTCATCCAAAATTGAGTCACAGGGAATCGAATCAGGGGTAGTTCAAAACATTGAAAAAGTTTCAAATACGATAAAATTAGCTGTAGAAGAAGCTTTTAGATTAAAGGGTGAGGTTCCAAAGAAAAAAACAAGATTAATTTTAGTAATAAACGGTAATTACATTGAAAGTGAAATAGAGAAAGGTTTTGTTAAGGTACATGATTCTGACGGAGAAATACATGAAAGTGATAGAATAAGAGTTATAAACACATCAATTCAAAAAGTAGATACCCTCGATAGATCAATAATTTATGTCCATCCAAACGAATACATAGTCGATGACTTAAGGGGTATAAAAGAGCCTGTGGGGATGATTGGTTCTAAGCTCGAGGTTGAAACGTTTATCTTAAAGGCTAAAAGAAATGTTTTAAGTACTTTAAGGAAAGTAGTTGAAAGGAGCGGCTTCAACGTTGAAAATTTTGTCTATTCTCCGATTGCTTCCTCTTATGCTGTTCTTGAAGAAGAAGAAATAAATCAAGGTGTTATTCTTATGGATATTGGAATGGGAACAATAGATGTAGCTGTCTGGAATAAGGGAGCCCTTCTTTATGCAAATTCCTTCTTATTGGGTGGAAAACTTATTATAAATGATTTAATTAAAATTTTAAGGATACCAAATAAAACAGCAAAAGAAATCCTTGAATCCTTCGATAAAATCGATGATAAAAATGAAGAAATAGAGCTAAAGGGAATAGGAGAACGTCCCTCTAAGAAATTTAAGGTTTCTTTAATAATAGAAACGATTTATGCAAGAGTAGAGGAATTACTCTCACTTACGAAGTGGCAATTAGACAAAGTAGTTGACCTTAACAAATTATCAGCTGGAATTGTTCTTGTAGGGGGGGTAGCAAAATTAAAGGGGATTACAGAAATGGTGGAAAGTGTATTTAATCTTCCATGTATAGTTGGTAAACCAAAGGATTTCAGAGGATTATCCGAAGATTTAGTTAATGATCCCTCCTACTCTGCGTCTTTAGGTGCCTTGAGATTAGGCTTTATTCTAAGAAATATAAAATATGGCGATAGTAAAGCAAAACAGAAAGGCTTTTTCTCGGGAGGTATATTGAAAAGTATAAAAGAATTTTTTGAAAACTTTTAATGGGGTTCAAATCCAAAAAATTAAAGGAAAAAACAGAGTTATGATTAGGTTACATGACAGCGGAATTAGACAAATAAGAATTAAAGTTTTAGGAATAGGAGGCGGAGGTTCAAATGCTGTAAAGTTCATGGCTGAAAAAGGAATGGAAAACATAGAGCTTATGGTGGCAAATACAGATATTCAAGCCCTAAGCAGAATTCCCGTTAATATTAAAATTCAATTGGGAAAAAACATAACAAAAGGACAAGGTTCAGGAGGTGATCCAGAGATAGGAAAAAGAGCTGTTGAAGAATCTATCGAAGAAATAAAAAGTTTATTAAAAGACGCTGATATGGTATTTCTTGCAGCTGGACTTGGAGGAGGTACAGGAAGTGGTGGAATACCAATTATTGCTAAACTATGTAAAGAAGACCTAAATATACTTACTTCAGCTGTGGTAACGCTACCCTTTTCTATGGAAGGACCTCTAAGACAAAGAAGAGCAATCGAATCTTTACATGAATTAAAAAAATACGTTAACTCCTATATAGTAATTCCTAACGATAGACTTTTAACAAATGGAAATGAGAATTTATCACTCAGAGAAGGATTTAAAAAGGTAGATGAAGTGCTGTTTCAGGCTGTTAAGGGTATCGTAAACATCATACAAAAGCCACAATATGTAAACGTTGACTTTGCCGATATTAGAAGTATACTAAAATATGGTGGAAAATCTGTAATGGGTATAGGAATAGGAGAAGGCGACACAAAAGCTAAAGACGCAGTAATGAACGCAATACATTCCCCTCTTATTGATAGTGATGGTATAAAACATGCTAAAGGAATTCTTTTAAATATAGCTGGAGGAAATGATTTAACCTTAAAGGAAATTCAAGAGATAATGAGTATTGTTTCAGCTGAAAATGAAAATGAAAATCCAGAGATTATAACTGGACTAGATTACACCGATGAGATGAATGGAAAAGTCGAAGTTACTATAGTTGCTGCAGGTATACCAGATGCTGTTGAAAAAAGGGAAAGTTTATTTACCCCATTTAAAGAAAAAAATCTTCAACACCTTAATGAAAATGGAGACTTAGAAATACCAACCTTTTTTAGAAGAGCTCAATCATTAAACATATAAAAATAAACACTACCTCTATAAGGTTAAATTAAAAATAATGACCTAATCCAAGATATAGGAAAAGCTCCTTTGTTCTGAGAAAATAATTATTAGTACCTAAATCAACTCTAAAGGGTAATATTCCAAAAAAATATCTAAAACCCATTCCAAAACCAAAGGCGTTATTCTTAAAGGATTTATACGAAAATATGTTTGAACAAGTTCCGGTATCGAAAAAAATTACAAATTTTAAGTAACTCGTTAAAACCTTTCTAATTTCAAAATTTATAAGATAAAAGTTCGTTCCACTTTTTATACCCCTTATATCATAATCACCAACCGAATATCTTTTTACACCTCTTAGAGAACCCTCTCCGCCAAGTAGAAATCTTTCAGAGTAAGGAACAATTTCTGAAGGAGGATAGGGAACAATACTTCCACCTGTAAATCTAAAGGCAATTGTATAAGTTTTAAAAGTTTCAAAAAAAGAAAAATCATAGCCTAGTTTTAAAAGGTTTTCAGTTCCCCCAAAAACTGAACCATAAGCATTTATAAACTTATATATACGATAACCTTCTTTTGTATCTAATATGTTATCCCTTTTATCTTGTGTATAAGAAAACCCTAAACCATTTAAGTAAAAGAGTTCCTTTGATTTATAAATAGTTCTAACATTTTGCCAAATTAAATTTGTTTCAAAAATCCATGCACCCCTTTTTATCATATACCTTGATTCAAATCCAAACCTAATTACATCCTCTAATTTATCAAAATAATAAAAGGGAAGCAACTCAAGGATATTTTTCTTTATAACAAAATTTGGATCTTGATATCTTAAAGAAAACTCCCAGTGTAAAAATGACTTAGCATTAAAGTAAGATTTAGCTAAAAGAGCTAATCTCTGAGCATTATTAAAAACATTTAAGTGCTCGAGCTCTAACCTAAACTGTGAAAATCCATCACTTGAATAACCATATCCTGACCTTAAGGCTCTCATCTTCTCCTCTTTTACGTTAAAATGAATATCAACCTCAGTAGAATCAGAGTTTGGTATAACCTTGTAATCTAAACTTCTTATTATTCCCATTGAATATACATTCTTAACCGATAGATAAAGTTTATCAAGCAAAAGATAATCACCTTCTTTTAGTTCAATCGCATCTAAAATTATTTTTTTTCTTGTTTTTGGTGATAGACCCTCTATTTTTATTTCTCTTATCTTTACTTTTTTTCCTGGCCTCAGTTTATAAATAATTTTCAGTGTATCAGAACTTCTCTCAACTAATCTTTCATAATTAAAGAAAAAAAAACCGTTCTCTGTAAAATAACTATATACTTTTTCTTCAAAACTGTGTAAAAAATCCTCTGAATAAAAAGTTGGTAATTTTTTTTTCAAAAATTTTAATAAAAAACTGAATGTGTCAGGATCTATAAAAATTTCTTTTATTATTTTTCTTGTTCCCTCATAAACATATACGTAAAGGTAGTGAAAGCTCTCTTTTTTTGTAATTTTATAATCAATTATTCTGAAATCGAGAAAACCCATTGATTTGTAAAAAGTTGTAACTCTTTGTAATCCATTTAAGACTGTAACATCTTTTGTTTCTCTTCCAATTGGAATGCCCGAAATTTTTATTAAAGTTTTATTGCTAAAACTATGAGAATTTATAAAATAAATGTCATTAAACGTATAAGATGTGAGCTTACTAAAAAGTAAAAGAATTAATTTACTCGAAAAAACTAGACCTATAATCTTTAACGCCTTCCCTGCTTTTTAACTCCTGGTAAAAGGAGCTAAATACTTTATTTTGCAAACTCGTGAGGTGACGTTCATAATACTCATTTAGCTTTACGGACACCTCCTCTGTAGATGGTTCTCTTTTATCTAAAAGTTCAACTATTATTATAGATCCAGGAACAGAGATTCTCTTTTTCTCACCCACGTTCATGCGTACAAGTAGTCCATATACTCTATCAGGGTACTGTAATCCAAACGCTCTATCATAGAAATTTATATCTTTAAACTCTTTTTTGATCACAAAACTTGTATCAAAAACTTCTCCTTTTAAGATTTTTTCAGAAATATTTAATCCAATTTTTTCTTTTTTTGATTTTAAATACATAAACTTCACCTTACTTTTAACTTCTTCAAAATTTTCGATTTTTGGCTTTGTTTTATCAAGAATCTCTATAATGTAAAATCCTTCTGGTGTCCAAAACTTTTGAATAGAGCCCTTACGTGATTTTTTAATCCACTCTCTTATAGCATCATTTTCTCCTATTCCAGGAATAAATGGTAAATCATAGGTAATTTCTCCACTTTCCCTGTATTCAACTTTATAAGATTCTGCCGCAACTTTTAAACCCCTTTCTTTTGCCTCTTTGAATAGATTGGTCGCTTTATCTTTTAAATTCATTCTTGTTTCGTAACTTGTTGTCACTATAGACGAAACTAAAACTCTATACTTTATCTCCTTTTCTCCTTTACTCTCCATAAAGAAAACAAAGGCGGTATCTCCTATTATTACAGGCTCTGTTATTTCTTTTTCCTTATAGTTAACCAAAATTTCGTAAACCTTTGAGCCCTCTTTTGTACTAAATACCGTATCCTTTTTATATCTCAATATTCTGTTGTAGGTTTTATTTGCCTCAAATATGTCAATTTTATTATTAATTAAAAGTTCTCTTATTTCTTTTAAATCTTCTAGCACTAGGGCGCTGTCAGACTTTGAAGGTTTCAGTTCAATCTTTACATAGCCTATCTTGTAAAAGCCCTCCCTTTTAAAATCCTTTTTATTTTTATTATAAAAGTACCTTAAGCTGTCATCGTTAAATTTAATTTGAGTATCAGGAATCTGAAGATAAAGAACCTGATAATATTTAAAAGTAAAATTCGTTAATCTATTAAAGAGTTCTTTCTCTATTTCATCCTTAGATATATGTAGCATTGAGGTAATATCAAGATTCATAAGTTCAACAGGATAAGACTCTATTATATTTTTTGCGTAGTTTAAAACAATTTCTCTGTTTGAGGGATCCTCCAAAAATTGTCTGTATTTATTAATATCAAAGCTATCTTTTATCCAAAAGGAACTGTCTTGTAAAACTTCCGGGGGTGGTGCATTCAAAATTATTGTATTTAAAAGATTATCATCAACAATTAATTTTCTTTTCTTTCTGATTTCAGAAAATCTTGTTCTAAACAAAAGCTCATCAAAAGCCCTTGACTCAATTAGTGCAATATCTCTATCGGTTAAATCGCCTCTTAAGTTTCTTTCTCTCTCAATAAGTTCGTTTAATAAATCTTGATAAGTATCAAAACTCACCTGGACTCCATCAATTTCAGCTATTATTCCTCTCTGATAGGGTTTTGTAATTTCATAACCAGCAATATCCATTCCGAGTTCAAGGAAAATCCATAAAATAAAAGTAATAGCCATTAAAAACAAGATAACTCTTGCATTCTTTCTTATTGATTGCATCAAAGGCATTTTACGACCTCTTCCTTTTCAAAAGTTTCATTCTGAACTTATCTTCCCTCTCTCTATCTTCAAGGGCTCTTCTTATGTAATTAACCTCCTCCTTAAGTCTTGGTATTATCTTTTGTTCAAGAGCGTTTACTCTTCTTGTAGTTTTTTTTATTTCTTCTCCTATTCTTTTAAACTTAATCTCAAGTGGAACGATTGAAAGAATCTTGTCTATTAAAGTTTCAAAGACTGAGGTAGTCCCATCTATTCTTGTTGTAACAGAGAAGGGACTTAAAAACCTTGAGGAAATTGTTTTTTTTCCATCTTTTTTTTCAATTTCTGGGATAGAAACTCCCCAAAGTTTTCTCTCTTTCATTTTTAGTACAATTTCTTTAGATGACAAAAGGGCTGCAGATCTTAACTCTTCTGAACCATCCTTTCCAATAGCAAGTATAAGGGTATTCATAGCCTTTTTAGTAGTCCTATCTAACTCCTTATACTCCCTTAAAAGTGGCTTTATTAGATTTAGAAATTCAGATAGGAGAGCATCTCTTTTGTTTTTTAAAAGAGCTACCCCACTTTCTGCAACCTTTATTTGCCTTTTCTTTAAAAGCATTACCATTCGCGTAGGAGCGACATTTTCCATTTTCTTTATTATATACTATATAAAATGAAATTTTCCAAAATAAAACTTTTAACCTTATTTCTCTTTTGCTGTGGTTATAAAGCCCCTCCTCCAGGTAAACCAGACCTAGAGGCACCAATAATAAATGTCTTAAATTTGAGGGAAAAAGATACTATAAGAGATTCTTTTAAAATAACTGTTTCTGTAGAAGATAAATCCAAAATATTATGGGTAAAATTATTAATAGACGGTAAGGAATCTCAAATTGATTCGATCCCTCCCTATGAATTTTTAATATCTCCGCCATACAATAAATATGAAATTACTTTCCAGGCTCTTGATAGATGGGAAAACCTAGGTACATCAAAAGTGTTTGAAATTTTTGGAATAATAAAGGATACACAAAGGATTGACACAATTCCTAAAAAAAAGAGAAAATTAATTACCCCTTAAAAGCCTTTTTTTCAACTTCTCTATTTCTCTTTTTTTCTTTTTTTCCCAACTTTCTCTCAATTTTTCTATCTCTGAATCTTTCTCTATCCTATTATCTAATGGAATGTTGACGACTTTTTTAACATTTATCACTCCATTTTTGTTTGAGAAAAATATAATTGGTAAATATATGCCATATCTTGACACTGTCAAGGTGTATATACCTTTTTCTTTTTTTAAGCTTACCTCAAAATTAATAGAGTTTCCTATAATGTTAAAAACGCATAGATTAGTATCAAAAGGTAACTCGGTGAAAAACGGAGTAACGATAAGTAAAATCGAATTTTTGTTTTTTAATTCTTTCTTTAGTTTTTCAAATACAGATAATTCATAATCAGAAAATCCGTTAGATATTCTTGGAGGATTATAAGATGTAAAATAAATTTTTGTTTTACCAATTTGAAAAATCTCATAGGGTTTTAAAAGTTCCTTAAAATCAGAATTCATATTTACAAAGGGGTATTTAAGTTCTTTGACCAAATATTCAATATCTTCTTTACTTGAAAACGCTTCTCTTTCTCCAAGAGCCATTGCTTTCACTTTCATGATTTTAAGTATATCTCTAAAGATTTTTAAGAATTCTCTATTTGAGGATGGGCTTACGTAGTTACCTGTATCGAAAATCAAAATCTTTGTATTATATTTTTCATGGAGTTTCTTTGCTACATAAGCTCTTTTTGAAAGTTCACCACCTCTAAAAGGTGGATTTCCACACCCGCAAGGTTCAAAGTTATTACCTACATCAGAGATAAGGGCAACCGCAAAGTCAAATGAATCTGGTGGTAAAAGTTCTTTGAAAGGAGAATCTAAACTTTTAAAGAGAAAAAAAATGAAAAATAATTTCATTTACTTTGTATTAAAAGCTGGGGCGGGTGGACTCGAACCACCACACTGGGATCCAAAATCCCATGTCCTGCCAATTAGACGACGCCCCACTGTTTGCACCAGTAACACCTTCCCACCTTCCCTTCTATATTAATTTTATCCTCAAAGATAGAAACAAGGCAAGACCCACTCCCTGTTAAAAAACTCTTTATTGCGCCCTTTTTTCTATAAAAACTAATTAAGTCCAAATAATCGGGAAATTTATCAAAAATAACTTTCTCAAAATCATTTTCTAAAACAGAAAGAGCCTCAATGAATTTACTATCTTTTAGTAGAGAAACTAAAATTTCAAAGTTTTTCTCCTTGACTTCATAATTGTTACAAAGAAATTCTGAAATCATGCTGTAAGCCCAACCTGTATCTATTTTAAAACCAGGATAATGAATTAAAAAATAGTAGGGAAATTTAATATTTAGCCTTTCAATCTTATCACCTCTTCCCATTACGATTGCAGGTTCTTGTAAAATAAAAAAGGGAACATCAGAACCTACTTTTGAAGCTATACTTAAAAGTTTTTCATTATCAAGGTTAAGTTTATAAATTTCATTAATTGCCTTTATAACAGTTGCTGCATTTGAACTTCCGCCTCCTAGTCCCCCTCCTATGGGAATTCTCTTTTTTATAAAAATATCGGCGCTAAAAAATTCACCTAACTCTTCGCTCATAACTTTTAACGCTTTAAAAACTATATTTTGATCTCCCTCTGGACCTTCGGTTGCAACTACTTTTGTTAATTCGGACTCTTTTATTTCAATCTCATCACACAAATCTATAGGTAAAAAAACAGATCTTATCTCATGGAAACCATCACTTCTTTTATACAAAATCCATAAACCGAAATTAACTTTAGAAGGTGATAGAACCTTCATGGTAGAAAAGTAGCTCCTCTTTCATTTTATGTACATTAAAAAAAGGATCTTCACTTTTATAAATTCCAGATATTGAACATACTCCACATTTAACTTCTCTGAGTAAATTAGAAATATTATCTACGTTTATTCCTCCTATTACATACATTGGAATACTTAAAATTTCTCTTGCCCTTTTTAGTATAGAAAAAGGAACAATTTTTTTATCTGCTTTAGATGGAGAAGTGTAGGGTGAAGAAAAGGATACATAATTGGCGCCTTTAGCTTGAGCTTCTATAGCTCTTTCAATACTATCATAGCAAGAGACACCTAAAATTTTATTACCGATTTTTTTTCTCACTATAGATATTTCCTCATCCTCTTTACCTATATGTACACCATCTGCATCTACTTCAAGGCAGATATCATAGTAATCGTTTATAATAAAGATTACGCCATAAAACTTTGTTATTTTTTTAATTTCTCTTGCTAAATTGATAAGATAACCCCTATCTTTACCTTTAACTCTAAGTTGAAAAATTCCTACACCACCGAGGAAAGATCTTTCAATTTTGTAGAGGTAATTATCATCTTGTGCGTCCCAAATGCCGTATAATAAGGGTAACTTTCTCACATTTAAATATACAAAAAATGAGAAGAATAATCAAGGATACCTTCATTTTAGCCGCTTCTAATGTTTTTTCAATTATTTTAGCTGCTTTAGGAACTCTTTTTATAGCAAAGATTCTGGGGCCAGGGGGATACGGAGGATACTCAGCTTATAAGTTGATTATATCTTATATTGTAAATCTTCAACTTGGGGTTTTTCAGGGTCTTCAGAGAGAGATTCCGTGTGTAAAGGCTTTGGGAAAGCGTGAAAGGCTTAATTCAATTTTGAATTCAGTTTTTTCTTTTACACTTTTTATTTCTCTTATTGGAATTTTTATAATTTTCATCTTTTCTATTAATTCTTCTTCCTTTTTTAAGAAAGTTTTTATTTTGACGATGCCATTTGTTCCGCTTTATTTCTTTAAGGAGCTTTTCAAATTTTCTTTAAAGGGTTTAGAGAATTTTATAGGACTTTCAATTTTGAACATTTTTGATTCTCTGAGCATTATTTCTTTCGCCATAATTTTTTCAATTTTATTTGATGCAGAAGGGGCTATTTTTGGTTTTGCTTTTTCACACCTTATTTTTTTTATTTTGAGCTTTTTTATAACTAAGAAAATTTTCTATGGATTAAAATTTAATCTTGAAGATATAAAATTACTTTTAAAAGTAGGATTTCCAATTTTTTTTATTGGAGTTCTCAATGTTTTTTTATTTTCAATTGATAGATTATTTATACTTGGAACCTTTGGTAGGGAGGGTTTTGGTGTGTATGCTATGGCACTAAATTTCTTGAATTTAATTTCTCAAGTTCCCATAGCCTTTGCTGTTGTTCTTCTTCCTTTTTTGACAAGAAAAAAAGCATTAGAAGGTTCTTTGGAAAGCTTTATCAGAAGAGATTTTTTAATCATTGTTTATCTTATATTTATCTCTGTTTTAATTATAGCTTTAAATCCGGTAATATGTTTTATAATAAACAATCTTTTACATAAATATAAACCAGCGTTACCGCTTTTAAAGCTTTTGCTTGAGTTTATTCCCTTTTCGACTTTAAGCTTTTTCTTCTATTCTTTCTTAATTGCAGAAAATAGGCATTTTTATATTATTCCCTATCAGATTATACTTTTGCCTCTTTCAGTAATCTTAAATTCGATTTTAATTCCCAAATTTGGCCTTAAGGGAGCTGCCATTTCTTTTCTTATATTACAAACTCTCTTTACATTAATTACAATTTTTATATCTCACAGATTCATAAAATTTAAATTGTTAAAAAGTTTCTCTATTTTTTTAACTTTTTCATTTTTGCACTTTTTAATATTTGAGAAAATTTTCTAGTAGGCGTTTTTCTGAGAGAAAAATATAACTATAGTTTTTAGAATTATTTTTAAATCGAGGAGAAAGGAGTAATTATCGATATAATATAGATCGTATCTTAATCTCTCTTCTATTGAAGTATCTCCTCTCCAGCCATGGACCTGAGCCCAACCTGTTATTCCTCCCTTAACTCTATGTCTTTCGTCATATCGCGGTATTTCTTTTTTAAACTTTTCAACAAAGTAAGGCCTTTCTGGTCTTGGACCCACAATACTCATGTCACCCTTTAAAACATTTATAAATTGAGGAATTTCATCAATACTGAACCTTCTTAAAATTCTACCTATTTTAGTTACTCTCGGATCACAAGGAGTTGTAAATTTTGGCTCCTTTTCATTATCTGCTCCTACATACATGGTTCTAAATTTATACAATTTAAAAATTTTACCGTCTTTACCAACTCTGTCTTGCTTGTAAAACACAGGACCTTTGGAAGTAAGCTTTATAAGTATAGCTACCAAAATAAATATAGGAGAAAAAATAATTAGGAAAAGTAATGAAAAAATAATATCAAACGATCTTTTAATAAATCTCTGAAAGAGATTTAATCCTTTTTCTTTTAATTTCAAAAAGGGTATGCCGTTAAGATAGAAAGTTTCGACTCCCATAAGCATAAGTTCGTATATATCTGGAATAAAATAAACTTCAAGTCTTTTCTTTTCTATTTTTTTTAGAATCCCAGGTATTAAATTTTGCTTTTCAAAGGGAAGAGCTAAAATTAAAATGGTCTCCTCTTTAGGATTAACGTTTTTTTCAAAGAACTCATCTACAGTGTAAATTTTTGAGATATTTAATCCCAAATCTGGTCTTTCTTTGATTCTTGTTGTTAAAGCCCTTAATATATCACCCTCACCAACAACAATTGCTTCCTTTTTCCAGATTCCCCTTTTAAATAAAATTTTTAAAAAATTTCTAAACAAAACTCTGAAAAGCAATTGGTATAAAGTGATAAATAAAAAATAAAAAGCAACTGTAAGACGAGAGTATACAATTTGTCTATAATAAAACGAAACAAAGGTTACAAAAAGAAGATATAAAAAATTAACTTTAACAAGTTCGAAAAATAAATCAAAGGTTGTGAGGGTTTTTTCTTTTTCGTAAAAACCTTTAGATAGGTAAAGAAGGAGTCCCATTATAAAAACTACTAAAAAAGACTTAAAGTAAATTTCGTAGGGAACAGATTTTCTCCAGATGGGAATTAATGAACTCTCAAAACGAAGCCAATAAGCTGTTTTAAAACCGAGAAAAAGAGCTAAAGCATCCAAAAAAATAAGGGTAATTTTTTCACTCAAATTTCCTTTTAATCCCATATAAAATTATTATAAAATAAAATTATATGAGAGTTCCTAAAATAAAAGACTTAAATTTTATAGAAAAAATCGATATTCCAAGGAAAAGTATAAGTAAACTTCTGCCACTTGAGGGATTTATAGGACAGAAAGAGGCAGTAAGGAGTATGGAGTTTGGACTAAAGATAAGCTCAAAATCGCATCATATTTTTGTATCGGGTAAGCCTGGAAGTGGAAGAACAAGTATGGTACTTGAGTATGTTTCAAAAGTAGCAGAAAAAATGCCGCCTCCAGCTGATGTTATTTATGTGTATTCTCACGAGAATCCTTACTCACCTAAAGCTATATTTCTTGAAACTGGACAAGGCAAAAAGTTTAAAAAGGATATGGAAGATACAATAAGGGAAAGTCTCGATGAGGTGATAGCAATAACAAAAATTAAAGAATTCAAGGAGGAAAAGGAAAAAATTATAGAAAATTTTAACATTCAGCGAGAAAGTCTTTTAGGTAACTTAAGAAAAAAAGCAACTGAACTTGGAATTTTTATAAAACAGAAAGGGGACGGTTTTGACTTTTTACCCTTAACTACAAGGGGAAAAATATTAACACCAGAAGAGTTTGATAGGAAAGTCGGTGAAATAAGAAAAGAATTAAATAGAGTTTTAAGCGAAATAGAAAATCTTAATCTAAATTTCAAAATTAAAATAAGAGATTTACTATCAAATTTTGGGGCAAAAACGCTTTCATCAATTTTTCCCCCACTTATCGGAAAATATCTAAATAATAGGGAAATTGTAAAATTTATCCTTAATTCAGTTCAAGATATACTGGAAAATATTGACTATATTACATCTAAACCAGAAGAGGCTTACCACTATTTTATAGAAAAATACAAAGTACACTTATTTATAGATAACTCTAATTTAAGAGGAGCACCAATTATCCTTGAGACTCACCCAACACTTTCAAGGTTAATAGGTAGAATAGAAAGAACTCTTGAAAATCCTACACTAGATTTTTCGGGCATAATACCTGGTGCCTTCCACAAAGCTAACGGTGGCTTTCTAATAATACCTGCCGAAGAGTTATTAAAAATTGAACCTGCCTATACATTCTTAAAGTGGACATTAAAATCAGGTAAAATCCTCATAGAAAATGTATCTGAAGAAGAAAACATCCACACAACAAAAACAATAAAACCTGAATCAATACCTTTTAATGGAAAAGTAATTCTTATAGGTTCATCCTCTACTTTCTTTAATTTGAAAGAGAACGATCCAGACTTTAACGAACTCTTTAAAGTCCATGTGGAGTTTAAGTCTTCAATGGATTTAAACAGAGAAAATCTAAATGACTATATGAGATTTATAAAGACATTCTGTGATAAAGAAAATCTTTTATATCCCGACAGAAAAGCCTTAAAGAAAATAGTGTGGTACTCATCGAGATTAGCTGGTGATCAAAGTAAACTTTCGACTAACTTTGGTGCAATATGTGATCTTCTACGAGAAGCTGATTTTTTTGCCAGAAAAGAAAATAAAACAAAAATAGAAAAGAGTCACGTAATAGAAGTTTTAAAAAATAGATTTAAAGAAAGTGAAATAGAAGAAACCTATTTTGAGTGGATTAAAAATGGAGTAATATCAATTAATTTCGAGGGAGAAAAAATAGGCACGGTTAATGGACTTACAGTTTTAAGTTACGGAGAAATAAGCTTTGGTAGGCCAGTTAAAATTACAGCTACCTGCTTTGCAGGTAAAGAGGGAGTTATAGATATTGAAAGAGAGGCAGAATTATCAGGACCCATTCATACCAAGGGAACACAGATACTCTGTGGTTACTTAGGGTATAAGTACGGGCAGAAAATACCTATATATATGACTGCAAGAATTGTCTTTGAACAGACATATGTTGGAGTTGAGGGAGATAGTGCACAAGCTGCTGAGCTTGTAGCAATAATATCTTCTCTTTCAGAACTCCCAATACGTCAAAACTGTGCAATAACTGGTTCAATTAACCAATTTGGAGAGATACAAGCGATAGGTGGGATAAATGAGAAAATTGAAGGAATTGCAAAGGCTCTTAGATACATTGACTATAAAGGTACTTTTAATATCCTTTTCCCTGAGTCTAATTTAAAAAATCTATGTCTTCAAGATGAGGTTTTTGATTTGATCAAAAAAAGAGTATTAAAACTTATTGCAATTAAAAATATTGACGAAGCTATAAAAGTTCTTTTCAATAAAAAGCCTGAGATAGTTCATAAAAGGGTCATTACAAAACTTAAAAGGTATTATAAAATTCTTAAAACTGAGTTATGAAATATTTTAACTTTTTTGATCCCTTCAAAAGTAAAACTTTATGTAGCTGTGAGAGGAAATATACAATAAATCCTTATACAGGTTGTAATCATAAGTGCTCTTACTGCTATATAACAAGCTACATAAAAGATGGATTTGAAATAAGACCTAAGCAAAATTTGATAGAAAATTTAAAAAGAGAAATTGAAAAAATAAAAGAAAAGCATCCAGTAAATTTATCTTCATCATCTGATCCTTATCCTAAAATAGAAAGTTTTATGCTTTTAACAAGAAAAACACTTTTGCTTTTACGTGAGAGAGATTTTAAAGTTTCAATAATAACCAAATCACCGCTAGTACTAAGAGATATTGATATAATAAAAGAATTAGATGCCACTGTTTCTTTCACTATAACCCATTATTCTGACGAAGCTGCAAGAAAAGTTGAACCAAATGCTCCCCCAGTGAGTGAAAGGATAGAAGCAGCGAAAAAACTCTTAAGGGAAAAAGTCAAAGTATGCATAAGAATTGATCCTATTATACCTTTATATAATGACAAGAGAGAAGTTGTCAGAAATATTTTAAGAGATTTAGAAGGTATATTTATGGTGGTTTTTTCAACTTATAAGGCAAAGCCTGACAATTTTTTAAGGATTAAGAAGATTTTCCCTAGTATTGAAAATTTTCCGTGGAAAGAGAAAGCATTAAGAGGTTACAAGTACTTAAGTTATAGTTATAGAAGAGAGATATTAGAAGAGCTTATGGAAGAAGCAAAAAATTTCACAGAGAAGATAGGCTTATGTAGAGAAGGAATAGATAAATTAAAAAACACAAAGTCATGTGATCCTATTTTTGAAGTTTATTTCAGTTGAAATAGGGGGATATTTTTGATAAAATGAATGGAAGGTTCAAGTCCCTTTTAAAAATTAGATCAAAATGGAAGAAATAATAAAGGACGGTGAAAATCGGATGCAGAAAAGTATAAATACTTTAAAGGAGGAGCTGAAAAAGTTAAGAACAGGAAGGGCTTCACCCCATATATTAGAGAGCATAAAAGTTAATTATTATGGTCAAGAGATTCCGATTATTCAGATTGCAGGAATAGGTGTTCCTGAACCTAAGATGATTGTAATAAAGCCCTACGACAAAAATATTGTATCAGAGATTGAAAAGGCAATACTTAAAAGTGGAATAGGTCTTACCCCAAAGGTTGAAGGTGGTATAATAAAAATTCCAATTCCTCCTTTATCAGAAGAAAGAAGAAAAGAACTTGTTAAACTTGTTAAAAAATTTGGTGAGGAATCAAAAATTGCCTTAAGAAATATAAGAAGAGATCTAATGGAGAAAATAAAACAAAAAAAGGAAAATGGGGAAATATCAGAAGATGAAGCAGAAATTTTGAAAAAAAGGATTGAAAGTTTAACGGAGAAAAAGATAGGAGAAATAGAGGAAATAATTAAGATTAAAGAAAGGGAAATAATGGAAGAATGAAAATCCCGGAACATGTGGCAATTGTAATGGATGGGAACGGAAGATGGGCAAAAGAAAGAAATTTACCGCGACTTCTTGGACATAAAGAAGGAGTAGAATCAGTAAGAGAGATAATAAAAGCAGCAAGAGAACTTGGGATAAAATACCTCACACTTTTTACCTTTTCAACAGAAAATTGGAAAAGATCAGAAGAAGAAATTAAGGGACTCTTTAATTTACTTGAGTCTGTTGCAAGAAAAGAACTTAAGAATCTTATTGAAAACGGAATAAGAGTAATGGTGATGGGAAGAATAGATGAGTTACCCGAAAGTACAAAAAAAGTCATTGAGGAAGTAATTGAAAAAACTAAGGAAAATAAAGATATGGTTCTTATTCTTGCGATAAACTATGGTGGAAAAAGAGAAGTTATAGATGCGGTGAATAAAATTTTAAAAAATGGAAAAAAGGAGATAAATGAGGAAGATTTCAGAAAGTATCTTTATATACCGGATATTCCTGATCCAGATCTTCTGATTAGAACAAGTGGAGAAATGAGAATTTCTAACTTTTTTCTTTTTCAGCTTTCTTATACTGAACTTTATTTTACGAAGAAGAATTGGCCTGAATTTAGAAGAGAAGATTTTTTAAATGCAATTGAAGAATACTCAAAAAGAGTAAGAAGATTTGGAGAAGTTATCCCTTAGATTACTGACGGCTGTCATCAGTATTGCTCTAACTTTAGCCCTAACACTCTTAGGTAACTTTACTTTTTTTATTCTTTTGTACATATTTCTCTTTTTCTCTCTTTTCGAATTTTTAAGCATTCTTAAAAGAGCTGAGTTTATAATTAAACCTCATCTTATTCTTATACTAAATCTAATCTTTTTTCCCCTATTGATTTTGCTCCCAAATATTAGAATTCTCTTAACTTTCTCTTTAATCTTCATATTTTTCATAATCTCTCTAGTTTACGCAGAAAAAAGAAAGGGTTTAAACTTTGTATCCTGTGCCTTAGTTTCAGTTTTTTATTTAGTAATACCGTCTTATCTAATTTTTCAGTTAAAGGTAATATACGGAATTAAAGAAATATTTTTTCTTTTTGGATCTGTGTGGGTTTTTGATTCTTTTTCTTACTTTACTGGTATATATTTTGGTAAAAGAAAACTATGGGAAAGAGTATCGCCAGGTAAAACTATAGAGGGTTTAATAGGTGGATTTTTTTCAACCTTAGTTTTTTCTATAATTTTTGCTATTTTACTAAGAGAAAACTTACTTAAAAGATTAATACCCGCGACTTTTATTTCTTTATCGGCGCTTGCGGGAGACTTATGGGAATCAATGTTTAAAAGAGAAATGGGTGTTAAGGATTCTTCAAACTTTTTACCGGGTCACGGCGGCTTTCTTGACAGAGTAGATTCCTTAATATTTTCTACTTACTTTTATTTCTTATACCTTGTAGTTTTATATCCTTTGCCCTAACCCCTTATAAAATTCCTTTAATTAACTTTAATAAATTTAGATTCATAAATTTGATCTTTTCCATGATAAACTTTAAGGATATATAAACCTTGTCTCAAACCTTTTAGATCAATCTTATTTTCACCTTTTTCAAATAATCGTGAGCCTTTTAACACTTTCCTTCCACCAGTGTCATAAATCTCAAAAGAGAGTTTTCTATCTGAGTCAAGGTAAAGGAGTATAAAGTCTTTATCATAGGTGCAGTTTATAAAGAGCTCTTTAGCATCTTTTTCAGATACATTTAAAGCCGCAATAATTTTAAAATAACCTTCGCTTTCCTTTTTGATTAACCATTCTCTTTTATGGTGTACTATTTTAATTTTACAGGAATCATAGTTTTGATTAGGTAATAGGAAACTAAAGGAAGATTGTGAAGCTTCAATATCATTCCCTATTAACAGGAAATTTTTACCTCCATCGTAAGAGATAAAAATATCTACAGTATCAACAAGTCGAGGTTCTAAAATACTCCAAGTGATATTCAGGTTACTTCCACCTAAAAAGGTATCACCGGTAGAGGGTGAAGTGATTAAAATCGGCTGCTTTATTATAAAGTAATCGTCACTTTCATCATAAATTAAAGGATCATTAAGATTTTCAACTCTAATTTTAGCAAAGGGGGTCTCATAATTAGAAACAGTCCATACGTAATTACTCGTACCTGATATTGAAGGACTAATCACTACATAACTTAATGAACTATCAGGAGTTAAAAGTATTCTAAAATTGTTTACATTTGCATAACTCCACCTTATATTAAGAGTATCACCAACATATTTTGTTATCCTTGTATTTGGATTCAATACTTGTATATAAGGAGAAGGAGGTTGAATACCTTTTATTACAAACTTACCTGAAACATCTCTATTTTGCATAAATTCATTATGAGTGATTCTTAAAACAGCGTTATTTGTTGGGATTCCTTGGCAGTTCCAAAGGTATTCACCTGTATCTGGACAAGCACTCTCAATAATTGAAAATGTTGATCCTCCATCATAGGAAATCTCTATTTTTACGAATCCACCTATACCACTCTTTTTCCATTTTATAATGTAAGAATTTCCAATTTGTAAGGTATCAGATAGAGAGTTAGGATAAGTAATATCTATCTTATCTGAGACATATAATCTCCTTGATATCCTAAAGATATTCCACATTCCTCTACTTTCAAGCTTTAGGAAGAAATTTCTGGTTGGAGTTTGAGGAACAATATAATTAAAATTACCAGTATTTAAAGTATCACTTTTTAAATAGAAGAAATTTTGACAGTTATCAGGGGAATATAAAAGAGAAACTCTCTCTATCAAACCCCTTGTTGTCCACCTTATGTTTGCAACTTGATTTGTGTATAGAAAAGTATCAGCGAAAGGTAAAATTGAAAAGGAGGGTGAATTATCCCTAAAAAGAATTATGTGAGCTCTTTTATTATTGTAAGGTGAAGTTTTAAATCTCTCATATACAAGTGCGAAAGTTGAGTCAGTCAAAGGTACCAAATTAGCAATCTGTATTGGATAATCATTAGGTGAAAATATAAAACCATTAACTCTTAGATTAGAGAGTAAATATTCTTCAGGGAGTTGGTTTAAAGTAAAATCAAGAATTTTTCCATATATATCCATTCTACCGCTTCTAGAATCCTGCCAAATAATAAGTAGATGATCACCTAAATTAACAACAGTTGAAACAGCCTCTTGCCAAGAACCTCTTGAAACTGGAATTCCATCTCCATCGAGTAAGGCGCCAAATGGTGAAACTCTTGCTGCATATATATCCCAGTTACCACTTCTATAATCACTCCAAGTCAAAACTATATTTATGCCATTAAAAATAGAAGAAGGAAACCTTTTTTGAGAATACAACGTGAAAAGAGGTGAACCACCAGAACCGTATAGAACAGATCCAGCTCCACTTACAGCATTAAAGTAAAGATCCCATCTTCCATTTTGATCAGTTTCATAGATTATAAAGTATCTATTATAGGCAGGAATAAATGTGACTGTTGAATAATCTTGAGTTCCACCTGCATTTGAGAGAATCAGATCACCAGTTAAAGGAGATCCAGTTGAACTAAAAAGTTTTCCATACAGATCCCACCAACCAGCTCTATAATCGGACCATGAAACAAAGAAATTACCATCTAAGGAACTTACAGCTATAGATGGTCTCAATTGGTCCTGTGTAAAGGCAACAACTGAAAAACCAGCTGGATCAATTACAACACCAGATGGAGAAATTCTAGTACCGTATATATCCCAGTTACCGTTTCTATAATCTTCCCAAACACAAACAAAGTTGTCTGTGACTGGATTGTAAGTGACAACTGGATTCCTTTGATCGTGTGCAGCGCTCGAGATTACAAAAGGTCCTGTTAAAGGCAATCCTGAAAAACTGTAAATACGACCATATATATCCAAATTTCCAGCTGGACCGACTTGTGAATAAACAACTATAAGCCTATCTCCTGCTCTTGCAGCTCTTATTCCAGATTGACTTGGTGCTTGCCACCCCATGTAAAAATCGGTAAAACGTACTGTTAAAGTTGGTAAAATTTTAGCAATGCCAACTTCTTGGTAATTTCCTGAATGATAAACATTGTAACCTATAATTATTACAGAATCTAAAGTAGTAGCAAAAGGTAAAGTATAGTTTTCATACCCCTCATTATACGTAGTTGAGGTTAAAACCTGGATACCAAGCATATTCAAGAGGGAGTCAGTAATTCCTACGTATACTTCACCGGAAGCGCTTATACTATAACCCTGAGTAACAGCAAGCAAAAAGTTTTTATTATATAGAGGAACAAGAAACCCAAATTGATCATTAGTGGTAGTTGTTGTTATTCTTTTTGGAGCTAGAGCAATAGTAGCATCCCTTCTAATTATACATCCATAAATCTGATAGTAACCAGGGGTATTATCCATAAAGGCAACTCCGTATCTATTTAAAACTGGATGAAAGGTAACCTTTGGCCATACAGAGTGCGAACCTGTTGCCATAATGGGAAAACCCGAAGGATGAGATAGAGAACCTGTTACCGGATCTAAAAAGGTAGCATATAAATCCCAGTTTGCACCATTTCTATAATCCTGCCAAGCAATTAGAAATCGTGTTCCATCTCCATCAACGCTTGCTCCATATTGGGCATTTGCTGCATCAATTATTAAAATAGAGCCAGGATCTAACACATTTCCATTAGGTAGGATTCTTGCTCCTCTAATTGATGCATCTGCTTCATCCCAAACTGCAAGATAATACCCATTAGTGAAAGCAACATCAGTTCTATCTAGAAATGAAATTCCGTAGTTTATTAATATACCATTATTATCGATTATACTCCCATCTCTTTTTACTCTGACAGCGTATACATCACCATTAGCATCAAATCTGTAATCTATATAAACAACTAAGTAGTTTTCTCCATCAAAAGCACAGGAGGGAAAATCTCCTCTTCCAGGTGATATCTTAAAACCCCCTCTAATTTTTTCTTTTCCTCTTTCATTTATTATGGTTCCATAAATTTCATACTGTCCAGATCTTGCATCTGCCCAAACAATAAGAAACTCCCGATCAACATAATTATACGTAATATCAAGAAATCTTTGAAGAGCAGTATGAGCAATTCTCCTTGTTATAAACGTATCAATTTCAAACTCTTGAGTGATGTCCTTTAGCTCAAACCTTATTAAATCGCCTATACTAAGTGTTAAGAGTAACCACCACCTACTCTACCTCCTTTTATACAATACATAATAATGTTTGTATCAAAACAATTACAACAATTCTTTAAATTCTTCTTTACTATCCAATCTCTCCCAGGTAAAACCCTCCTCTTCTCTACCAAAATGGCCATAACAGGCTGTCCTTTTAAATATGGGTCTTCTAAGATCTAGAAAGTTAATTATTCCTCTTGGGGTTAGATCAAATCTCTCTTTTATAAATTTAATAATTCTTTCCTCAGGAACTTTACCGGTATCGTATGTATTTACATAAACTGCAACAGGCTCTGGGACTCCAATTGCATAAGCAAGTTGTACTTCACAAATGTCAGCTATACCAGAGGCAACTATGTTTTTAGCAAGATATCTTGCCATGTATGTAGCTGACCTATCAACTTTTGTAGGATCTTTTCCAGAAAAACAGCCACCACCATGTCGTGCATAACCACCGTAAGTATCTACCATAATTTTTCTTCCTGTTAATCCAGTATCAGCTTGAGGCCCCCCTATCACAAATCTTCCTGTGGGATTTATAAAAATCTTAACATTATCATCCATCATCTCCCTTGGAATAACCTTTTCTATAACAACTTCTAGTAAGTCTTCTCTTAACTCTTTTATAGAAATATCAGGATCATGTTGAGCAGAAAGTACTATTGCAGTAACTTTGTCGGGTTTACCGTCAACATACCTAACAGTTATTTGAGATTTTCCATCTGGTCTTAAATAGGGCAAGGTTCCATTTTTCCTCACGTCTGCAAGTCTTTTAACAAGTTTATGGGAGAGCATTATGGGAAGAGGCATTAGTTCTTCAGTTTCTCTTATGGCAAATCCGAACATCATTCCTTGGTCACCTGCTCCTCCTATATCTACACCCATGGCAATGTCTGGGGCCTGAGATTGAATTGCTGTTAAAACAGCCACTGTTTCATAATCAAGCCCGTAGGCAGGATTAGTATATCCAGCTTCTCTTATAGTTTCTCTCACAATATCTGGTATCTCTACATAACACTCAGTTGTTATCTCTCCAGCAATAATGAATATTCCCCTTGTTGTCATAGCCTCACAGGCTACTCTTGCATCAGGATCTTTTTCAATTATAGCATCAAGGATCGCATCAGAAACCTGATCACAAAGTTTATCTGGATGACCCTCTGTTACAGACTCTGAAGTAAAATAAGAGAGACCTTTTGTTTTTCTCAACTTACTAACTCCATTCTTTTTAAAGGGAATTTGAACCCTTTATTAAACATTTTTATTATAACTAATCTAATTAAAATATTGCGCAACCAGCAAAAACACACGTATACTCCTTTACTTTTTTTTCAATTGAAACAATCTCAATTTTTTTTATTTTTATATTTCTATCTGACATCGATTTTTCAAGCATACTTTTTACCTCCTCTATACCCTTAAATTTTTCTCCGTAAGAACTCCACTCCATTATTAAACCTATTTCCTCTTCTTTCTGAGGAATAGCTACACCACATACAGCTGAAATAGTTTCTCCTTTTTTATCGGAAATTAAATATCCATAAGCAATATGAAGGATTGAAGAAAAAGGTAAATGTATTTTTCTTGACCTTTTAACTCCAGGTGGTAATATGCTTGAAACTTTAACAAGATTAAAATTGCCTATTTTAGCACTTATTAAAGCCCTATCAAATGATAAAAGTTTCTTATCACCAACCCCGTACCCCTTCGTTAAAAAGTAATACTTAAACACTTTTCTCCCAAATAAATGGGTCTTTATCTGTTATAATTCTACCACTTTCTCTCAAAGAAGATTCCAAATAACTAGGTAAACTAAAAATTTTTTTAATATATTCAGAATTTAAGAACCTACACGTCTTAAAAACCTTATCTTCTCTCCTTTTGTCAAATCTTTTGAAAATTTCCTCCATATTTAAAATTTCTTTTAAGGAAATAACAAATCCCCAAGACATATTAAATGAGGGAACAAAGACCTCGTAAACAAAAACAGAGGGGAAAATAGTTTTTAAGGTTTTAAAAAGAGAAATGATAAAGCTATTATAATAAATGACGGTAGATCCAGCTTGAAAAGCACATATTCCTCCTTCTCTCAGTTTACGATACAAAATCTCAAAGAACTCCTTAGTGAATAAAAGTGTCGATGGACCACCTTCAATTGGTTCAGTAAGATCAGAAATGTAAACATCGATTGTATCATCTCCAAGTGCTTCAACATCCTTTCTTGCATCACAGAAAATAAGCTCTACTCTACTATCGTAAAAGGAGTTTTTATGCCACTCAGGAAGATAAATTTTAGAGAGGTTTACGAACTCTTCATCTAGGTCACACATTCTAACTTTTTTAACCCCCTCATGTTTTAAGATTTCTCTCAAAGTTGCACCCTCTCCTCCACCCGCCAAATACACATACTCAGGATTATTATGTAAAAACAGGGCAGGATGCACAAGGGCTTCATGAAATATAAACTCGTCACACTCTGAGCTTTGAATCTTTTCATCAAGAAAAACAGTTTTTCCAAAAATTGCAAGCCTTACAATATCAACTTTTTGGTATTTAGTAAATCCTGTGTATAAAATCTCGTCTATTTTATAGTAAAATAGGATCTTATTTAAAAAGGATTCAACGTAAAATTCATTAATTATCATTTCTTTTCCTGTTCCTCATTTCTTTTAAGATTGCTCTTATAGAACCAAACCAAACTTTTGTAGAAATGTAAAGTGGTACCTTTTTCTCGTCATTAGAGACCCAGATCTCTAAACCTCCCTTTCCACCAAAAATTGCTTCCAAACCAGATTTTCCCCTATATTCACCAGATTTTTCCATTATCAGAACTACTTTATAAGCTTCTCTCTTTCCAAGTGAAGTATTAAGTGTATCCTTTTTCTCAACTAAGGCATAAATTTTATAAATTTTTCTGTCCGCAAAAAGTAAAAGATCTAATGTATCCCCTACTTTAAATTCTTCGTTTCTTAATTTATAAAAAATTGATAAAACATCAAATGCTCCTTTCTCAAGTTTACTTATTTTACCATCCGAATCGTAAACTTTTAAACTGTCATAATCAAACTTATACCACATTTTTTTCTTCCATGTTCCTTCATGTAAGTCTTTCTCTTGTCTTATGGGTAAAAAATTTTTATCAGTATAAGTATCTATTCTATCGTTTACATAAAAAATAAGAGAAAAAAATTTGTTGGTATGACCTTGAGCTTGAAAATGATATAGGGAATCCTGCCTTAAAACTCTCAAATAGGCAATACCTGCACCCATAAAACCATAGAAAACATGAAATACAAGTTCTTCTCCCTCAGAAAAGGCAAGACTAAATAGGAAAAGTAAAAGCATAGAACCTCTTACTCTACAGTTTTCGGGGGAGCTTTTGGAATCTTGTCCCTGTTAGGCCCCTCTGGATACGGTGGGACAACTTCTCTACCTTTTCTCTCTTTTAAAAGCCCAAGAGATTTCTTAAGAACAAGTCTCTTGAGCATTTGAATTGCTAAAGCAGGATCAACACCCTTAGGACATGCCATTGAGCACCCACCGGCAAAATGACAGTTAAAAACTCCGTGATCTTTAGTTACAGCATTTAACCTCTCCAAAACTCCTTCATCCCTTTTGTCTGCTGAAAACCTATAAGCTTGTGCCAAAACAAGGGGTTGAAAGAAAAACTCATCAGAGGAAGATACAGGACAGGAGGATATACAAAGACCGCATTGTATACAGTAACTAAACTGTAAGTATTCTAAAAGCTCATCCGGAGTTTGAGTGTATTCTCTTGTTGGATTTTCTTGTTCTTTTTCATCCTTTCTTATTAAATAAGGCTTAATTTTTTTATAATTTTCAAAGATACTGGTGAAATCAGGGACAAGATCTTTAATTAATAATAAATTTGGGATTGGTTCAACTTTTATAACACCCTTTTTAGCCACCTCTTTAACTTGTGTATGGCATGCAAGATCAGGCTTATCGTTTATAATCATGCCACAGGATCCGCATATACCCATCCTACAGGAGTAGCGAAATGCAAGTGTTGAATCAAAATTTTCTTTAATTTTAAGAAGAGCATCAAGAACAGTCATTCCCTCCTCATAATCTATTTCAAAAATTTCAAAACCTTCTTTATTAATTTCGGGAACGTACCTTTTAATAGCTACCTTGATTTTCACCTTATTCCTCCTGCCTTAACTGTTGTAAAAGTTCCATAAAAGAACAAAATTAAACCTAAAAACCAAAGAAATATAACAATGTGTTTTTTATATTTTTTTCCAAAACCTGTTTCTGAAAGTATATTTTTTAAACCGTAAAATCCATGAAAAAGGGCAAACATCAAAAAAAGAATATAAATAAAAGTAAGTGTCACATTACTAGCCCTTTCTACTACTTTTTCCCAATCAAGAGGATTCTGGTAAAATCCCAATCTCTCTAAAATTTTATAAAAGTGCATAATTAATATGTGACTTAAAAGCAAAAAAAAGAGGAAAGCCCCTGATAAATAGTGAAGGACCCAATATTTCTCCCTCATTTTAACCCCCTACTTAAAAATAAAAAACTCTTTAAATCCTAATATCAGATACACAAAAAAACAAATCATTAAAAAATAGAGAAAGGCTCGGGGGCCTTTCAAGGAGAGAGCAACATAGGGATACTCAGGCCTTCTCGGTTTTCCAAGTAAAAATCCAAACTCTGTTATAAGTAGTCTTAACCCATTTAGCGCGTGAAAACCAACGGCAAGAACAAGTAAATATTCAAAAAAATGAACAAGGTTGCGATAGAAACCCTCGCCCATTACTCCTACAATTTTCATCGTTCTTATCCAAGCATCTTTGCCATAGGCTCTTGATCCCACGACTATAATATGGAGACATAGATAAAAAACAAGTATAATTCCAGTTAATCTATGGAAAGAAAAAAGCCATCTTTCAATATTTACCTTAAAACCTGGAAAAAACCAAGATTTCATTCCTTTATAGTTTTTTTTCATCATAATTACCCCCCAATTAATATTTTCTTTCTTCTGGTTTCCAGTAAGTGATTGTTACTGGAATATACTCAATTCTTACCTCACCTTTTTCATCTCTAAAAGCTAGCGTATGTTTTAAAAAATCCTTATCGTTTCTCTCTGGAAAATCAAGTCTTGCATGTGCTCCCCTTGACTCCTCTCTTTTCAAAGCTGAAATTGCTACTACCTCTGAAACATCTAGCATATTTTCAAGTTCTAATGCATTAATAAGCTCAGTATTATATATCTTACTTTTATCGTGAATTTTTATATCTTTAAATCTTTCCTTTAGCTCTTTAATTTTCTTAATGGCTTCCTCAAGTCCCCTTTTCTCCCTGAAAACCCCCACATTTGAATCCATGGTTCTCCTCAATTCTCTTCTTATCTCGTATAAGTTTTCTTTACCGTTTTTATTTAACAATCTATTAAATACTCTATCAACCTCATCTTTTACAACTTCATCCACTTTTTTCGGTTCTCCTCCATCTGATTTTAAAAATTCAAGAGCTTTTTGAGCAGTAATTGCACCCCAGACAAGGCACTCGGCTGTTGAATTAGTACCTAACCTATTTGCTCCATGAAGTGAAGTACAAGCAACTTCACCAGCAGCCCACATATTATCTATACCGTGAACCTTACCGTCAATGTCACAATGTATACCACCCATACTATAATGTTGAACAGGTCTCACAGGTAGCGGTTTATCTATTATATCTAAACCTAAATATTTAATCCCTACTTCTCTAACAAGAGGTAATCTTTCTAAAATCTTCTCCCTACCAAGGTGGGTAAGATCAAGATGTAAGTAATTTAATCCATCAGATCTTTCAAAGCCCCTACCTTCTCTAATTTCGCTCATCATTGCTCTTGAAACAATGTCTCTAGGTGCAAGTTCCATCATTTTTGGGGCATACCTTTCCATAAATCTTTCTCCTTTATTATTTTTCAAGTGACCTCCTTCACCTCTTGCTCCCTCTGTAATGAGAATTCCGGAGGGAACAAGACCAGTTGGGTGAAATTGCATAAATTCCATGTCCTTAAGTGGTATTCCTTCTCTGAAAGCAAGAGCTTGTCCATCACCAGTTACTGTGTGGGAGAAAGTTGTAAAGGAGTATATTCTTCCTGCGCCTCCTGTCGCTATTATACCAGTTTTTCCATAAAATACTACCATTTCTCCACCTTTCATGTCATAGGCTACGCATCCGTGGAATCTTTTATCTTTTATTAAAAGTTTAGTAACAAAAAATTCATCGAACCTATCCCAATTATTATATTTTTGTAACCTGTTATAAAGTGTATGCATCTCAAAAAATCCAGTTTTATCTTCTGCAAACACAGCTCTTGGATAGGAGTGGCCTCCAAATGGTCTTTGATCAATTCTTCCGTCTTTTTTTCTTGACCATGGAATGCCCCAATGTTCAAGTAAATATATCTCTTCAATAATTTTTTCAACGAATCTAAATACGACGTCTTGGTCAGCGAGAAAATCAGAGCCTTTTACAGTGTCCCAGGCATGAAGCAATGTTGAATCTCCGTCTGCGTAGTTAAGAGCGGCTCCTGTTCCTCCTTCGGCGCATACGCTATGAGATCTCATAAGGTGAACCTTTGAAATTAGGGCTACTTTTACTTTATCGTCTGATTTTCTCAATGCCTCAAGAGCTGCTCTTAGACCGGCAAGTCCAGATCCGATGATAATAAGATCGTAATAGTAAACTTGCATTTTAAAATTTTATTTATGGGCCCCCAGCGGGACTTGAACCCGCAACCTCCTGGTCCGAAGCCAGGCGCTCTTTATCCAATTGAGCTACGGGGGCATTTTAAAAAGGGGTGGGCGAGGGGACTCGAACCCCCAACCTCTGGAGCCACAGTCCAGTGCTCTAACCAACTTGAGCTACGCCCACCACCTCCCTTCCCCAGACCCTATTTTTTATTATAAGATATACTTTCTAAAATTACATAAAGTCAAACTCTTATCCTCGCATCCGCAATAAGTGCACCCTTTCCCTTTTCAAAAACAAAAATAGGATTTAAATCCATTTCTTTAATTTCTCCCATAAATTCTGCAAAAGAAGAAACTCTTAAAATAAACTCCTTTATTTTCTCAAGATCTGACTCTTTTTCACCTCTAAAACCTTTAAGAAGAGGATAAAATTTGATCTCCCTCAACATTTCCTCAGTTTCTTCAACTGAAACAGGAACTAACCTAAAAGTAACATCCTTAAAGATTTCTACAAAAATACCACCTAAACCAAAAAGTAAAAGATAACCAAACCTATCATCTTTCTTTAGTCCTATTATTATCTCTTTGTGACTTTCTTTGACCATTTTTTGTAAAACTGCCTTTTTAAATTTTTTGATTTTTCTCTTAAATCTACTTTTTAGACTTTCATAGGCCTTAAAGAGATTTTCCTCATCTTCAATATTAAGTATAACCCCTCCAGCATCCATCTTATGAACAACTTCTCCAGATGCTATTTTTAGGACAAGGGGAAAACCTAACTTTTTTGCGCCCTCCAAGAGGTCATCCTCACTTTCTACTTTAAACCATGGAACTACATTAAAACCTGCTTCTTCAAGAACTTTAAAACATATGTCAAGATCAATAAAACCTGTATCTGTTTCTGGCTTTAGAAAATCTTTTAAATTTGAAGGAAAACTAAAATCTTTATAAGTTTCTTTTCTTTTTTTTATGAAATTTGAATATCTTAGCATAATAGAGAGAGACTTTGCAGCCACATCTGGAAATCTATAGAAGGGGACACCCTCTTTTCTTAAGACCTCAGCTCCCTTTTCAACATCAACAACTCCCATTAAAACAGTAACAAAAGTTTTTTCTTTTTTGTTTGCATACTTTGAAATTACCTCTGCTACTTTTTCTATATCTATCATTCTTTGAGGTGCCATCAGAAAGTAAATCGCATCAATATTTTTGTCGTTATAAAGGGCCTTAATAGCAACTTCAAATTTTTCCGCATCAGCCTCAGCTAAAAGATCAACGGGATTTTTTAAAGATGCATGAGGTGAAACAAATGGTCTTATATTGTTTTTAGTAGAATCTGAGAGTTCATTCACTACTAAACCGCTTTCAATCAAAGAGTCAGTTGCAACAATTCCTGGACCACCTGCGTTAGTAATTATTCCGACTCTGTTACCTTTTGGATAAGGTTGAGAAGCAAGAAGTGAGGCATACTCAAAAAGTTCTAAAGGTGATTGAACTTCTATGACTCCTGCTTGTCTAAAAACAGCCCTATAGACAACTGGTTCACCTGCAAGTGATCCAGTATGAGAAGAAACGGCTCTTGCACCCTCAGGACTTACTCCTGCCTTTAGAGCCAAAATTGGTTTCTTTTTCGAGACATTCTTTGCAACTTCGATAAATTCTCTTCCCCTTTTTAGTTCCTCTATATACATTAAGATTACTTTTGTTTTTTCATCTTCACCAAGGTATTCAAGGAGTTCAACTTCGTCTATATCAACACGGTTGCCCATGCTGATGACTTTTGAAAAACCGATTCCTCTTGATTTTGCAAAATCAAGAATAGATACACAGATAGCACCACTTTGAGATATAAGGGAAATATTTCCTTCTTTTGGCATATCACTTGCAAAATTTGTAGTAAATCTCACATTGGGATCGGTATTTATAACTCCAATACAATTTGGACCTAAAACTCTTATTCCAAACTCTTTTGATATCTTTTCAACTTCCTTTTCAAGCTTTTCACCTTCGGGTCCAGATTCTTTAAATCCGGCACTTATTATGATTGAGACTTTAATTCCCTTAATTGCACTTTCCTTTAGAACCTGAGGTACATAAGCAGCTGGTACTAAAATACAGGCAACATCCGGGACTTCTTCTAAGTCTGAAATTTTCTTGTAACATTTATATCCTAAAATACTTTCAGCTGTGGGATTCACAACGTAAATAGTTCCCTTGTAACCCGCGAGTATTAGATTTTTTAGGGTAACATATCCTACACTTCCTTCCTTTCTTGATGCACCAATAAGGACGACACTTTTAGGGTTTAAAAGCTTGTAGATTTCTTTCAATTCCCCCCTCCCTTTTATTTACTTCCCTACCAAGTAAAAAGAGATAATCTGAGAGTCTATTTAAAAATTTAAGGACAACCTGTGCAGACTTGTGCTCGTCTAAAAGAGAGGCTACACTCCTTTCTGCTCTTCTTGCAACGGTTCTTGCGAGATGAAAGTAAAGAGAAGATAGGGTTCCCGAAGGAATGATAAATTCCTTAAGTGGACCTAAACTTTTACTAAGTTTTTCAATTTTTTCTTCCAATTCAGTAAGGATTTTATCTTCAATAACAGGGCCTTTTTCTTCCTCAGGTATTATAAGCTGGGCAGAAGCAATAAAAATTAATCTTTGGATCTTTTCGACTTCCTCTTTTACGTCATCATCTTTACTATAAAAATAGCAGAAACCTAAAATTGAATTTAATTCATCAAGGTCTCCGAGTGCGTCAAAAATTTTATCGTCTTTTCTTTTTTTCTTATCTTTCCAGTAATAAGAGAAACCTTCGTCTCCTTTTCCTGTGAAAACCTTTGTTATTCTCAATGAGGTAATTCACTTTTTTCGTAGACAGAGACGTATACTCTATTTTTTCTTTTCTCAAATTTTACGTATCCATCTTTTGTAGCGTAGAGAGTGTCATCTCCCCCTCTTTTTACGTTCCAACCAGGCCAAAACTTTGTTCCTCTTTGTCTAACAAGGACTTCGCCACACTTTACAAACATATTTTCCCATCTTTTTATACCGAGATATTTGGCATTTGAGTCCCTTCCATTTTTAGAAGATCCCATTCCTTTTTTATGTGCCATCTCCCCTCCTTTTTTAAATAATTTCTATTTTTTCTATAATAGCTTCAGTAACCTTTTGTCTATGTCCCTTTTTTCTTCTATAATTTTTTTTAGGTTTCATCTTAAAAACTATTATTTTTTTCAGTTTTTTAAGTGGGTTTGTTACTCTTGCTTTAACTCTTACGTTAGGTAAGTAAGGATAACCAATTCTGAGGTTTCCATTTTCTTTGAGCAATAAAACTTTGTCGATAAGAACCTCCTCCCCTTCCTTAACGCCTTTTAGAAGTGGTAAATCAATTTTTTTTCCTTCTTTTACGTAGTACTGTGAGTTTTTAAATTCGATTACTGCCCACATGGTTACTCCTTTTTAAAGAAAATTATAAAGAAAATTAGTTAAGATTTCAAGTGTTTTAGGTTTTTATGATAAATTCTGTTCCCTTGCCCTCTTCTGAACTTACGAAGATTTCGAATCCATGGCTTTCAATTATTTTTTTTACGGTGAAAAGGCCAAGACCTGTTCCTTTCTTTTTAGTTGTAAAGTAGGGTTCAAAAATTCTTTCTAAATTCTCTTTTTTTATTCCGATGCCGTAATCTTTTATCTTTATAAAAACAGTGCTATCTTTTTCATAAATTTCTATGTCTATTTTTCCTCCTTCTGGTTGGGCTTCTATGGCATTTTTAAATAGATTCAAAAAAACTTTTTCCATTTGAATAGGATCGAAAAGTAGTTCTTTATCTATACCCTTTAAGTTGACCTCGATCCTATTTTCCCTTAATTCTGGCTCCATTTTTTTAATTATTTTTTCTATGAATTCTTTTATCATCACTTTTTCCTTGTTTAAATAAAAGGGTCTAAGTAAGTTCATAAACTCTTCAATTGAGACTGTTAGAGAGTTAATAGCAGATTCAAGTTGTGGATATTCGTCCTTAAGCTTTTCTTTTAGTCTATAGACCATCAGTTTTAGGGAATTTAGTGGATTCTTTAATTCATGAGCAAAAGAAGATAATATTCTCAAAATGCTTTCTTCTTCTTTTTTCTTTTCTTTTTCTAAGAAAATCTTCATAAACTCGTTTATTTTAAAAAAGAGTATTAAGTCTTTACTTCTTATCGCAAGATAATAGTCGTTGCCAGAGCGGTATAAAAACTGACTTTTATCTTTAAAATCAGAACTTAGAAGTGGGAGACTTTTGCCATAAATTTTTCTTATCTGAGAATCGTAAATTTTATAGATAGAGAGATCATCAACAACGTCACTTAAAATATACTTTTTGCCTCCGAAAAAGTAATAGAGCACTAAGCCAAATAAAATTAGGAAGATAGTAATATTGAGGGCTATTATCCAGTTAATTAAAAGAAATTTTGTTTTTAGACTATCCATAGATATTCCTAGTCTTAGTATCCCGACTGGGCTGTTTTTAAAGAAGAAGGGTTTTAAAACCTCAACGACTTCTTCCTCATTTATTTTTGCCTTTTTTACAACTACTTTGTTTTGATTTATTATATCGGAAAAAATTTTTTTATCCTTAATTGGAGAAATCTTTTTTGAAGAAAATACTATTTCACCTTCTGATTCCAGGGCAACGTATTCAACTTTTTTTTCTTGACCTAACCTTTCTAAAACTTTTTTTAATCCCGCTTCTCTCTTTTTTTCTATCAAATCTTTTATGTTCTTTATCATAAAAACATAATAGCCTTCTTTTTCCACAAGATAAAATAGAGAGTCGTTATTTATCATCTCGTCTCTAGCTTTTCTTAGAATTTCGCTTTCTAAAAATTGATTAATTTTTCTGCTTGTTGATTTTATTACTTTTAAGTTTTTATCTAAAATAGTTATTTCGTAGAAACCGCTTGAAAGTGCAATTTTCATAATTGAATCGCTTCTAAGATCAGGAACGATAAGTTTAGATAATCCTTCCAGGTTTTTAAAATAAAGATCATCAATATAATAGGAGGCACTCAAAATTGATTCAAAGAGCGGTTCAAAAAGGTCAATTAATTCGCCTGCTTCTTTTTTGATCTCCCTCTCTTCTTTGAATCTCAACAGAAAAATTAAAATTAAGGTAAATGTAATCAAAAAGAATTTAAGAAAAATAAATTTATAAAATCGCATTATATCTCAGCTCTCAGCTATTTATTCTAAAAGAAATTAGACTTATTTGTCCTTTTTGTTTACTCCTTCTTCAGCTTGATACTTTGTAGGGCATTGAGTTAAAAGAAAGTGAGCTTTGAATGTGTTTTCAACCTTTAAATAGACCCCTTCAACAACGACTTGTGCTTCGGGCTGATATAACATATCAGGTACTGTTCCCTTATATATAACTTTAATTCCCCTTTCTTTTGTTCCAATTTTAAATTCAACCTGATTTCCTGTTTTTTTTACAGTTCCTTCTATAACTTTGCCTTGAAGTCTAATTACCTTTCCATCAACAGAGGGGTTCTTTTGAAAAAACTCATCAACTGTATAGTAATAAACCCAGGTTCTTTTCAATCCACTTAAGATTAAATATATGATGCCAACCACAAAAAGAATACCTATAATCGCTATTTTTATATTTCTGTCTTTCATAGCTTTATTATAGATTATACTTTTAAGTTTTTCAAGGATTAATTATCTTATACCAAGCTTTGCCGAAAAAATAATTCCAGCAGCAAAGGTGAAGAAAAGGAGAAAGAATTTTATAAGATTATAAAAGAAACCCCTGTAATCGAAGTATAAAAATAAAAAGGTGAAGAGCCATAAATTAAAAAGAAAGGGGTCAAAAGAAGTATCATTAAGGCAAGAGGTATACCGAGAATAGATACAATTAAAATGAGTATAATGGGAAAATAAAGAATTTGTACTAAAAAACCAAGGGCTAAAGATAGAAATGGTCTTAACTCAAGTTCCCTTTTCATATTTTCAACAGTTCCAGGAAAAATAATCTTGACTAAAAAAACTAAGAAAGAATAAAAGAGAACTAAAATGATAAACCAAAGAAAATTGAAAAAATTTTTAGAGGGAAGTTCTTCTGTCTCCACTGATAGATATTCTTCTATTTCTTCTTTTTCTTCCACTACACTTTCAGGCTTTTCTCTTTTAATAAAAACACCCTTTCCAATAAAACTCAAAATTTTCAAAAGAGAGAATATAGGTCCAGGATTAAGAATTACTTTTCCGCCTTCAACTTTTGCACCCTCTTCGATATAAACTTTGCCCGCTAACTCTACAATCTCCACCTATAACTACAGCGTTACCCTGAACAAAACCATCTACCTTAAGATTTCCTCCTATAACCGCAAGATCGCCTTTAATTCCTCCACGAACTTCCACGTCCCTACCAATTACAGAAATATCACCAATTAAAGTGTCAGACTTATTAATAATAACTTTATTTTTGTGTATTTTATATTCTTCAGCCGCAATAATGATTAAATACATATAAAATAAAAATATTTTAAACCTCCTTGACTTTTAGAGGGCTTAAAACCCTTTCAAAGTCTTTGAAATGAGCTAAAGTTCTGGCAAGAATATTAATTTGAAATTTGTCACAGTACTTCAAAGGTATGCTGTGAAAAGATGTTTCTTAAAAAGCTAAAATCATATTCATTTGGGACTAAAATAACTCCACTTAAATTCTCATAGTCATAGAAATTTTTTATAAAAGTGTTTAAATTTTCAATTTTTGTATCTAAAATTTTCTTTAGTGTCTCGAAAACATAGGAGTGTTTAAGTCCGTATTGTAAGGCAGAAAGTAGGTGATTTGTAACTTGAGAATAGGTTTCAAGTTCTCTTGGAATATAGCCCTTATAAAATCCTTTTGCATCACTTAGTTCTCTTTTAGTTGCTCCCTTTAATTTAAACTTCTTTATTTCTTCAACAAGTTTTTTCAAAGCGTCTTTAAAGTTATTTTCGCTAGTTTGAAAGATATATGAGTAGGAGCCGATAAAAGGGTCAAGAGTGTTGAATTTAGAGTAAATAGAATAGACAAATCCAAGTTCGTTTCTTATCTTATTAAATAGCCTAGATGCAAAGGCACCACCCCCAAGAATATAATTTGAAATGATCAGATAATGAAAATTCTTATCTTTCCTTTTTATTGAAAAATGCCCAATTCTTAAAAAAACCTGATTTACCCTCTTTTTTATTATCAAGATTTTTCTCTCAGTTTTATTTTTCTTTATTTCAGGGTAATTATCTGAGAGAACTTTATAATTCTTAAACAGTTTTTCAAATTTTTTTAAGAATTTATCAAAGTTTAAATAACCTGAACCTGCAACAAATACTTTTCTTCCTAAAATTTTTTCTCTATAAAAATTTTCTATGTCACTTTTACTAATTTCTCTTATGGTGTTTACATATCCATCAACAGGGTGATATAGGGGAGTATCTTTATATAAAACTTCATAAAACTTTTTTGAAATTATAGCCTCTGGCTCATCCTCGTCCTGCAAAATCTCCGAAATAATAGCATCTTTCTCTTTATCAATCTCTACTTCATCAAAGGAAGGATAAAATAGAATATTCTCTAAAAAATCAACGATCTTTTCAAAATCTTCCGCCTTACAAAGTATTTTAAAAATTAGGAAATTTTTTGAAGTTATGATATTAAACTTAGCCCCAAGACTATCAAAAAACTCTCTTATGCTATAGGAGGAGTATAGATTGCTCCCTTTATCTATCAAATTTGACGTTAAGTAAAAGAGTCCCTCTTTACCGATCGGATCCAAATAACTACCTGTATCAAATCCAATTGCAAAAGAAACTATTGGAAGTTCTTTATTTTCAGCATAAAGAATTTTAATTTTATTTTCTAACTCAACTTTATAAACTCTTTTTAACATAGCATCAAATAGTTACAACGTTCTTTTTTTATATATTTTTTGGCGGTTTCAATTATTTCTTCAGCCTTTAAACTTTCTAACTCATCTAAGTAAGAGAAAATTTTATCAAAAATACCGTTTAGTTCAAAAACAGAAACGATTCTACCTCTTCCTGCTGTACTCTGCATTTTATATAGAAACTCAGCTGAAATTATATTTTTAACCTTAATAAGCTCACTTTCCTCTATAGAATTTTGAAAAATTTTTTCAACCTCCTTCCAAAAGATATCTATAACTTCATCAAATTCAGCATCTTTATTTAATACACAGTAAAATATAAAAAGTCCCTTGTCTACTTTCTCTTCGCAAAAAGTAGAAACTTCGTTACAGAGATTTCTTTCAAGTACAAGGGTCTTATACAATCTTGAACTTTCAATTCCTCCAAGTAAAGCAGAAAATAAGTTAAGTTTTATAAAATCAGGGTGACTAAAGGGAACTGAATGAAAGCTCATTCCCAGTATTTTAATAGAACCAAAAAGTTTTAAAACCATTTTTCTTTCAAAATTCTGCTCCGGCTCATAAAACTCCCTTCTTTCTACCCTGTCCTTTTTATCTATTTTCGAAAAATTCCTTTCAATAGACCTTATAATTTTTTTCTCATCTATTCCTCCTGATATAACGATAAAGGCATTTGAAGGAGTATAAAATTTATTATACCAATTTCTTAAATCGTTTTTAGTAATACTTAGGATATCTGGCTCAAAGCCTATAATTGGATATCGATAGGGATGTACAACATAGGAAAGAAGTAGAAAATTTTCCCAAAACTTACCATAGGGTGAATTTTCAACACTTTCCCTTCTTTCTTCAATTATAACTTTTTTCTCTGACTCAAATTCTTTGAAAGTAACGTATTCCATCCTATCAGCTTCTAGCTTTATAACTTTATATATCTCATCTTTTGGAACTGTTGAATGATAAAAGGTGAAATCTTCAGTTGTAAAGGCGTTATCAACACCTCCCATCCTTTGAATAATTCTTGAAAATTCTTCAGGTTTTAGCCTCTTTGTGCCTTTAAACATCATATGCTCAAGAAAATGTGAAATTCCCCTTTTCCCCTCGTATTCGTACTTTGAACCTACCTTGTATATCAGATAAAAACTTGTTATTTCCCTATCAAATGGCACAAGTATAACTTTTAATCCATTATCAAGGGTAAATTTTTTAACTTTAAATTTAAGTTTCATTTTTAAATCAAGGATTTTAAGAAATTATATAGCTTTTCGGCAATTACTTCATAGGTAAAATTCTCCCTTACTCTTTCAAAACCTTTTTCTATAAGATTTTTTCTTAAATTTTCATCAAGATACAGTTTTTCCATGGAAATAAAAAGATCATCTGGATCAGCTTCTTTAAATATAAGTCCTGCATCACCTATCACTTCAGGTATTGCTCCAGAACTAGATCCTATTACAGGAACTTTCGCACACATTGCTTCAACTAAAACTCTTCCAAACTGTTCTTTCCAACTTTTTGTAGTAAGTGAGGGCAAAACAAGACAATCAATACTCTTATAAACTGAATAAATTTCATCATGGGAAACATAAGGTAAAATGTAAAAATTTAATTTTTTTGATTCTAACTCCCTTCTCAAATTTTCCCTTTCTTCTCCCTCACCTACCAAAAGCAGTGTTCCCCTTTTATATTTTCGGTAAAATTTTTCAAAGGCTGCTATTAGTACATATATACCCTTTTTTTTGGTAAACCTTCCTATATACGAGAAAATTGGCCTATCCAATTTTTCAACAAGTGGATATTTTTCTGTTTTTTCAAAGTTTTTAGGATCGATTCCTAAGTAAAACCTAAAAATTTTTTTATCATATCCCCATTTTCTCAAGACTTCTTCGCCTTCTTGAGAGAGAGTGAGAGCCCCCTTAGATTTTCTGAACACATAGTTTTGAATAATCCTTATTGGTAAGGGAAATTTTTTGTTTATATTTTGAGCTGAAAAAAACACAAATGGTATGTCCTTGAAAATAGTGGCAAACTCAAAAGTTGAAGTTGAGTAACTTTCCTCTAAAAAGATAACAAAATCCGGTTTTAATTTTTTTATTAACCTAAGAGAACCTAATGATATATATTGAAGTTGAATGTTTTTAAAATAACGCCAGTTTATAGGTATTACTTCACTTTCATTTTCGACGAATTTTGCCCTTACCCTACTAATTTCACCAAGAGAACCTTTCCACTTAAAGGGAATAAAAATTTTTATCTCCCTTACATATTTTTTTAAAAAATGAAAGACCTCACGGTTTCTTTTAAGTAAGGAGGCGTGATTTAAAATAAAAAGACGATTAATTAATCAGCTATAATGTGTGGTGTTATAAAAATTACAATCTCTCTTTCTTCTACTGAAGCAGATTTACCACCAAGAAGAGTGCCAATTATTGGAATGTGCCTTAATATCGGTACACCAGCTGAAGCTCTTGATCTTTTAGCACTTACAAGTCCTCCAATCACAGCGGTTTCTCCGTTTCCGAGTAAAATTCTTGTTTCTGCCTCATTTGTAAGAATCGTAAGCTGACCTGTAGGAGTTGGTTCACCAGCTTGAGAAACCTCTGTTCTTAAATCAAGGGTAACTTGGTTCTGAGAATTAACGTGAGGAGTAACCTCAAGCTTTATACCAACATCAACAAGTCTTGTAATAGGGTTACCTCCTATATCTGTAGTAATATAAGGTATCTTAACTCCACCAACAATTCTTGCCTGTTTATTATCTGCAACTGTTATCTTGGGAGATGATATAACTCTTGCATATTCATCAGACTCAAGGGTTGCTAAGGTTGAGTAAAGATCTATCTGTGGGCCAAGATAACCTACTGTGAATTTCAAAGATGGTGCAGCTGGTAATGCAACAGTTCCAAATTTTGCATAGTCTGTTCCTTGAGGAGGAGGTGCTGTAGGACTTTCACTTGGATTTTCTCCAACGTAGACCTTTTGAGAGGGATCTCTCTGAATTATACCTGTGTATCGTGCACCCCATCTGATTCCGAGTTCTTTTAGTTTCCTTGTATTAATTTCTACAATTTTAGCCTCAATAGCAACTTGCGGAGTCCTTACATCAAGGTGTTTAATTAGCTGCTCAATCTTTTGATGAATATCCTCTACATCTGTTACTACAATTGAATTTGTATGTACATCCTTTTCTATCTTACCCCTTTCTGTTAAAAGCTTTTGAATTGACGTCGCTACCTCTTCTGGCTTTGTAAACTCAAGTCTGTAAAGTCTTGTAATTAAAGGCTTAAGTAACAGTGCTTCCTGTTCAGCCTTTCTCCTTTCTATTTCTTCTCTTTTCAATTTGTCAGGAGGAGCTATCCTTAAAACCCCATCTTCCTCTATATAAGAAAGACCAACCGTTTTTAAAACAAGATCAAGAGCTGTTCTCCAAGGTATATCACTAACCATCACTGTAACCTTCCCTTTAACATCAGTTGTATATATCACGTTTAAACCTACATATTCTGCTATACCGTTTATAACAGTTACAACATCTGCATTTTCAAGATTAAGGGAAATTCTCTGCTCTTTTGGTTCAGCTCTCTGAATGGCTACTCTCTCAAGAACTCTTTCTTCTTTTTTTTCAGTGATAAACTCAGGTTTTTCACCCTTTAGTGAATAAGCCTCCCCAATACCTCCGGTATTCACAAGATAAAAAGATATGCCATCTTTTGTCCTTACATCGTAATTTTCGTAAGACGAAGTCATATAAATAAAAATCCTAGTCAGAGGAACACGCTGAAAAGTTTCAAGAGTAATTCTTTCTACTCCACCCCTTTTAAATTCGTAGGAACCTGGTGCAACCATAACTTTGTTTGTATGTACATCTATAGCTATAACAGTAGGTGTAGGTCTAAAAACTGTATATGAGATCTCCTCTGTTACTTGTATGTTTATAACAGTATTTGATTTTTCACCAAAAATTCTAATGTCAGATAACTGACCGTAAAGCAGAGATAAATAAATAAAATTTAAAATTATTAACTTTTGTGTTAATTTGTGCATAAAAACCCCCTTTTTTATTCTTCGTCAGCAAAATCAGAAACTTCAAGAGTTAATTCCAAGTTCACAGGATCAAGTTTTTTACCTGTATAGTGTTCATGGGAATAAAAAGTATAAACGGCCTTTAAATTTAATACCTGTGGATCTCGATTATGCCATAAATTATAAAAGGGTTGATACATACGCTTAACATAAGATGGTAAAACAGGTATTGGTAAAGTAACTGTTTCATTAAGCAAAACCTCAAAAGGAAGTTTGTAAAGTAAATAAGGATATGTAGTAATAGAGACGCTGTCTCTATAGGGTGGGGAAACATCAAAGGATATCTTTTGTGGAGGAGAAGAAGAAAGATCAAAAAACTCAATTTTAAAGCTATCAACTATAAGCACAGGTTCAGTCTCTTCTAAAGTGGTGTTTACCGCCTCAAAAGTAAAACTTGCGGAAATTGTATCATAAGTGAAAACGTATATAGAATCAATTACTTTTACAACATCAATTCCCAACTTATAATTTCGTAGAGATACTCTCAAAATAAATTGCCCCTCCCTTTCTCTACAGGAAAGAAATAAGAGTAAACTGGAAACTATAATAAGAATTTTCTTCACACTACCCTCCCTTCTACAAGCAGGGTTTGAACCAGTTTCCGGCGCTTTTATTTTAAAATTTTAAAGTAAGTAATTTATTTTGTCAACTTGAAATTTATAAAAAAATGCTTTATCTTTTATTAAAGACAGACTACGAATCTAAATGAAAAAAATATATGTTAGTGATTTACAAAAATATGATGGGATTTTTGAAGATTATTTTATCCTTCACACCCTAAGAAACAACGTAGGAAGAAAGGGTGAATATATAGAGCTTGTAATTTCTGACAAAACTGGAGAATTAAAGGCTTTTTTGTTTAATCTGGATGTGGTCATAGAAGAGGGGGTTTATAAAATAAAAGGGGAAGCGGGAAGTTTTAATGAGGAAAGAAGAGTTATTATAAAGGAAGCTGAAAAAGTTGAGGATTATGATTCTATAAAAATGGAACTTCTTCCAAGCTCGGAAATTCCAAAAGAAATGTTAAAAAGAAAGATTTTAGAGGAAATAAATAACATTAAAAATGAATTTTTAAAGAAACTGCTTTTAAGAATTTTTGATGAAAAGTTCATTGAAAGTTTCGTGGAGGCACCCGCTGCCTTTAAATATCATCATGCCTACTTAGGAGGTTTAGCAGAACACACACTGAATGTCTTAAAATTAGTTAAAACCATATCAGGCTGCTATAAAGAGTTAAATACCGATTTACTTATTGCAGGGGCAATTTTACATGATATCGGAAAAGTTTTAACCTATAAGATAGGTTTTAAATTAAAAATGACGGACGAGGGAAAACTCCTTGATCATATTTACCTGGGAATGAAAAAAGTTGACGAAGAAATAGAAAAATTAAATAGGGAACTTTCATCAAATGAACTTTTTCCCACTAAATTCCCTGAGGATCTCAGATTAAACCTTTTACATCTTCTTGCATCTCACCATGGTTCAAAAAAGAAGGGTTCACTCACAGAACCAATGACTAAAGAGGCATATATTTTACACATAGCAGATTTACTTGACGCAGAGATCTATAAATTTGAGGAAGCAATAAAAATGAGCCAAGAGGGCGATAGGTGGACCCCTTTCCATAATAAATTAAAAAAATCAATCTTTTTAGGAGGTAAAAAAGAAAATGATTAGTAAAATCTTTAAAAAAATATTTGTCTCTAGGAACGAGAGGGTAATAAGGAAAATCTGGCCAATCGTCAAAAAAGTAAACGAGATCTATAATACCTACCACCATCTTAAACCAGAGGATCTAATAAAAAAGACTGAGGAATTTACGTATAGAATTAGAGATGGCGAACCTGATAGTAGCATTCTTCCTGAAGCCTTTGCCTTAGTAAAAGAGGCCTGCAGAAGACTTGTCGGGAAAAGATGGAAAATAACAGGGATTGATTACGAGTGGGATATGATTCCCTTTGATGTCCAGATAATAGGTGCAGTGGTTTTGCACCAGGGTAAAATTGCTGAAATGGCAACAGGAGAGGGAAAAACACTCGTTGCTACCATGCCACTTTACCTAAACGCAATAATAGGAAGAGCAAGAGGACTAAAGGGTGATAAAAGGTTTCTGGTGAACGGCTCTCCAAGGGGGGTAAATCACCTCGTAACAGTAAACGATTACCTGGCAAGAAGAGATAGAGAATGGATGGGCCCTGTATACGAGATGCTCGGACTTGAAGTAGGGGTAATCCAAGGCGGTATGGAGCCACACGAAAGAAAGCCTGAATATAACAAAGATATAACTTATGGAACAAATAATGAATTTGGTTTTGACTATTTAAGAGATAACATGGTGTTTAGAAAAGAAGACAAGGTGCAAAGGGGACACATATACGCCATAATCGATGAGGTAGATTCTATACTTATAGATGAAGCAAGAACACCTCTTATAATCTCTGGACCTGTGGAAAGAACGAGTAACTACTTATATAAGCAAATGAAGCCCCACGTAGAAAGAGTTGTCAAAAAACAAACTTTACTTATAAATAGTGTTTTAAATGAAGCAGAGAAGAGTTTAAAAGATGGTAACTTAGAGGAAACTGCAAGAAAGGTGCTTCTTGCCAAAAAGGGAGCTCCAAAATCAAGAAAACTCTTTAAACTTTTACAAGAACCAGATATACTTAAACTCACAGAAAAAATTGAACTTGAACTTTTAAAGGAAAAAAGGCTAAGAGAGTTTGAAAGTGAGTTATTCTACGTTATAGATGAAAAATCAAACACCGTGGATCTTACGGAAAAGGGAAGAAGGGAATTTTTGAGCGTTGATAAGGAGCTATTCACTTTACCTGACCTATCGGTTGAACTTTCCAAAATCGACAGGGACGAGGCTTTGTCTGCAAGAGAAAAATTTTACGAAAAGGAAAAAATAATAAGAGAATACTCCGAAAAGTCTGAAAAGATTCATGCGATTAAACAACTTCTTAAGGCCTATTCTCTTTTTGAAAAAGACGATGAATACGTTGTTATGGACGGTAAAGTTATTATAGTTGACGAGTTTACAGGTAGACTGATGCCTGGAAGAAGATGGTCAGATGGATTACATGAGGCAATAGAGGCTAAAGAGGGTGTTGAAATACAAAGGGAAACTCAAACTCTTGCAACTATTACCCTTCAAAATTATTTCAGAATGTATGAGAAACTTGCTGGCATGACGGGAACTGCCACAACTGAGGCTCAGGAATTCTGGGAAATATATAAGCTTGATGTCGTTTCAATACCTACAAATAAACCTGTAATAAGAGTGGATCTTCCAGATATTATTTTCAAAACTAAAAAAGAAAAATATCAGGCTGTTATAGATGAAATTAAGAAAAACTTTAAGATAGGAAGACCTGTTCTTGTAGGCACAACTTCAGTGGAGGTATCAGAGCTTCTCTCCAGAATGTTAAAAAGAGAGGGAATTCCACACCATGTGTTAAATGCTAAATATCATCAACAGGAAGCTGAAATTGTTGCAAGAGCAGGTCAAAAATACGCAGTGACAATCGCTACAAACATGGCAGGAAGAGGAACTGATATAAAACTCGGAGAAGGTGTAAGGGAGCTTGGTGGCCTTTATATAATTGGAACAGAAAAACATGAGGCAAGAAGAATCGATAGACAGTTGAGGGGTAGAGCAGGAAGACAAGGAGATCCTGGAACAACAAGATTTTTCCTCTCTCTTGAAGATGATCTCTTGAGGCTTTTTGGCTCAGATAAAGTAAAAGAGCTTATGGAAAGATTTGGAAAAAAAGACGAAGGTCCCATTGAAAGTAAACTTGTTACTAAAGCCCTTGAAACAGCACAAAAAAGGGTAGAGATGCAAAATTTTGAAATAAGAAAGAGATTATTAGAATATGATGACGTAATGAATAAACAAAGAGAAGTTATATACGGACTAAGAAATGAAATCCTTGAAGGCGAGGACATGAAGGAACTTATTTTAAATGAGTATGTTAATGATTTGGTGGAGGAATTAACTGAAAAATACCTAAAAGGTGAGTTTAAGGAGGAGTGGAACATAAATGAGCTTTTATCCGAGCTTTATTATCATTTTCTTTCAGATTTCTCAGAAATTAAAAATTATGATGAAAAGCATAAAATAAAAGAATTCATCCTGATGAAGATAAGGGAGCTGTATGAAGCAAGAGAAGAGCTTTTTGGGAAAGAGAGAATGAGGGAGCTTGAGAGGGCAGCTCTACTTTTTACGCTAGATACGGCTTGGAGAGAACACCTTTACTCTCTTGATAATTTAAGAGAAGGTATATATTTAAGGGCTTATGGACAAAAAGAACCACTTTTAGAATACAAGCAAGAGGCGTACAAGATGTTTGATGAGCTTTTAAGAAGAATAAGGAACGAAACGATTAACAGAATCTTCCACAGTAGAATTGTAGAGTCAGAAAGAAGATTAGATATAGGTAAGTTAAGAGAGTTAAGACCAGAGCTTGTGAGATCTTTAACAACTTTAAAGGAAAAAGGTGAGGAAGAAATAAAGCCTGTGGCACAAAATTTAACTTATAGAAGAGAATTTGCAAAAGTTGGGAGAAATGATCCTTGTCCGTGTGGTAGTGGGAAAAAATATAAAAAGTGTCATGGTAGAAATATTTGAAAAAGTAACTTATTTGTTATTAACGGGAAGGAGGTAAAAAATGAGGAGAACCGATAAGAGATTTACCTATAAACTTAGGGATCCGTATATGGATAAGAGCTTATACTCAGATCCTACTATATGCCCGACGTGCGGTCTTATTTACCATAAGAAAAGATGGGTGAATAATCCAGAATTATTAAAAAAAATTAAAGAGAATGAAAAAAGGGTTGAACATAAGGACTGTCCTGCTTGCAGAAAAATAAAAGATAAATATCCTCTTGGCATAGTGGAAATAAGGGGAGATTTTGTTATTAAAAAAAATGAGGAAATTCACTCACGGGTAAAACATATAGCAGCAGACGAATACATACATAATCCACTTGAAAGAATAATTGATGTAAAAGAAGAGGGAGATAAGATTACAATTGAAACAACTACAGAGCACCTTGCTGAAAAAATTGGAAAGAATATAGCTAAGACATTTAAAAAAAATATAAAAATCATTTTCTCAGAAACTGATAAATTTGTAAGAGTCTTTGTTAGTGAGTAGAAGGGGGCAAATTTAAAAATTAAAAAATACTTAATAACCGGTATCGTTGTAATTCTTCCCTTTTTTGTAACTTTATATATAATTTTGTTTTTGATAAAAATTTTAGGTACAAATATTGGGGAAATACTCGTAGACATTGGGCTAATCAAAACAAAAAATGTTTTAATCACAACATTAACAGGATTAGTTCTATCCTTTATTTTTATATATGCCATTGGTTTTTTTGTAACAACTATAATAGGTAAGAAAATACTAGATTATGGTGAAAATCTTTTAACAAAGCTCCCTTTTATTAGAAGTTTTTACTCAGCCTCTAAAAAATTAACTGATGCTATATTTTCAGAAAAGACAGCTTTTAAAAAGGTTATTCTTGTTGAATTTCCAAAAGAAGGCAACTATACGTTTGCCTTTGTTACCTCAGAGAAAAAATGGCAAATTAACGGTAAAAATTATTTGAATATATTTATTCCAACTGCACCTAACCCAACAAGCGGCTGGTATTTAATTGTCCCTGAAGATAAAATAATTTACCTTGACCTTTCTGTAGAAGATGCTCTTAAAGCTATAGTTTCTGCAGGAATAGTTTTACCTGATAATAAAAACATCTTTAACTTAATTAAGGAATATGTTCAAAATATTCAAAAGAAATAAAAAACAAAAAACACTAGAAAAAGAAAAAGTAGAAGATTTTATAGAGGGAATAAAAAGACTTTCTGAAAAAAGAATAGAAGAGGTAATGACTCCTAGGATAGATATGGTATGTATAAAACATAATGCGACTCTTAAAGAAGCACTTGAGGTGTTTAGAAAACATCCCTACTCACGAATACCTGTAATAAAAGAAGATAAAGATGAAGTAATAGGTATTCTTTTTTTTAAAGAACTACTTTTGATTGATTTCAATGAATATGAAACCAAAAAGGTCACTGAAATTATGAAGGTTCCCTTCTACTTTACGGAAAATAAGAATTCGCTTGAAGCACTAAAGGAAATGAGAAATAATAAAATTCATTTTGCACTTGTTGTTGATGAATTTGGAAGTGTAACTGGATTTGTAACCTTAGAAGATCTTGTTGAGGAAATAGTGGGTGACATAGCTAGTGAGTTTGATAGAGAACCTATTGAAAAACCTCAAAAAACTAAAGATGGATATATAATACCTGGTAGAATTTCAATAGAAGAGCTTTCAAATTTAATTGAGTTAGAAAAAGAAGATGAAGAGGAGGTTGTGACAGCAGCAGGTTATATAATTAAAAAGATAAAGAGAATTCCTTCAAAGGGTGAGAAAATTCAGATAGGGAAATATATTTTTGAAATACTTGATGCCTCTGAATCACGCATAAAGAAGATTAAAATTTCAAAAGTAAAGTAATTACAGTTCAATCTTCATATTATCATAAGCTATTAAAAAGGGAATGTTAAATTTATTGAGATAGTCTGAAATGTTTTTATAGCCATACTTTAAAAGTCTCATTCCAAAATGGTTCAAAATTAATTTTTTAGGTTTTGCAATCTCATATATATAAGGAACATCTTTTAAGCTAATGTGATATACGTCCTCTTTTGGTTCTAAAAGAACACAATTTACAACCAAATAATTTAAGCCCCTATAAAAGTTTAAAATTTTTTCTTCTGGTCGTGTATCAACAAGGTACCCAAAGGAGTAATTCTCGATAATAAAGCCGTAACATTCTACCCCCCTATGATTGTGTGGTGGTGAAGTGATAAATCTGTAATCTTTTATATGATAAACACTTTCATTCTTAATAACTACAATTTCGTTTAGATAATCTCTCAAATAGTCAAGGAGTACATGCTCTTTTAAGACTTCTTCAGGAGTGTATAGGGTTCCTCTTTTCTTTAATCCTCCCTCTGTCATCCCCTCTACTATGATGTTTAATTCGCCTGTATGATCTAAATCCTTATGTGTTATCCAAATACAGTCTATCTTATTTGGATAAATCCCATTTTTCAAAAGTGCGCTTAAAGCACCTGGTCCAGGATCTATGTGAATTAGAAAATCTTTATTACTTATCAATAAACCTCCACTTGATCTTAAACCCTGAAAAACTACTACTCTTCCCCCACCTGTTCCTAAAAAAATTACTTTACTCACACAACCTAATATTCAACGTTATATCCGTAATCTTTGTAAGGTTTATAATAGGAATAATAATAACCCCTTGTTTTAAAGGGTGAGGGGGTAACTTTATTAGCTACAAATCCTAAAATTTTTCCTCCCGATCTTAAAAGGGAAGAGACTGTATATTCGAGGGTTTCTCTTCTTGTGTGTTCAAATTGCAAAACTATAAGGGAACCATCAACCTGTGAAGCAATTACAGCTGCATCAACAAAAAGAGTCAAGGGAGGTGAGTCAATCACTATAATATCAAATCTTTTCTTTAACTCCTCTATTAAGTTTCTAAACTTTTCAGAGGAAATAAGTTCTGTTGGATTAGGAGGAATCTTGCCTGGGGGAACGTAATACAAATTCTCTAGATAAGTATCATAAATAATTTCATTAATCTCTGCTTCTCCAATTAGATACTCTGTAAGTCCCTTTTCTTTTTCTCCAAATATCTGAGGAAGACCAGGTTTTCTTAGATCACCCTCAATAATCACAGCTTTGGTATTTGTCATCTGAAAAATTATTGAAAGATTAGCAGAGACTGTGGTCTTACCCTCATTAGGTTGGCTACTTGTTACCAAAATTGATTTAACTTCTTCACCTACTTTTAAAAATTTTAGATTACTTCTTAAAGTTCTGAAACTCTCCATATATAGCGATCCCTTCTTATGAGAGATCAGTAAAGTTTTTTCCTTGGTGTTTATCCTTATAAAAGGAATGGTAGCAAGGATAGGGAAATCCGGATAAATTGTCTTAATTTCATTTACGTCCCTTATTTTTGTATCAAGATACTCAAGTAAGAAAACAAGGGAGAGAGCAAGACCAAAACCAATGACAATAGCAAATAGTAAATTCTGTCTTTTTTTAGGATAAACAGGAAACCTCGGAGGTACAGAAGGCTCTACAATAACAAAACTTGAAACTTGACCAACCTCTTGGAGTTTTGCCTCTTCATACCTTTTTTTAAGCATCATCAAAATTTCTTCATTTATATTAAAATCTCTTTGCAAAGTTAAATAAGTTATTTCTTTTTCAGGAAATTTTGAGAACTCCTTCATTAAAGACTCCTTATAGAAAAATAGAGCTTCCCTTTTTGCCTGAAGAGCTCTTAATTCTGCACTTAAAGAGACTATATTTTTTATAACCTCCGAGATCTCATTAATAGGTTCGGTAACACTAACTTCTTTAAAGGCACTCTCTTCAAGTTTTTCCTTAAGTTCTTTTTTGACTTGCCTTATTCCTTCCTCAAGTTCTCTAATTTCTTTACTATTTTCGTTAAACCCCTCAAGTAAAAGGGAAGTTTTCTGCGTTTCAAGCTTTACAATTTTTTCATAAAGAGCATTTATTATCTCTTTTGTACCACTCCCCTCACCCTCTGAAATTTTTTTCACTAAATCTTCCCTTCTTTTCTCCCAGGCTCTTAAAATCCCCTCTTTTTCTTTAATATCTACCTCTACTTCAGCAGACATCTCATCAATTAACTTCATCTTACTACTTAAGTATTCACCCTGGAGCTTAATGTCTGTTATTTTCTCTCTAATCTTGAAATTTTTAAGCGAATCCTGGATTTTCTGGAGATTAGCCTCAACCTTTGGTATCTGCTCTTCCAAAAAATTTACAACTTCTTGAGCAGATGACTTAGCTATCTCTTCAGAAGTCTTTACAAAAACATCAGCAGCAAGATTACAAAGGATAGCTGTTTCCTTAGGTAAATTACCTCTTACTTTGATATATAAGAGATTATTTTGCTCATCAAAGGTGTAGGATATTCTTGATCTTATATTAGAAACTGGATCTCCATCTTTCAAAAAAAAGGTAAAGCTCTTTTTTAAGTTCTCGTCTTCATTTATTCTATTCCAAACTTTTTCGGCAAAATTTAAAGTATTTAAAATATAAATCTGATTTTTTATTGGATTCTGATAGGTTCCTAAATTAAGAGGGTTAGTCTCTTGAGTTCTAACAATTAATACAGATTTTGCTTCGTAAACAGGCTTTGTTGCAAAGGTAAAAATCATTGTAACCACTGGTACTCCTAAGAAAAACAAAAGAAAAACCCATTTCCTCTTCCATAGCGCATCAAGGTATTTTCTAACATCAATAGGGGTATAGGTTTCCGGCGTCATTTCTGTGCCTTAACAAAAGTGTATATAAGTATTACCTGTGCCAATAAAGTGATAGTACTTTGTAAAAAATTTATAAAATCTCTAAATTTAGTAGAAGTATTCATGGGAACAATAATCACATCTCCAGGCTCAACATAGATCTTATTTGCCTCAAAAATTTTCTCTACGTTAACAGTCCTATTTTCTCCATTTCTTATTATTCTAACTTTTTTAAGATCAGCACTGGGAAGAGGTCCACCTGCAAGAGAAATAAGCTTAACCAAATCTGTCCTTAAAGGAACTTGATAAAGACCGGGTTTGGCGATGTGTCCCCATAATTGCACCTCTATCAATACCTTATCTTCTGTAGGAAAAACATAATACTCGGGTACATAGGGTGATGGACCAGAAATAATCTGTGCTAAAAAAACTAAAAAAAACATAATTTTTTATTATATTTTTTATTATATAATCTTTTGAAAAATCTTTTCAAAAAAAGCTTAATAACAAGAAAAAAAGCTTCTACTATAATTCTTTTAGACATCTTAGATTTTCCTTTTCTCCTTTCTATAAAAACAATTGGAATTTCATGTATTTTGTATCCTAAAAAATAAGGATAAAATACTGTCTCTATTTGAAAACCGTATCCGCCAGATGAAACTTCTTTCCAAGGGATATTGACAACAACCTCTCTTTTAAAAGCTTTATAACCAGAGGTTAGATCTTTTATTTTCACTCCTGTTAAAATTCTTGCATACAAATTTGCAAAATACGAAAGAAGTAGTCTTTTTATAGGCCAATTTATAACTCTGACACCATTTACATATCTAGAGCCTACAACAACATCATAGCCTTCGTTAATTTTCTTTATAAAATTTGGTATTTCTGAAGGATCATGTGAAAAGTCAGCATCAAGATGAATTATAATATCATAATCTCTCTCAATTGCCCACCTAAAACCATCTCTATAGGCATAACCAAGACCTTCTTTCTTTTTTCTTAAAAGTAAATTAAGTTTACTGTACTTTTTAGTCAAATCTTGAACCACCTCCCATGTCCTATCTGGGGAATTATCATCAACTACTAAAATATCAAGATCAATTCCAAGAGAAAAAATTTTATTTATTAACTCAAAAATATTTTCCCTTTCGTTAAATGTCGGAATAATCACAAGAATCTTCACTTTTCTACAAAAAATTTAAAAATACCGCTATTTTGCCCTAAATTCCATCTTAAGATATATGGGCCAGGAGTTAAAAAGGAAAAATCGTAAGGAATATCCCTTTCTATATTTGTATCGTTTATGTAAATTTTTGAGTCTTTAATTTTATGTCCTGAAAAAGTGTAAAAACTCAAATTTAGTTCACCACGCTCCTTCGCAAAAATTCTTATATATCCGCTTTTGTTTTTTATTACTGAGGGGTAGATAATAAGATAAACTTTTTTATCGTAATTTTTATACTCAAGTCTTTTATCAAATAGGAAGTTTCTTTCAAAATTCACTCCGTAAGTAAAATAAAGGGGAGTGACGTTAAAACTTAAGACTTTGATCTCACCAGTCCCTAACAAAAGATATAAGTCACCATTTTCGTCAAAAGCCATATCTTTAAGACCAAAACTTGAAACAGCTATATTAAGTTCTTCATTCTGTTTTAACGAATTTAAACGATTTTTCTCTAAATAGATAAAATCGGTCTCAGTTGACAAAATTGAACTATAATTTGAATTTTCTGGAGTATTCAAAACTTTTAGAGGAAAACCACTATTTAGTGCAAGCAAGTAGTTAAAAGAATATACATTATTTGCTGTTTTAAAAACAAAATCGGGGAGACCGTTACCGTCAGAATCAAAGATACAAGGAAAGCTTTTAATTTCATCCTCTACTTTTCTCTCATAAAATTCATTTTCTAAATAGTCAAAATAAAAGATGATGTCTTTCCCTCTAATACCCATTATTTCTTTGAAACCATCACCGTCGTAATCAGCAACTATTGAAGGCAAACTCGTTATATCATAAAGTGGACTAAAAACTTCACCAACTTTATTTAAAGTATAATCAAAAACTCTAAGAATCCCTTCAGTCCCAGTAAAGTAAATAATATTTGGATTTTCTGAAATTGAAACACCATATAAAGACTTTGAACCAGCATACTCTCTTTTAATAACACTATCTAACTTTTTTCCACTTAATAAGTATAAAAAATAATCCTCACCCACTAAAAAGATCTCCTTTATGTTGTCTTTATCTACATCATAAACTGCTGGAACAGAGGAAAATAAAGGTAAATTTTTATAAGTTATAGTGTCAAAACTTTGATTAAGTTTTATTCGACTTAACTTTCTATCTTTTAAATAAAGTATATCATAAACTGAATCATTGTCGATATCTGTGAGAGCAAAGGGCTTTTCAATTATAGGTTTTAAATAAATTTCTTTTAAAAGATTTGAGAAAGTATCAAATATAAAAAAGGCGGAATAATAATTATTTAAGCCATCAGTAAAATACACTGTATCCCCATCAAAATTCAAAAAGCCTCCTATTAACGAAACTATAAACTTCCCCTTTCTTGCCACAAAACCATGTAAGGGCCTTGTATACTGGGGCAAATAGTTTCTTATGTGTAGCTTTAAAAAACTATTTTTTAAATTAAATTCAACCTTACGTTTTCTTCTTTCACCAATCTCAATTACTTCAATAAAGGTATTTCCACCTGATTTTGCTTTTGACGACGGAAAAGTTTTATAGGAAAACTCATCTTTATAACCTTTAAAAAATAAATCAAATTCACTTCCGTAGAAAGTTTCAGGAGACTCTGTCCATTTATCAAAATCTTGAACACCATCCGCTTCTACAACGTCAACTCCCTTATAAGGCGGATAAGAGTTTACCTCATGATAATGCTCAATTATAGTTTTTTCATCAATATGCCAAATAAGAAGCCCTGAACCCGGTAAAAGGTAGTCCCAATTCCCATTTGGAGAAACTAAAGTTCCATTTTTGAAAAAACCCTTAATTTGATTATCTGAAAATAAAAACTCATTTCTGTATTCTATAAGATAATACTCATAGTCATCAATAGGTATAAAAATTATCTTTGGAAATCTGATTGAATCAGGTAAAAAGTTAATCGTATCAGTGGAAACTTCAGTAGCCTCATAAATTTTAAATTTTCTTTTTTCTAAGTTAGGTACAAAAGTGTCAACCATGCCGCTATAAATTGGAAAACCCCACAACGGCACAATAGGAATCTTAGACCACTCCTCTGGAACAAAAAATCTCTGAGGTATTACTTGGACAATGTAATCAATCCACATTCTCATCCATGCAGAAGGGAAAGAGGGGATAACACCAAAAACTGATTGGTACTCACCGTTTAGATTTTTTGAAAGGGCCTCGTTCCATCCTCCTGTTCCCATAATACAAAAGGAACCAACTCCAGAGGATAATCCATTGACACCGTATAAATCTGTAGCATAGAAGCCATCATGGAAAAACTCATGAAAGAGAAGCCCTTGAAGTTCTACCTCTAAACCATCCTGAGAAGGTTGCTCTGGAAGAATTATTCCTGAGGTAACAGTATCTCTACCTCCATTAAGAATTATGTAATTTTCTTTAGTATAGTAATAAATTGCACCTTGCGGTATAGTTACAGTTGCTATATCATATGGAGTATCCCCTAAGTCACTTTGCCAAGTTGAACCGGCGTGAAAAATTATATATACATCTTTTTTTCCCTCTTTATAATCTTTAATCCCATTATTGTCAATGTCCATAAAACTTATGCTTTCATCTAAATCTGCAAGATGCATAGCATCAACAAAGAGTCTGATGAGCCCCTCTTCAAAATAAATTGGATTACCATAATATCTTATTGGATAAGGTAAAATATAGAAAGAATCGTTTTTATCTGGTTTAACTACAAATTTTTCAAGTTTAATTTTTCCGTATCCAACTGAAGATAGATATGCCTTAAGTGATTCAAGGTAAGTTTCAAAAAACTTTTTATCATGGGGAGGCTCAGAAAAAAAGGGCACTGAGTCAGGGTTACCCCTTTTAGAAAAATCAAACCAACCATTTCCAGTTGTATAGGGATCGTCTGGCTCCTCTTTTTGAAAACCAACTCTGATCGCAAGAATATTGAACTTAACTGTATCTTGGGTCTTTTTTAAATCTAACTCAACTTTTTTATTTTTAAAAGGCATGTAATTATCTTTTACTGCAGAGTACGGGAAAAACTTTAAAAATTTTCTTTCAACAATTTCAACTTTTCTTTGAAAATTAAGGATTTTTTTATCAAAGTGTCCTGGTTTTATAAGAGCCTGAATAATTATTAAAAAAAGTATCAAGGATAGATTTTTTCGAGTAAACGAGGAAAAGGTATTGCTTCTCTTATATGCTCGAGTCCACAGACCCAACTAACTGTTCTTTCAAGACCAAGTCCAAAGCCAGAATGGGGAACAGAACCATATTTTCTTAGTTCTAAATACCACCTATAGTATTCAATTGGCATATTTTCCTCTTCCATTCTCTTTAAAAGGGCATCGTAGTCATCCTCTCTTTGACTACCTCCTATTATTTCGCCATAACCTTCTGGTGCCAAAACATCCATACATAAAACTGTTTCACTATTTTGTGGATCAGGTTTCATATAGAAAGCCTTTACTTTTTTAGGATATCTCGTTATTACAAGTGGTTTCTCATAAAGTGTCGAAAGGAAGTATTCATGGGGAGCTCCAAAATCCTCTCCCCACTCAAATTTGGGAAATTTCTCTTTTAATTTATTAACTGCCTCAGTATAAGTTATTTTTGGGAAAGGTGGAGACACCTTTTCAAGCAGTGTAGTGTCTCTCTCGAGCAGTTTAAGTTCCTCTCTTTTTTTGTCTAAGACTCTTGCGACAATGTAAGTTACAAATCTTTCAGAAAGTTCAATTATATCATCAAGTTCAGCATAGGCAATCTCAGGTTCAACCATCCAAAACTCCATTAGGTGTCTCTTAGTTTTGCTTTTTTCGGCTCTAAAGGTAGGGCCAAAGCAATAGACCTTTTTGTGAGCCATACAGGCTGCTTCCATATAAAGTTGCCCTGATTGAGAAAGATAGGCCTTTTCTCCAAAATAGTCTGTTTCAAAAAGGGTTGTAGTTCCCTCACAGGCAGAAGGCGTTAAAATAGGGGCATCTATCAACACGAAACCTTCGTTATCAAAAAAATCTCTTATTGCTCTTATTATTTCATGCCTTACTCTCATTATAGCCCATTGTTTCTTTGATCTTAACCATAGGTGTCTATGTGGTAAGAGAAATCCAACGCTGTGTTCCTTTTTTTGTATTGGATAGTCATGAGATTTCTGAACTAGTTTTATATCTTTCACAGAGATTTCGTAGCGATAGGGAGACCTCTCATCTTCCCTTATAATTCCACTTACAATAATTGAGGATTCTTGTGTTAGTTCATCATAAATTCTGAATACTCTCTCTTCAACTTCGTTTTTTTCAACGATACCCTGGATGAAGCCTGTCCCATCCCTTATTATGAGAAAATGAATTTTCCCCTTAGATCTTTTGTTATATAGCCAGCCCTTTATACTTACCAGTTTACCTAAATATTTACCGGCACTAGCTATGTCTATAAATTCCATGTTAAAAACCCTTTAGTTTCAGTTCTTTAATTAGTTCGCGTGCTTCTTGAGCAATATCAGAGTTTTTAAATGGTAAAATTTCGATAACCTTTCTAAGATCATAGAGGGCGAGCATGGTGTCCTCTTTTATTAAATTTAATTTTCCTCTTAGAAAATAGGCTTTAGGCAAATAGATTTCGGGAACCCCCATTTCAATATATTTTGACAAATAGTAATTTGAAGAATCAACTTTTCCTTGATCAAAACATCTTTCACCTTCTTTATAGTAGGCTGTTCCTACATAAAATAAGATACTTAATCTAAGCTCTGAATTCAAGACATTGTTTTTAAACTTATCAAAAACGTAAAAAATACTACTATTTTTTCCTTTTTCGTACAGAAATTTTATGTAAGTTAAGTAAAGTTCATCATCAAATTTTTCACTTAAGAGATTCTCAATAAAAGTGTAAAGTTCGGACTGCTCTTTTTCGATAAGTAAGTAAGCAACAAATTTTTTTTCATCAAAAGTTAAACTTTCAGGAGATATTAAAAAAATTAAAGAAATTGCCCTTTTTGCAATTTCAGATCCCCTACTTTTTGTTTCGTTAAAAATCTCTCTCAAATTCTTCACTAACCTATCTTTATATTTTTTCTTATCTAGAATTTTCTCAAAATAGTTGATAGCCGAAAGATAATGTCCTTTTTTAACATAGATCTCGCCAAGCAAAAGAAAAATCTCTTGAGAACTCTCTCCCTTTTTTAAAGAATAAAGAAGAATACCTTCAGCCTCATTATATCTTCCCTTTTCTAGAAGTCTTTTACTCCTTTCTATTGGGTTAGAGCAACTAAAGAGAATAAGAGAAATCAGGAAAAGTGCTCCTCTATCCATGTTTTTATAATTTCTCCAGCCATTTTAGCACACTCCTCTGCTACTTTCAAAACCTCATCGTGTGTAACGTCTTTAGCCTTTTCGCCTAAGCCCATATTTGTTATAGCTGAAAAACCTATAACTTTTAGGCCTAAGGCTCTAGCCATGATAACTTCAGGAACAGTGGAAAGTCCCACGGCATCTGCCCCTATTATCCTTAAAAACTTATACTCTGCCTTTGTTTCAAGCGAAGGCCCCTGCCAACCTACATATACCCCCCTTTTTATTTTTATATTTTTTTTATTCGCTATACTCTCAATCTCCTCTATTATCTTACCGTCATAGGCCTCAAGCATAGATGGGAATATAGGGTTTCCCCTTAATGGGTTTTCAGGAAACAAATTTATATGATCAGTTATTATCATTAAATCTCCAACATCGAAGGAAGGATTTAAACCACCAGCAGCATTTGTCACTATAAGCACTTTTCCACCGAGCTCCTTTAGAATTTTCACGGGTAAGGTAACTTCTTCCATGCTGTAACCCTCATAGTAATGAAATCTTCCTGAAAATAAAACCACCCTTTTTCCACCTATAGTTCCATATATAAGTTCTCCCTTATGACCTTTTACTTTACTTATGGGAAAGTCTCGAATTTCAGAGTATTTTAATCGTTTCTGAGGATTTATAAAGTCTTCTAATTTAGACCAGCCGGAACCAGCCAAAATTCCGATTTCAGCTTTTGAAATACCATTATCTTTCAGGAATTCAACTATATTTTTCATCGATCAGATTTTCTCTTTTGTTCCTCAAGTAGTCTAAATTGAGCGTTTAGCCATTCAATTTGAGTGTCAAGGAGTGATTTTAGTTCCCAAAGAAACCCTTCTTTTTTTGATTTTAGAAACTCAATTTCTTCCTTTAACTTCTTCAGCTCTTTTCTTGTGTTTTCTAAGATCTTTTCTGATTCAATTTTAGCATTTGATATTAAAAGTTCTGCTTCCTTTTGTGCATTCCTTTTAAGCTCTTCTGTAGTTTTCTGGGTCGTAAGGAGTGCTTCTTTCATAATATTTTCCATTCTCCTATAGTCTTCAACCTTACTATCTAGATCTCTTATCCTTTCGTTTAAAGTTAAATTTTCTCTTACAAGTTCCTCCATCTGATCTGCTACAGTTCTTAAAAACTCTCTTACTTTTTCAGGATCATAACCCCTTAAAGTTCTAGGGAACTCTGCGTTTCTTATTTCAATTGGTGCAATTTTCATACAAATTCCAGTAGAATTGGGATTTGAACCCTAATTCCTTTCTCCAAATAAAATTCTACCAAGCCTTATTATTGTTGCTCCCTCTTTCAGGGCAAATACAAAATCCTCACTCATCCCCATTGATAGCTCCTCCAAGTTTACATTATACTCGCTGTTTAGTTTATCTCTCAACTCTCTTAGATCAGAAAAACTTTTCCTTGTAGCTTTTTCGTTTACCGGATAGGGGCCTACTGTAAAAAGACCCTTTATAGATACGTTTTTATATTCAAAAAATTTATGGAAATTTTCAAGGAGTTCCTCTTTTTTAAAACCAAACTTTGTTGGTTCGCAGGAGGTATTTACTTCAATTAAGATTTTTACTATCTTTTTAGAGACTGCGGCTCTTTTATCAATCTCATCCAGTAGTCTAAAGGAATCTACGCTTTCAATCACTTCGAATAGTTCTAAGGCTCTTTTAACCTTATTTGTCTGTAAGTGTCCGATCATGTGCCACTCTGGTTCTCTGAAGCTACTTATTTTTGTCTCAGCCTCTTTGATTCTATTTTCTCCAAAGAGTTTTATGCCATGTTCAAAGGCAACTTTTATTCTCTCAAGGTCTATTCCCTTTGTTGCCCCAAGTATCTTAACTTTATCAGGATACTCAGCTTCTTTTTCAATAATTTCTTTTATAATTTCAATTCTCTCAGGTATTGTGAGACGTTCTAGCTTTTTCAATAAATCCATATACAGTATCTTTTTCCTTGGTTATTATAATAAGTCCTCTAAAATTATCTAAAATTCCGCTTTTTTTATAGGGGGAAACAAAAATTCCAGCCTTTATTTTCTCTACCCTCTTTATTTCTTTTAAACTTATTTCTCTTCTCCAAAAAGGTTTTTCAACTACTATTTTATCGTTATCTATCTTATATTTAATGGGAAAGAAAAAGTTACTAAGTGAGGAAACAAGAATTAAAAGTGATAGAAACGAAAAAAACTTACCGAATGAAATAAAAATTAAAAATGAAACAAGGAGGACTAGTAAGGAGACAAGTATACCTTTTAATTTGTGCTCAGCTAAGAGCCAAACCCTCCACTCCATATTTAAGTATTTTCTTCCTTAAACTTTCTTAGAACACCAAGGACATAATCGATATCATAATAGGTGTGATCTGCGTTTATTTGAAATCTTATTGTCTCGTCACCTCTTGGAACCACAGGATAGGTAAGACCTGTTACTAAAACGCCGTGCTCTACTAAGTAATCAACGAGTTTTTTTGTCTTCCAAGTGTCACGAATTAAAAGAGGCACAATCGGATGGTCACTCATAATAGTTTCATATCCTAGTTTAATAACTCCCTCTCTAAAATATCTCGTTATTTCTCTTAGATACTTTAGTCTATTTCTTCCCTCTTCACTGTCGAGAAACTCAAGAACTTTAAGACAGCAAGCTGCTTCTGCTGGTGTAATGGGATTTGAATAAACGTAGGTAATTGCTGTTTCCTTAAGATAATTTATTATGATTTCATCGGAAACAACATATCCACCGTTAACTCCAAAAGCTTTACCAAGTGTGCCAATTAGTATGTCGCATCTTGAACCTGTGTACTCTTCAGTTCCCCTTCCTGTTTCTCCAAAGGCTCCCACACCGTGAGAATCGTCCACTACTACAATAATATTTTCTTCAAAATACTTATCATATTTATTAGAGATTTCTTCAATCTCTTTCAGGGGAGCAAAGTCCCCTCTCATACTAAATACACCATCTGTGACAATAATGAGTCTTTTTGCTTTACCGATTGAATTTTTTACTTTTTCTTCAAGGTCTACCATGTCAAGATGTTTATAGATAAATTTTTCTTTTGGTCTTGAAAGTCTTATAGCATTAATAATACAGTTGTGATTTAACTCATCACTTAGAACAATTGTTTCATTTGTTATGAGAGCGGCGAGTACTCCGATTACTGTTACGTAGGCAGCGCTGTAGATCATGCAGTCTTCTCTTTTATGAAATTCTGCTAATTTTTTTTCAAGTAACCTATGTGGTTCGAAGGTTCCGCTTATGAATCTTACTGCTCCTGGTCCTACACCAAATTTTCTTACGTATTCTTCATCAGTTTTTATTATCTCTTCATGAAGGGACATCCCGAGGTAAGAGTTAGAATTCATCCTGATGAACTCTTTATCCTTAAAACCTTTAAGGATATACCTAGGTCCCCTGCCGTTTTCTGGCTTTTTTATATCAGTGATAATAAACTCTTTTCCCTTAAGCCTTCCTTCATCTTTAAGTTTTTCATATTCTCTCATTAAGGCGTTTCTTAGTCTTTCAGTTCCCATGATAGCCTCCTTTTTGTTATTATAAGATAAGATAGCGTAAAATTTGTTATGGGTAATATAATTTTGCCTTTTATTACTCTTTTGGGTTGGGGGCTTTGGGGTTTTTTTTCAAAGATATCGACGAAATTTTTTAAGTGGTATGAATATTATATTTTTTCTACTATAATATCCCTTTTTTTCTCTCTTTGTCTTTTCTTTGCTTTTAGGAATGAAATAAGTTTAAAAATAGAGGGAATTTTATATTTATTTCTTGCGCTTTTTACTGGCTCAACAGGGACAATAACCTTCTACTTAGCGCTTACAAAAGGGAAGGCTTCAATAATTGTTCCTCTCACTTCACTATATCCTGCCTTTACCGTTATTCTTGCAAAATTTTTTTTAAAAGAAGAGTTAACACTAAGGAAATCCTTAGGAATAATTCTTGCAATCATTGCCATTTTTATTCTTTCGTCGGAGGATACATAGTTTAAGTTTTTTTATAAGTAATTTTATAAAAAGAGTGGCATAAGCACCAGGATCAAGTGAAAAATTTAGAATTAAATTTTTATCTTTATAGTCATAACTTAAGTTTTGTGGATATATCCATAATTTTCTCGGATAACTTTTATAAGAGAAATTACGTAGAAAATCTGGAATATTTAGTGGATAATCTATGTTTTCTTTTCTTAATTCCTTTATTAAGATTTCTTCAAATTCGGGATGGGAAACAAGTTTATCTGTACCAAGAACTGGAAAAAGGGAGCTTTCAACAATCCTTTTTGCGCTTTCGTTAATTTTTTCTGGTACAAAAAGATAGACATTCTTTATTTTTAATTTAAAACCAACTTTACCACTTATTTTACCTTTTGAAAGAAATTTACTTGCACATTTATTCCAGAGGTAAGAAGAGAATTTTTCAAAGTAAATTTTTAAAATTTCAGGTTCAATACTTTTTAAAATTTCTATGTATTTTCCTTTTATTAATTTATTTATTATTTCTCTTTCTTTTTTTGATGGTGCAAAATAAATTAGCTTTGCTGGTTCATAAAAAGATCTTTTTAAAATTTTCTTAAATCTTCTTAAATTTTTTCTTGATTCTGGCGAAAGAGATAAAAGGTGAACTTTAATTGCCTCTTTATAATCTCTTTTTAAAATATAAGGAAAAAAGAGACTTGCCGGCTCGTATGACAATCTCTGAATATCAAAGTAGTTAGGAAACCCGTTCACTTTTAAATCTTCAATTACCTCTATTAAACTTTCTAGTTCTTCCTCATTTATTTCTCTCATAGTTATCTTAAAATTATTCTTTTCTATGTCACTACCAGAGAGCTCCTTATCTGAAAAACCAACAAGTTCTGCTGAGAAATCCTTAAACTTGATAAAGTTTGGTAAATTTCCCTTTGCAGTAAAGTAAAAGATGCTAACTGATTTTTTATCCTTTAAACCTGCCAAGCTAATTTTAACATTAAAAGCTCTCTCGATTAATTTTTTTAGATAAAAACTTTCTAAAAAAACTTTTTTAGCCTTATAAAGCTTAAATATGCCTTTTTCTTTTAAAACTCCCTCCTTTAGGACTTCCTCTACAAAAAAATCTTCAGGGAAAACCTTAAATTTCATCACTCACATATTATTTTAAAAGGCCTTGCCCCATCAATAAATTTAACATAAAGTATAAAAAAGCCTCTTTCGATCCCCAAAGTGCCTATTGAATACTTTTCCTTATCCAATTTAAGAAAATCTAGTTTTTTATATAGTCCGGAGGGTGAGTAAATATAGATCTCCTTTATTTCTCTATTTGTTTTTATAAAAAACTGTTTATCTTCTTTTTTGATGGGATTTGGAAATATTACTATTTCTTCTGTCGGTAAGGTATAAGTATCTTCTATTATAGTTAATATAGAGAATCCGTCATTTGTGCCGATTAAAATCTCATTCTTAGTAGCTTCGTAATATAAAAGTGAGGCAGAGCATTGTGAATTAAAATCTATGTTTTTAGTACTCAGAATACTATTTGGACCATATTCTAAGATATTTGTTTCATCACTATTTGATATAAATAAAAGCCCCCCTCTTGCTAAAGCGTATATATTTCCAGATCTATCACCAATAACTGAGGTAGTGTACGGATCTTGTGTCTGGTATAATTTCTCAAATCTAAAATCAGGGAAACTATATCTAAAAAGACCTGAATTGGTTGCCAAATAAATTTTATTCCCATTTATATAAATGTCATAGATAGGATAACTTAAGGTATGTAAAAGTGTTGCTCTCAGGTTTTTATCTATGCTAAAAACGTCTCCATCTGTATTTGAAACATAGTAGACTCCGTTAAAAATTTCTATATCCGTAGAATACATGAGGTTAGGAATTTCGTGTAGCACTTTATCTTTTAAATTTCTTATTTCTATAGAGCCTTGGGCAGGTTTTAAGACAAAAAAGGTTGAATCATCGATAAATTTCAAAAGTTGAATACAGAATAAAAGATTTGTAGTGTCATAAACTTGGAACAAAGAATCAATCTTATAAAGATTTCCGCACCAAACCGAGGCTATCATATTATTTTTACTTATGTCAAAAGTTCTAATCCATCCTGATAATAGGTTACCTACTCTTTCATATTTTTCATTGAAAATATCGATACCATTATCAGTTGATACAATATAGTATTTTCCAAATTTTTTCAAAGATGAAACATTGTTTGAAGAAAGCTCTTTATAAAGATTTTTGAAGTTTAAAAAACTATTTCTACCATAGTCATATACTTTAACTCCAAGACCCCCTACGTATATTTTGTTCTCAAATTTAGCTAAGGAATTTACGTATAAATCCGCCAGTTTTATTTTTTGATTGTTATAGAAAATAAAAATACCTTCATCTGTTCCCACAAATATCGTATCAAATCTAAAAAACATCGAGTTTATGGTTGAGGGGAAAACCGTTATAAGTGAGTCTGGATAAATGTATAGGAAACTGTCAGCGGAGACAAATATCTTTTTGTCAAATTCTCTTAAAATTTTAATTTTTCCCTTTTTTATGCCGGTATGTAGAGTTGGAGGTAAAGTCCCCAGTTGGCTCCTTTTTACCTTATATAAGCCTCTTTTTGTACCTATAAAAATAGAATCTCCCCTTGATAAAAGAGAGTAAATTGTGTCATTTGGAAAGTAATTTCTCCGTTCAAAAAAGATAATATCATCATAGGTATCTAGTGTACTATTTCTCTTTATGCCTTTTAGCCCCTTATTTCCGCCAATAAAAACAGTATCTTTTTCTATTAAAATTACTCTATAAATGTCTTTTTCTAAAAAAAGTGGTGGATAGAAATACTTTTTTTGATTCTCTAAGTCAAAGTAAACAAGATTTTCAGGAGTAGTAAAAATTAAAAGTTTATCATGAAGGTAAACTGAATAGTATGGATGCGGGGGAATTGAGTCAGAGTTTGTAAACTTGTTTATTACAGAATCTTTTTCTGTATTAGCAATATAAAGTCCACGGTCAGCTGCTATAAAAAGAGTATCGTTTCTTAAGTAAAAAGAAAAGAATGAATCGGAGTGTGTGAAGTTGTTAAATTTAAATATGTGAAAAATTAAGACTATTTCAAGCATTTTTCTAAAGTTTTCTTTATTTTATCCATATGTTTAATATTATAGCGATGATCTATTGGTAAAGAGAGGATTCTCTCAGGAATTGTATGTATCTCAGGGAATTTTTCTTTATTAATTATAGGCGGAACATAATCCCAGATGGTTGGGGGAAATATTCTATTTTTAATTAAGATTTCTTTGATTTTTTTCTTAGAGTTAGTAAAAAAGGGAAAGTTTAGTGGACAAACCGCGCTTGGTAAAGAGCTATAAAGCGGTTTTATTTCATCAAAAGAGAGAGTTTTTAAAAAGTACAAAAAATTTTCTCTTCTTCTTTTAATTAAAAAGTTATAGGGAATACTCTTTAACATGAATTTCGAGATAGAAGAAATTCTTTCAGGAACTCTTTTGTAAGAAAGATAGTTTTCAAATCTTTTATCTAATTGAAAATAGGAAAAAGGAAGCAGAAATTGGGTTTTTCCAGGTATTAAATAGTGTATATTTTTTATTAGACTTGAGGCTAACTTTAAGGTAAAATAAATTTTGTTATAACTTCTTGTTTTACCAGAAATTTTATCGTTATAAAGGAGGATGCCGCCATCTGGTATAGGGAGTATTTTTCTCAGTGATCCAAAAATGTAAGTTGGATTAATCTTAAATTTTCTTTTTTTAAAGGTTAAAAGGGAGTGGCTAATATCAAGTATAAAAGGGATATGAAGCTGGTAGTTTTGAGGAAAACCAAAGTATTCTATTATTAAGACAATCGGATTTTTGCGCTTAGAGGCCAATTTTTCTAAATCATCAAAATCAATTTCTGGCTCTGGTTTAAAGTTAATTCTATAAAAATCAAAATTTAGATTAAATTCTTCAAAAGGTCTAATTACTTCATAGCATGTGTAACTTGGTAAAAGAAAAAAGTATTTATCTCCAATCTCACTTAAAAGAAAGCGGAGTGCATCTCTTCCAGAAAAGAAAAGTTTTATTTTTTTCAAAAAACCTTTCCAAAAAGAGAAAATTTTATTTTTTCTCTTAAATAAAAAGGGAAACTCAAAATAGTAATCAGAACCAATCGGAATTTCTCTTAGTCTCATAAAAGATATTTTAAAGATAGGCGCCTTAAAATTTAAATATGATAGTCTTTTTGATTTTTCTATTCATTTCGGAGAACGAAATCGAAACTTTAAAAGACTTACTTTCCTATCAATTTCTTGAAATTAAGGACTTAGGTTTTGAAAAGGATAAAAGTATATATACAAATCTTAAGGACACTTTAACTTTAAGTTTTCTCAAAGATCCGATAAAATTTGCTCTGTTTTCGGAGAGTTTCTATAAAAATTTCAAAGAAGAAAAGCTAATTTTGGAAAGAATTTTTAATTTCAAGATAGAGAAAAAAAATTTCTATGAACTTCTGCCGGGCTCATTGAAAGATCTAAAAAGAGCCAAAACTTTAATTAAAGAATCTGTTGACAAGATAAAAAAAGAAAAGTTAGATACTTTAATCCTTAATTTAACAAGTTTATTTGCTGAGGAAAAAAGTAAGGAAAAAAAGGAGCTGTACGCAGCCTTTGAGAAAGAAAAGAAAAAGAAAATAGATGAAATAATATGGGATGAAAAGAAAATCTCTGAATATCTTTTAAAAATCGATAAAAATAAACTTTTTGAAGGACTTAATCTTGCCTTTATTAACCTTTTAAATTTAGCTTACTCTCTCTTGACAACCGAAAACCTTAGAGATACGCTTATAAAAACTGAGTTAGGATATATATTAATAAACTTAAAAAAAGAAAACAATGTCTATGATGGTGATAGCTTTTTTATTATTTTTGACCTAAAAGGTGAAGATAAATACTTAGGTAGAGTAGGTACTTCCTCTCTTTTCTATTCCGTGCCATTTTCTATAACTATTGACAAAGAGGGTAACGATTTCTACTTTTCTAACAAGATTCTTGCAATCACCTCATCTTTCTTCGGAGTTTCAGTTAGCTTTGACCTAGAGGGAGATGACATTAGAAGAGGCAAAGCTTTTTCTAGCTCCTCTTCAATGTTCGGTATATCTCTCCTTTTGGATAAAAATGGAAAAGATATTTATGAATCAGATTTTTTTTCTCAAGCCTCTTCCTTTTTCGGTAAATCTTTGCTTTTTGAGTTAGATGGTGATGATATATATAGGCTAACCGAGATGGGACAGAGTTTTTCAAGCACAGAGGGCTTTTCGATACTTTTTGACAAAAAGGGAAACGATTCCTATATAGCTTACGGAAAAAATTTTTTTATACCTTTATTGCCAGATGAAAGTAAGTCATTTGCACAAGGTTTTTCTTTAGGGATAAGGCCCTATCTTGGAGGAGGTGTTTCTTTTCTAATTGATAGAGAAGGTAATGACGTTTATTACTGTGAGGTATATGGCCAGGGTTGCGGTTACTTCTATGGTTCAGGGATTTTAATAGATGGAGAGGGGAATGATCTTTATCACATTGCAGAGTACGGTCAAGGAGCAGGTATTCACTTAGCAGTTGGAGGATTATTTGATTTGGATGGAGATGATGATTATGTTTCAAGATTTGGACCGGCTCAAGGCACAGGCCATGATTACTCCGTTGGAATTTTAGTTGATAAAAGGGGTCATGATACTTATAAAGTTTCTGGGGGGCAAGGGATAGGTCTAAATACTTCAGTTGGAATATTTATAGATTCGGAGGGAAATGACATTTACGTTACAACTGAAGAGTTTGGTCAAGGAGGGGGTAAAATGTCAAGGGGAAAAATAGGAATAGGACTTTTTGTGGATTTAAAAGGAAAAGATAATTACAAGGGGGAGTATTTTAAAAATGAACCTTTTATATGGACAAGGGGAGAGTTAGGATTTGGTTTAGATACCGATACACTTAAAACACTTTACGAAGAGGAAGAGGGAATTTTTATGGAGATACCGGAGAATTTGGAGATTGACTCTCTTTTTAAGATTGCCTCAGAGTGGGAGGTCGGAATTTATAAAAAAATTGTTCCTGAAGCAAGAAAAAAGCTTTCTGAAAGAAAAAAAGAAGCTTTAGATTATATTTTTGAAAAAAAGATAAAAACTTTGAAGGGCTTAGAGCTTAGGACTATCAGAGAAGTTATTAAAAATAATAAAGAAATAAGCGTGCCGTATCTTAGGGATGCCTTAAAAAGTGGAAATGATACTATAAAGCAGAATGTTATATATCTTGTTGGTGAGGTTGAGTTAGAGGAAATGGAACAAGATTTATGGGAAACTTTAAAAAGGGAAAAGAAGGATCATATAAAAGCAAATATCATTTATTCGCTATCTAAAATCAAGACTGATGATTATGAAAATTTTCTTAGTTATTTAAAAGAAAAAAATTTAGATTTAAGGATTTCGGTGATAAGGGCTGCTGGCGAGATAAAGAAGAAAAAGTTCTTATTAAAAATTTTGCATCTTTTGAAGGATGAAAATGCTCTGATAAGATTTGCTACAGAAAAAGTTTTATTTAGTAATGCAGATTCTATTAGGGACTTTATCATCAAAAGTATGGAAAAAGAGAGTGAAGAAAGAGTTCTTTTTCATTATTTAAGGATTCTTCAGGGAGTTAAGGATACAACTTTGGATATAGCTAAAATTTTTTTAAGTTTTTTAAATAGTGGCAGTGCAAGATTGAGGGCTGAGGCGATAAGGGGTTTAAATAAATTTAAAAAGTACAAGGAAGTTGAAGAAAAATTAAGGGAAATTAAAGCAGCTGAAAAAAATTACTATTTGCAATGGCTCTTAAAAGACATAAATTAAGTAATTTCAATTTTTAAAAGAGGTTATCTTTCTTGATCTGTTACATGAAGAATCCGAAATTCTCTTTTGATTAGCACTTCGCATAGAAAAACAGGTGACTTACGAGTAATGAACTTACTCAAACTCTTCGAATTTTCTCCTTCTTTTCCCTTTATTATTTATTTTCTTATTTTTGCATCTATCCACTCTTTGATCTCGTTCCTATCTATTTTAACACTCTCTAACTTTGAAATTATTCTTCCAAGTTTCTCTACATTATCTAAGACCTCGAAAATTTTTATTTCCATTTTCCCTTTCAAATAAAAAGGATGAATTGAGTTTAAACAAAAAACTGAAGTTTGCCGAATTACGAACAATAAAACACCTAAATTTGTAATCTTTTTTCTCTCAAACGCTATTAATTACTTAGGTAAAAGCTTTAGAACTTTCGTAAAGTCTTTTTCTTCAATCTTTATATATTCTCTCCTTTCCCACAATTTAAGTTGGTCAGAAGAGTTTTTATCAATAAAATTTCCGCTTTGACCTGGTGGCAGCACTATATAAATGTCGTCGTTTTTTAGATCAACAATCATTCTCATCGAGGGTCCCTCAATTATTTCAAAGGGTTTTAAAAGAGAATAACCCATTTTATTTGGTGTCTCTAAACTTCCAGAAACACTCAAAGGTCCCTTTGTAAAGAATTTTTCAAGAAAGAAAATGTTTGAAAAGGGATGTCTAAATTTAGCCTTTGCATATTTCCCATATTTTTCAAATTTTACTTCTTTTGCAAGCTTCCTAAATGCTGATACAATAATTTCATCATTTATATTTCCATTTTCTAGGTTTATTTCAAAGGAAGAAAAAGGTATAGAGGAAAAATCCATAAATTCCTTATAGAGAGTATCGCCTAAGAGTGGTCTAAAGTATTCTTCCATAATTTTTAAAATTAGTTTTGTGTATAAGTATGGTTCGACCTTATTTTTATCGAAAGAATGATCCCAATTTTTAAGGAGCTCTAAAATCTCCTTTTCCTTTTCATTTAAGTTTATTTTTTCACAGGCTTTAAAAACTTTTTCAAGAACGAATTTTGAAAATTCACTTTTAATATCGTTTTGAATATTTTTTAAAGAGTCAAGATTTATCTCCTTCATTCTCCTTAAATTTTTTTCGTATCTTTTTGCCCGAGCAGAAAAGGAGAAATAAATAGAAAGATAATAGGGGAAACCTCTAAATGGTGGATTATTTGTAGAAAAAAGATAAGGAGGATTTAAGATATACGGAATTTCATCAGGTGATAAGAAATCTTTTGGAATGCTCTCTCTTTCTAAAATAGACATTTCCCTTTTTCTTTCGATCCAGGCGCATGGAGTGTATAGAATGTTTCCTGAGTTATCAGCGATAATAAAATTCAGAGAAGGAGATCTAAATTCTCTGAGTGATCCTTTTGCCTCAAAAACATTCTTTGATAGGTATAGGTTATAAATTGAGAAAAATTCATGGGATAAAAGAAATCCACGCCAAAAATAACAAAGGACATAATCTTTTTCTTCTTTTATAACAGGTAAGTTTTCTTTTAATAAAATTTTTATTTTTTTAGTTTTATCTTTAACTCTTATCTCTTCGAAGATTGTATCTATGTTTTCTTTTTTTATTTTTATAAAGTCGCCTTCATCAAGAATTAAAGAGGTAACTCCGACAGCAATTTTTGAATTTTTCCCTACTATAATTATTGGGATTCCTGGAATAGAAAAACCCATTAAAATCAAGGTATCGATTTGTAAAATATTGAAATACCAAATAGGAGGAAATGTAAAGGCAAGGTGAGGATCATTTAAAAGAAAAGTGGGATTTTTTACAGCACATGCGTTTGACGACATATCAAAATAGTAAAAATTTCTCAAATTTAGTGAAATATCTTTAATTTCTTCTATTTCCCTTTCAAAGTTAACATCACTCACAAATGGTGCATCTTCCGGATAATAAGGTAAAACTTTTTTTAAGACCTCTTCACCCTTTTTATTTTTTATTGTTGAAAAGAGAAGGTCACCCAAAAAAGAGAAGTTTAGACTCCAGCTTATTAATTTACCTATTTCTATTGAGTGAACTGGCTCCCATCTTTCTGGAGAATATCTTAAAATTAAAAATTCAATGGGCAAAAGTTTCTTACTTCTTTCTATAAAAGCGTTTACACCCTCTGAGTAGCTTTTAAGGATCTCCCTTTCAAGAGGATACAAATTTTCAAATAACGACTCACTGTTTCTTTTTATTCCAATTAATCTAAAGAAGGAATCAGTTTTAAATAATTTTTCGCCGAATATTTCGGAGAGTTTTCCTTCACAAATTCTTCGCCAAATGTCCATTTGAAAGAGTCTATCTTGGGCGTGAATAAAGCCTTGAGCAAAGAAAAGGTCATGAGCACTTTTTGCCTGAATCCATGGAATACCGTATTCGTTAAATCTTACAATAACAGTATCTTTTAATCCTTTGAGGATTAAAGAACCTTCCCTTTTTGGAAGGGTTAAATGAAAATAAAAGGACAAGAATATAATTAAAAATATAAAGAAAAGAAAGATAAAAGTAAGCACTTTCCTCAACATATGAATAATTTTAATTATAATCCTTTAGAATTTTAAAAATGCAATCTGAAATTCTTAATACATTATTCTTTTAGACTTTGAGATAGGTGCTTTTTAACAATGAATTTTAAAATATGTGCAAGGTGTGGTTTTAAAAATGTATACGAAGCAAAGTATTGTTCTGGCTGTGGAACAAAATTAGAAGAAGTTGAACTAAAAGGAGAAATAAAAAGGTGTTGTATTTCTTTTCTTGAAATCTCAAATTATGAAGATTTAAAAGATGAATTTATACTTGAAGAGGAATTTAAGGATTTCTTATTAATCCTCTCCCAAGAAATAAATTCTTCAGTTGAAAAATATGAAGGTAAAGTTGGTAAATTTATGTGGCCAGAGATTATGATATGGTTTGGTGCTCCAAAGATAGTTGAAAATCCCTATGAAAGGGTTATCCTATCAATATTTGATATCAAAAATAAGATAAAAGAGATATCTAATATAAAGAATGTAAATATATCTATAAAGGCAGGGGTACACTATGGAGAGGCAGTTCTATGCCTTTTAGGAAACAAAGACTATAAAGAATATACCTTAATAGGGGACACCGTAAATACAGCTCAAAGAGTTAAGGAGGTAGCAGGAGAAGATGAAATAGTCATAACAGAAGCCCTTTCAAAAAAGCTTTCAAAAATTTTTGAATTAAAAGAAAAAGGGAAATTTTTACTTAAAGGCAAAAAAGAAGAAATAAATTTATATAAAGTTATTGAACCA
>JBCNVI010000002.1:240375-286630 GCA_039630235.1 Candidatus Hydrothermales bacterium | reverse complement strand
TTTTGGTGTAACCTTTTTAGCCTTTGCTGTTACTTATCTTGCATGGAGAAATGGGAAAATTACAAGGGAAAATACTTTAAGAATAGTTGAGGAGATTAAAAATGTAGCTTTAAAAACGGATAAGGGATTTGAAAGAATGGATATGAGATTTGAAAAAATGCATGAAGAGATGAAAGGATTGGTTGAAAGAGTGATAAGGGTTTTGAGATAATGCATGAAGATGTAAAACTTATTGCTCCTTTAATCTTAACAGAAACAAAGGATAAAAAAAGAACTTTTAAAAAAGATTTTAAGAGAAGAATAAAATTTTGTCTTTTATCAGATATATGCGCATTCGCTCTATCTTTTGTCCTATGTAGATCTTACCTCTGTGGGCATACACAAAGGAGAGGCTAAAAGAGCAAAAAACCTTCTACCCCAATTAGCAACTGCTTTCTTTTTGACCTTTTAAAACAAATTTGACCCCACAAATTTTAAAAATTTAAAGTTATAAATTCGATTTTTTTACAAAAAATGGCAAATATGAGGTAATATTATTTATGTCAAGCTTTAACTTATAAAAAGTTTCAAATATCTATATCCACTTTATAGAACAACCGATTGAAGGATGCTGAATTTTTGGGGGTTCTTCACCATAAGAGAGTTTTAAACATGCCTCTTTTAATTCTTCCCTTGTCACAAGACTTTCATCTTTCCAATTATCGTCAAGTCTTCCATGATAATATAGATTCATTTCCCTATCAAGAAGATAAAAGTCCGGGGTGCACTGAGCCTTATACATTTTAGCAACTTCCTGATTCTCATCAACTAAATAAGGTATATTTATTTTCCACTCCTTTATTTTGTTTATCATTTCGGTTACAGAATCTTCAGGATAATCAACATTTTTTGAGTTAGGATTTATTGCAAAGGTATTTATGCCAATTTTATTTATTTCATCAGCTAGTCTTAAAAGTCTTGGCATAAGCTTTTGCATAAAGACAATGGTTACATGTAAATACAATAAGTAAACCAACCTTACCCATATGTTCCTTTGTTGAATAAACTTTACCGAAGGGATCCTTTAATTCAAAATGAGGCATTTTTGTCCCTATAGGAATAAAAAATAGACTCAACAGCCATTTTTTAATCTTACTTAAAAAGGATCTGAACCTCTTTTGTTTAAATTTTCTTAAACTCTGTCTTTCCTGGAATGTAGCCCCAAAGTTCCTTTATTATTCTTCTTATTCTCTCTATACACCTTTCCTTACCAATCAATTCCATCAATTTGAAAAGCGAAGGACCAACCTTCCTCCCTGTTAACGCAATTCTAAGTGGGTGAATTAAAAAGGCATGTTTCTCACCTAAGTTATCAGCCACTTTTCTTACAACTTTCTCTATCTCTTCTTCATTCCATACCTCGAGTGTCTCGAATTCACCTTTTACTTCTTCTAACCCCTCAAATACCTTAGGATCAGCAAAGTATCTTTCAACTGCCTCAATATCATAACCAAAATCATCCTTATAAAAATAATCAATCAAATACGGAATATCCCTTAAAACCTTGGCTCTCTCCCTTGTAAGTTCTATTACTTTTTTAAGAAAATCCAGATCTTTCTCATACTCTCTTTTCCACCACTTCTCCTTTCTTAAAAATTCAAGGGAAAGTTCTACAAGCTCATTTATATCTTTTCTTTTTATATACTCGGAATTCATCCATAAAAGTTTTTGTCTATCAAATATACTTGCACTTTTTCTACAATCTCTTATATCAAATTTCTCTATCATCTCCTCTCTTGATATTATTTCAACATCCCCACCTGGTGACCATCCTAAAAGAGCAAGAAAGTTAAAGAGGGCCTCTGGTAAAAATCCTTCTTCTTTAAACTCTATCACTGAAGTTGCACCATGTCTCTTTGAAAGCTTTTTTCTATCTGGCCCTAAAATCATAGGAAGATGAGCAAACTCGGGTATCTTCCATCCAAAGGCTTTATAAAGTAAAATTTGTTTTGGTGTATTTGATATATGATCATCACCTCTTATGACATGAGTTATTCCCATATCCTTATCATCAATCACACAGGCAAAATTATAAGTTGGTGTTCCATCACTCCTTAATATAATAAAATCCTCAATCTCTTCATTTTTAAAGACAATTTCACCATGAATTAGGTCAACGAACCTAGTCTCCCCCTCCGGAACCAAAAATCTAATTGCTTTTTCCCTATTTTCACTCAATAATTTTTTGATTTCCACCTCACTTCTTTTAAGACATTTTCTTGAATATTTAGTCGGTTTTTTCTCAAGCCTAAGTATTTTCCTTTCTTCTTCAAGCTCTTCCTCTAAACAAAAGCAGTAATATGCTTTTTTTTCCCTTATAAGTTTTTCCGCATATTTTCTATAAATTTCTAACCTTTTACTCTGAAAGATAATCTCCTCATCCCACTCTATTTTTAACCACCTTAAACCACCCAAAATTACATCTATAAACTCTTCCCTTGATCTCTCTACATCAGTATCCTCAATTCTTAAAAGAAACTTCCCCCTCATTTTTTTAGCATAAAGAAAGTTATAAATTGCCGTCCTTACCCCCCCTACATGAAGTACTCCAGTAGGCGATGGAGCAAACCTAAGTCGCACTTCCATTATTTGATTATAAGCTATGAAAAGCTTAAAATTAAAGAATGGGAAACATATTTATTCAGTATAAACATAGGATAACCCAGAGTAATATAAAAGTAGGGGATGAAATACCCGAGGATTTAAGAAGAAAGAGCGAACTCAGGATACCGAATCTAACAGAAGGAGAAATTGTAAGACATTTTGATAGACTCGGAAGAAAAAACTACTCTGTCGATTATGGCTTTTATCCTCTTGGATCATGTACTATGAAATATAATCCCAAGCTAAATGAAGAGCTTGCATCTCATCCTAACTTTGTAAATTTACATCCTCTACAGCCTTCATTTACAGTTCAAGGCATCCTGAGGTTGGCAAAAGAACTTGAGAATTTTCTTTGCATAATATCTGGTATGGATAGAGTTACCTTACAGCCTGCTGCAGGTGCTCACGGAGAGTTAGTGGGGATGCTTATAGTTAGAAAATACCACACTGAAAAAGGAAATCCAAGAAAGTACGTTTTAGTGCCTGACTCAGCTCACGGTACAAATCCAGCATCTGTAACTCTTGCAGGTTATACCGCTATAGAGATAAAGTCTAACTCAGAGGGACTCGTGGATATTGAAAAACTTAAAGAGCTGATCAGTGAAGAAGTAGCTGCTCTTATGATAACTAATCCGAATACACTGGGTTTATTCGAATCAAATATAAAAATCATCTCAGAAATGCTTCATGAGAAGGATATACTTCTTTATATGGACGGCGCCAATTTAAATGCCCTATTAGGAATAGTAAGACCAGGAGATACCGGGGTAGACATTCTTCATTTCAATCTGCATAAGACATTTTCAACACCTCACGGTTCAGGAGGACCAGGTGCAGGACCAGTCGGTGTTAAAAAGTTTCTCGAAAAGTATCTACCTATTCCTCGAATAGTAGAGGAAAACGGAGAATTAAAACTTTCCTATGATTTTCCTCATTCAATAGGAAAAGTACATGCCTTTTACGGTCACCCTCTTGTATGGGTAAGGGCACTTTCCTATATTTTAAGAATAGGAAAAGAAAATTTAAGAAAAATCGCAGAATTTTCTATCCTAAACGCTAATTATTTAAGAAAAAAACTGGAGAAGTACCTTGAAAATCCTTACCCCAACAGGCCCTCTATGCATGAGTTTGTGTTATCTGCCGAAAATATCAAAAGAAAGCATAATGTAAAGGCGCTTGACATTGCCAAAAGATTACTTGACTATGGATTCCATGCCCCAACGATGTATTTCCCATTGATTGTAAAAGAAGCTCTTATGATAGAACCGACAGAAACAGAGTCAATTGAAACCTTAGATGAATTTGTAAAAACAATCGAAAAAATAATAGAAGAAATAGAAAAAAATCCCGAGGTTGTCATAAATGCACCACACACTACACCAGTTAAAAGACTTGACGAAGTTAAAGCAAATAAAGAACTCAACGTTAGAGAGACCCTCCTTGACTAACCTTTCAAATTCACAAAACTATGATGAGTTAATCGATAGAATTGCTAAAAGAGTATGTGATTTAAAACTTGAAACAATTTTCATAATTCTTTTAGAATCAGCAAAACCCCTTTCATTTATTGTCTCAAGTCTACTTGTAGCCTTTGAACCAATTATAACTTCCTTTTTCTCTTTTAAGGATTACAAAAATTTTTACGAAATGCTCGAAAATAGAGAAAATATCGAAAAGTTAATCAGAAAAATTGAAGAGTACTCTCAAGAAAATTAAATTTGAATTTAACTAAAAACTTATTTAAAATTTTTAAATGGTTCCATTCCCTATAAGAGTTTTAACTGGAAATGATAAAAGATCCGCTAAGAATACTTGCTACCGATTGTGGAAGCACTACAACAAAAGCAATTTTAATAGAGAAAAGGGGGGAAAGCTATACGCTTGTAGCAAGAGGTGAGGCTCCAACTACGGTTGAAAAGCCCTTTGAGGATGTAACGAGAGGGGCTTTAAACGCATTTAGAGAATTAGAAGAATTAACAGGTATTCAGATTTTAGAGGGGGAAAAAATTATAAAGGGAGCAAAGGGCTCAAAAGGTGTAGATCTTTATGTTTCGACTTCATCTGCAGGTGGTGGTCTTCAGATGATGGTAGCTGGTGTTGTAAAGAGCATGACAGCTGAGTCAGCGGCAAGAGCAGCCCTTGGGGCAGGAGCAATCGTAATGGAAACAATTGCCTCAAACGACGGGAGACTTCCCTATAAAAGAGTTGAATTAATTAGACAACTTCGACCTGATATGATACTTCTTGCAGGCGGTATCGATGGCGGAACCAAAAAGCATGTAATCGAACTTGCAGAACTTATAAGAGCAGCAGAACCAAAACCAAGATTCGGAATTAGTTATAAACTGCCGGTCATTTATGCTGGTAACAAGGATGCAAGGGAAGATATAGCAGAAATCTTAAAGGACAAAACAGCTCTCTCTATAGTTGATAATATAAGACCTGTACTTGAAGTAGAAAATTTAGGACCTGCAAGAAATAAAATACATGACCTCTTCCTTGAACACGTTATGGCCCATGCCCCAGGTTATCCGAAACTAATGAGCTGGACAGACGTTCCGATTATGCCAACACCAGGAGCAGTAGGCCTTCTTATGCAAAAAGTTGCTGAAATGGAGGGAATTGAAATTTTAGGCGTTGATATAGGTGGAGCCACGACAGATGTCTTTAGTGTCTTTCAGGGTATTTTTAACAGAACCGTTAGCGCTAATTTGGGTATGAGTTACTCCATATCAAACGTAATGGTAGAAGCGGGTATGGAAAACATTTTAAGATGGATACCTTTTAAGATAAAGGTTAGTGATTTAAGAAACAGAATAAGAAACAAAATGATAAGACCCACGACCATTCCTCAGAGTCTTGAAGATCTTATAGTAGAGCAAGCAATTGCACGAGAGGCTTTGAGGCTAGCCCTAGAGCAACATAAACAGATGGCAGTAAGTCTAAAGGGAGTTCAAAAAGAAAGAACAATATCTGATGTTTTTGCTCAAACCGCAGGGGGTGAAACTCTTGTTAATATGATGACTCTTGGAATGATTATAGGATCAGGAGGAATCCTTTCACATGCTCCAAGGAGAAGTCAAGCTGCCCTGATGATGATAGATGCTTTTCAACCTGAAGGTATTACTTATTTAACGGTCGATTCTATCTTTATGATGCCACACCTTGGGGTTCTCTCAACGGTTCACGAAAAGTCAGCAATGGAGGTTTTCAAAAAAGATTGTCTAATATGGCTTGGTACGTGCATTGCCCCTAAGGGAATAGATAGAAAAAATAAAAAAATATTGAAAGGAAAGATAATAAAGGAAAACCTTGAAGAGATAGAATTTGAACTTAAATTTGGAGAGCTAAAGAAAATTCCCCTTTCAGTTGGAGAAAAAGCTAAGGTAATTTTAATCCCGGAGAAAAATTTTGACGTGGGAGAGGGGCAAGGCAAAAAGGTTGAAAGAGAAGTAAGAGGAGGAGTTGTTGGCATTATTCTAGATGGAAGAGGAAGGCCACTTGAGATTCCTAAGAACGAAGAGGAAAGAGTATCTTACCTTTCTGAATGGGTTTTCTCTATTGATGTATATCCGCAAAATGAATATCTCAGGCTTTTAAGAGAGAGTAGGTAGTATTAGATAACCTCTAAAAATAAGTCAAACTTGTGAATCTTAGAGAGCATAAAATGTAGGGCGCATAAACACCAGTTGAGAAACGAAAACCATAAGGACTTGACTCTGCGATTAGTTTTCTTTCCTTTGAGATTTCAATATCACTACTTAAAACTCTTAAAAATGAATCTGTGAATCTAAGATTTTTGATAGCTTTTGTAATTTTGCCCTTTTCAATTAAAAAAGTTCCATCCCTTGTCATACCTGTTACAGAAAAACTTGTAACATCAACAACGTTTGTATAATGGAATCTAGAAACATAAATACCATAGTCTATTTCTGAGAGAATTTCTTCTTTACTTTTATCCCCAGGAGAAATAACTAAGTTAAAGGGAAGCGGAAAAGTGGATGGAGGAAAGCCTGCGGCGTTTCCAGTTGATTTTTTATTTTCGAGAGTAGCTGTTTTTCTATCGTATAGAAGATTCTTAAAAACTCCATTAGAAATAATTTCTATCTTTTCTTTTGGGACGCCCTCAAAATCAAAAGGAAAGGGAAATCCATCCTCAAAGAAGGGATCTTCATAAACTGTTAACTTATCTGAAAATACTTTTTGACCTAATTTGCCAAACAAGAAATTTCTCTTTTCTTGATAAGTTTTAGCAGAAAAACCTAAGTATGAAGCAAATGTAAAAATGTCTGCAACTGCCTCTGGTTCAAGTAAAACAGTATACTCTCCAGGTTCAACCTGAATCTTATCAAAGGAGTTAGCTGCTTTAAATTTTGCCTCCTCAGCAATACTTTCAAGATCTACCTGCGAAAACCTTCTTGAATGCCCCTCAGCCCACCCTGTTGCATCTTTTTTCATAGCAGTTATAGTAACATGAGCATCAGAGATTTTTGAATAAGCAGAAAGTCCTTTCGACGAAAAGAGTGCAATTTCACTCCCACCTGTATTAATAACTCCATAACCTTCAAAATCTCCAAGAACCTTTGAAATCCTATAAACAGCTAAAGCTCTCTCCTTTTCACTTACGTTAAATGTCTCTTCATCAAAAGTAAAAACTTCTTTGTAAGTACTAAACTCGGGATATCCAGGATAATCAGAAGGATAGGTATTTTTTAACATATCATAAGTTCTATCTACTAGGCTCTTAGCATCATCTAATTGGGGGTTACTAAAGAACCTTGTTACAATGTAATCTTTCTCTTTTATACTTATAGCCACCTCCAAGTTTTCGTATGAAGTATTCTGATGAATTTTACTTTTTGAGTACCTCGTTATCTCATTTTTTTCGTATAAAAATGCAGTAAAAATCTCTTCACCCTTTTGGTAATTTAGAATTTTTTTGAAAAAATCATAATAAAAATCCTTACCCTTCATGGTCATCCTCCTTATAGGTTATTTTTCCTTTCTTTATCGTGTAGAGAACTTTTCCCTTTAACTTATAACCCTTATAAGGAGTATTTTTACCTTTACTATAGAATTTTTCTAGATCACAAACCCACTCTCTTTCTAAATCTATAATCGTTATATTAGCAAAAAAGTTCTCCTTAATTCTTCCATAGCCTTCTAAACCAAAAATCCTAGCTGGATTATATGACATAAACCTTACAATATCCTTAAGCTCAAAAATCTTTGTATGGTAAAAAAAAGTCAAAATCAAAGGGAGAGATACTTCGATGCTTGATATTCCAGGCGGAGAAATCTCAAACTCTTTCTCTTTATCAAAAATTTTATGCGGAGCATGATCTGTAGCAATGATATCAATAACACCTTCTTTTAGACCCTCTATAAGTTTTATTCTATCTTCCTCTTCTCTAAGTGGAGGATTTACTTTAAAATTTGAATCAAAATCAGAAAGTAGTTTCTCGGTTAAAATAAGATGATGTGGAGTTACTTCACATGTTAAATTTAAACCACTTTCCTTTGCATTTCTTATTATTTCTACACTTTCTTTTGCGCTCACGTGGGCAATGTGGAGTTTGCCCTTGGTCTTCTTTAAAAGTGTTATATCTCTTAATATTGCAATAATTTCCCCCTCTCTTGGTCTCCCCTTAAGTCCTAGTGAAAGTGTAAAGGGAGATTCGTTTGCCACCCCCCCTTCGCATAAAAACTTATCCTCTGCATGCTGTATTATAGGTCTATCAAAATCTCTTGAATAATATAAAGCATTTTCCATAAGTTTACTGTTCTGAAGATAATCACCATCATCAGAAAAGGCTATAGCACCCTCTTCAATCAGCTCATAAAAATTCGCTAGTTCTTCTCCCTTTCTTTCTTTTGTTATCGCTCCAACAGGAAAAACTTCACAGTAATCGTAATACTTTGCCTTTTCCCTCACATACTTAATAACTGTTCCCCTATCCATACATGGATTAGTATTAGGCATAGCAAAAACAGCGACATACCCTCCTTTACTTGCTGCCCTTGTCCCTGTTTCAATTGTCTCACTATCTTCGTAACCTGGTTCTCTCAGATGAGCATGCACATCAATAAGACCTGGTATTGCATATAAATTATTTGCCTCTATTACCTCTACACCCTCCCTTTCTATATTTCTATCTATACACTTTATCCTATCTTTCTCAATAAGAATATCACACTTTTCTTTAAGTCCTTCCTCTGGATCTACTATATTAACATTTTTAATTAAAAGTTCACTCAACTTACAGTTCCTTTATTTTGTCTTTAAGTCTTAAAAGTTCAAGCATTGTAGCGGCGGCACTTTCACCCCTGTTACCCAATTTTCCTCCAGATCTTTCTATCCCCTGCAGAGTATCAGAAAGTGTTATAATCGCCATTCCAAGCGGTATTTCTCTTTCTCTTGCTATTTCAATCACATTTTTGATACTCTCTCTAGCTACATGAGTGTGATGTTCTGTTTCGCCCTCTATAACAGCTCCGATAACTAAGCAAGCGTTATATCTTTTTGGAAATTTATCCTTCAAAAATGAAAAGGCACTGACTATCTCCAAAGACCCAGGAACTATAAAAACATCAATCTGTTCCTCCTCGGCACCGCATCTTTTTAAAAACTCTTTGGCCCCCCTTAGCATTTCAAAAGTAATATGTGAATGAAAGCGCGATACAATTATACAAAATCTATCCTCTTTGTTAACTCTTAAATTTCCGAAAATTTCAGGCATTAGAGCTTTATCCCCTCCTTTTGAATTTTCTCAAGAAAGTGTCCCATTTTCTCTTTCTTGATCTTTAAATATTCTCTATTATTTTCATTAGGCTCAACCTCTATTGGAACCCTTTCTACTATTTCAATTCCATAGCCCTGTAGTCCAACGATTTTAGAGGGATTATTAGTTAAAAGTCTTATTTTTTTGAGATTAAGATCAAGTAAAATTTGAGCCCCTATACCATAGTCTCTTATATCAGGGGGAAAACCTATAGCCTCGTTTGCCTCAACCGTATTTAAACCTTTTTCCTGAAGTTCATAAGTTTTTAGTTTATTTAAAAGACCTATTCCTCTTCCCTCTTGCCTCATGTAAACCAAAACTCCCTCACCCTCCTTTCTTATCATTTCTAAAGCCTTTTCTAACTGCTCCCCACAGTCACATCTTAAAGAGTGCAAAATATCTCCTGTAATACACTGGGAGTGAACTCTCACTAAAACGTTATCTTTTCCCTCAGGCTCTCCCATAACCAGCACAAGATGAATATCTTCTTCCACTATATCTTGATAGGCGTATAATTTAAAGTTTCCGAACCTTGTTGGTAAAAATACACTTGCTACTCTTTTTATGAGCCTATCTCTTTTTAACCTATATCTAATTAAATCCTCAATTGTAATAACTTTTAAGTTAAACCTTTCAGCTAACTCAAAGAGTTTAGGTAATCTGGCCATTGTGCCGTCATCATCCATTATTTCACAGAGCACTCCTGCTGGATATAATCCTGCTAACCTTGCAAGATCTACAGCTGCTTCAGTGTGTCCTGCCCTTCTTAAAACACCACCATCGTGAGCTCTTAAAACGTGAACATGTCCGGGTATAGCAAGATCTTCATGAACTGTATTAGGATCTATAGCTACTTTTATGGTCCTTGCTCTATCAAAGGCAGAAGAACCAGTTGTAATACCCTTTTTTGCATCAATTGGAGCTACAAAGGGAGTGCCCATCCTTGAGGTATTTATACCGCCAAAATCCGGAATCCTTAACTCCTCTACTCTTTTCCTTGTAAGCGAGAGACATATTAAACCTCTAGCATAGGTTGCCATGAAGTTAATATGTTCAGGTGTAACTTTTTCAGCAGCAACAACCATATCTCCCTCATTTTCTCTATCTTTATCATCAACAACTATAACTATTTTCCCCTCCCTTATATCTTCCAGCGCCTCTTCGATACTTGCAAATTTGTATTCTTTCATTAAATTTTCCTCCCTTGAAAGGTAGATTATATTATAAAAATTTTGTGAAATTTTTATCAATATCTTATAATCTTTATATGGCGCATGCGTATACACCGGGTTTAAAAGTTTCTGAAAAAACTTTAATTTTTAAAGAAAGAAGGCTTCCCCTCAAGGGTGAGGTGATTGTTAAAAAGGGTAATTATGTAAAGGCTGAAGATGTTGTTGCTAGAACACTTTTGCCTGGAAACGTTCATCCAGTTAATGTAGCAGGACTCCTTGGAGTATCCCCTACTGAGCTTCCAAACTTCATGATAAAAAAAGAAGGACAAGAAGTTAAAAAAGATGAAGTTATTGCAATAAGTAAAGGTTTTTTTGGGCTTTTTAAAACTGAAGTAAAGTCCCCGGTCGATGGGAAAATAGAACAGATATCACTTGTTACAGGTCAAGTGATTATAAGAGAACCTCCTATACCAGTTGAGGTAAAAGCTTACTTTGATGGCGTTGTAGAAGAAATCATACCTGAGGAAGGAGTAATTATGAAAACTACAGCTACATTTATTCAGGGTATCTTTGGTGTTGGTGGGGAAAAAATAGGAAAACTAAAGGTTCTTGTTGACTCTCCTGATGAAGAACTAAAAATAGATAAGCTGGCAAGAATAGGTGATGATTCTGATAGTTTAATTGTTGTAGGTGGTAGTTTTATAACCGCAGAAGTCCTCAAAAAACTTGAAGAGCTCAACGTGGTTGGTTGTGTTGTGGGTGGAATAGATGATGAAAACTTAAGAAAATTCCTCGGATATGATATAGGAGTTGCAATTACAGGTTCTGAACCACTTAAGATAACTTTAATTCTCACAGAAGGATTTGGTAGACTCGAAATGGCAAAAAGAACATTTGAGCTTCTCAAAAAAAGAGAGGGAGAAAAGTGCTCAATAAATGGGGCTACACAAATAAGAGCAGGTGTGATAAGACCTGAAATAATTATTCCCTATAAGGAAATTCAAGAAGTAAAGGAAGAGGATACTCTTAAAGAAGGTCTTGCAAAGGGAACGATAGTTAGAATAATTAGAGATCCCTACTTTGGTGAAATAGGAAAAGTTGTCTCTCTTCCTCCAGAACTTAGAGTTATAGACACAGAGTCTAAAGTTAGAATTCTTGAAGTAGAACTTAAAGATGGAAGGCGTGTAACAGTGCCTCGAGCAAACGTTGAAATAATTGAAACATAAAAATACTTGAAACAGGTTTTAAAAAATTTTTTAGAGAGAAAAGGTATCTAACAATAAAAAGTGAAACAGAAACTTTCGGTGGAGTCGTATCCATGAGTACTAAAGTTATTACGCGTGAAAAACTCACCTTTTAAATCCCTTATAGGACAGGAGGACTATGGAAAATCTACTGGAAATAATAAAGAAAAAAGAGGAAATTGAAAAGGAACTCTCGAAGCCTGAGAATATTAAGAACAAAAGAAAACTTACAGAATTAAATAAAGAATATAAAAAAATAAAGGAAAAGGCTGAAATTGCAGAAAAGATTATCGCTTTAGACAAGGAGATTAAAGAAATAGAAAGTATGATAAAAAGCGAAAAAGATTCTGAAATGAGAGAGTATTTGGAAGAAGAGAAAGAAAAAAAATTGAGTGAAAAAAATGAACTTTTAGTTTTACTTTTAGACGTCGAAAACGAAAGTGAAGAAAATAACTGCATAATAGAAATCAGAGCAGGAGCAGGAGGTGAGGAAGCAGCACTGTTTGCAAGAGATCTTTTAAGAATGTACCTAAAATTTTGTGAAAGAAAAGGGTTTAAATGTTCTATAACAGATATGAGAGAAAGTGACTTAGGGGGTATTAAAGAGGCAGTATTACTTGTGGAAGGAAAAGGTGCCTATAAGATGCTTAAATACGAAAGCGGAGTCCATAGAGTCCAAAGAGTCCCTGTTACTGAAGCAAGCGGTAGAATACATACCTCAACAGCATCAGTCGCTGTTCTTCCTGAAGTTGAGGATGTTGAAATAGAAATTAAACCTGAGGATATTGAAATAGAGACAAAAAGAGCAAGTGGTCCAGGCGGACAACACCTGCAGAAAACTGATTCAGCAGTAAGAATTAGGCATATTCCAACAGGTATTGTTGTGCAGTGCCAAGACGAAAGGTCACAGCATAGAAATAAGGAAAAGGCACTAAGAATTTTGAAATTGAGACTCTATGAGTACGAAAAACAAAAGAAAGAAAGAGAATTAAGAGAACTAAGGAGAGAACAAATTGGAACCCAGGATAGAAGTGAAAAGATTAGAACATACAATTTTTTACAGAATAGGGTTACAGATCATAGGATACCTATAACTGTATATAACCTTGAAGATGTTTTAGATGGAAATATAGATGTTTTTATTGAGGAGTTAAGAAAAAGAGAGAGTAAAAAGGCTATTTAGGTATTGAATTTGTTAAAAAAATAGATTAAAATAATTAAAGAAGGGCGGCGTGGCCGAGTGGCATAGGCAGCGGTTTGCAAAACCGCTTACCTCGGTTCAATTCCGGGCGCCGCCTCTTTAAATTTAATTGAATAACTTAGACATACTCCTTAAAAACCCACTCATTATCCAAAATAAAAATAAATTCATAGAAAAGGGATTCCTCGGAATAAAAGACGGCAAGATAACCTTAGTTTCTGAAAAAGAACCAAATCTACAAGCTAAAGAAACTCTAGACCTAAGTAATAAAATTGTTTCCCCCGCATTTTTTAATACTCACACCCATATCCCAATGACCTTGCTGAGAGGTTTTGCCGATGATTTACCACTCATTGAATGGCTAACAAAGTACATTTGGCCCCTTGAATCTAAACTACTATCTCCAGAATACGTAAGAGCAGGAACTTACCTTGGCCTCATCGAAATGATAAAATCTGGAACAGTAGGCTTTGTCGACATGTATTTCTTTGAAGAAGAAGTAGCAGAAGTTATTGAAGAATCCCAAATTTACGCACTTTTATCTGTTGGAATCCTTGATTTTGAGACACCTTACTACAAAAATTCAAAAGAGGCATTAGAAAAAACTGAAAAATTAATAAATAGATACATTGAAAATGAAAGAATAAGGGTAATCCCTGGACCCCATGCAATTTACTCCTGCTCAAAAGAAACAATTATTGGGTGTATAAACCTAGCAAAAAAGTACGATCTACCTATACATATTCATATTTCTGAAACAAGAGGAGAAATAGAAGAATCTGTTAAAAAATTTGGAAAAACACCAATTTTTTACCTCAATGATTTAGGACTATTTGACCTAAAGGTAATTGCTGCCCACTGTGTCTATTTAACAGAAGATGAAACAGATTTCTTAAAAGATAAAAATTTTTACATTTCTCACAACTTATCAAGTAATCTTAAACTTGCCTCTGGTATTGCACCCATAAAAAGATACCTTGAAAAAGGATTAAAAATTACTATTGGGACAGATAGTGCGTCCTCAAACAACAATTTAGACATTTTAAGGGAAATGAAGCTTGTATCCCTGGTACATAAAGGAGTAAATCTTGATCCCTTAATACTAAGTGCAAAAGAAGTTTTTAACATGGCTACTAAAATTGGAGCTTTAGCACTTGGTTTTGATTCAGGAGAACTTATAGAGGGGAAATCTGCAGATCTTATAGTATTTAATCCTCAAAGAGATGGAACAGTTCCCTTTTATGATCCCTATTCTTATATTGTTTATGCTGCTGGTAGAGAAAGCATAGAAAGCGTTATGGTAAAAGGCAAGTGGATCCTAAAAAACGGTGAATTTAAAACAATTGATTTAGAAAAAATACTAAAAGAAACTGAATTTTGGAAGAATAAAATAAAAAGTCTTTCTACCTAAAAAATTTTTGAACTTTTAACTTATTCAAATAGTTAATAACTTTGTCTTTTCTATACCATCTGCTCCTATTAAGAAAAAATTCAGCCTCTTTAAGTAGTTCTTTTGCCTTTTCTCTATCTTTGTTTAAAACGTAGTAACATTCGGAGAGGTATAAGCGTACAATACCCTTGTTATAGTCTGAATCTTGATTATCTACTACTTTTAAAAGTTTTAAGTAGATTTCTTCTGCCCTTTGAAAATAGCCGCTCTTTTTGTAAGCTTTTCCTAATGCAAAAAGAGTTCTACGAGTTTCTCCAAATTCACTATAAAACCTTTCTGCCCACTTGATTGCACTATCTCTCATCTTTTCTCTCAAGAGAATTTCTATTAAGGCATCATAGGAGTACGCTTTCATAAAAACTCCATTTGACATTGCATACTTTATCTCTCTTATCCCCTGTTCTCTTCTATCGCCTTTTATGAATGTTTTTCCAACATATTTTTGTAAGACGCTTGCTCCGTAGTTATACATACCTAAAGCAAGATATGCATCTGGGTATTTCTTAAATTTTTTAATTATGTTATAGGCTTTAAAACCCCTAACGAGGGCCTCAAGATAGTTTTCTTTTATTCCTTCAAACATCGAGGAATAGGCAATCAAGACCCCCTTTAAAAATCTTATCTCTTTATCTTTTTCCTCCAATTTCTCACATAGACTAATTCCCCTTTCAATACTTTCAAGAAACTCTTTTTCGGAGTCTGGCTCATAGTTATCAAGAAAATAATCAAAATACCTTATAGTTTTTAAAGTATAAAAAATTGGATGATCTTTATATTTAGAAAAATAACTTCTTTCAATTTCTATTGCTTCTTTGTAATTTTCTCTCCACAATAAATTTAAATAAAACTTTATTTTTTCTTTCTCTTTTTCTAAAATCACTAAAGTTAGAAAGTGTATAAAGATCAAATTCTTGGAAGTACGATACCTTTTTGACCTTGATACTTTCCTTTTCTATCTTTATAGGAAACTTCACAAATCTCGTCGCCCTCAATGAATATAACCTGCGCTATACCTTCATTTGCGTAAATCTTAGCGGGAAGAGGTGTAGTATTAGAAATCTCTATTGTTATATAACCTTCCCATTCAGGTTCAAGTGGGGTTATATTTATAACTATTCCACATCTTGCGTAAGTAGATTTACCAAGACATATTCCAAGCACATTTCTTGGGATTCTAAAATACTCTACACTTCTTCCAAGGGCAAAAGAATTTGGAGGTATAATACACTCTTTACCTTTAAATTCTACAAAAGACCTGGGATCAAAATTTTTTGGATCAACTATACTGGAAAAGACATTTGTAAAAATCTTAAACTCATCGGCGATTCTTACATCATAGCCATAGGAGGAAACTCCATAGGATATTACTTTCTCTGTAACAAGATTTTCAGCAAAAGGGTCTATCATCTTAAATTTTTTTACCATTTCCTTTATCCATCTATCATTTTTTATTCCCATACTGAAAATTCTCTTGGATTTTTAAAAAACAAGGGGAAGAGAGGAATCTTATCCCCCCTTCCCCCTAAATTTTTCGAATTTTTATGATTTACTAAAAGGAATAAAGAATGCTTATTGAGGTAAAGAAAGTACTTGGAGTTCCTGTTATAAAGTAAGGACCGTTGTAAAAAATATCAGGTGAAGCTTCTGCATCTATTCTTAAATTTCCTCTTTTGTAGGCAAGTCCTATTATAACAGGAAGAAGTCCTTGAGTTGTTTCTGTAAACTTGGTTCTATTGTCAAGAAATTCATCTTTAGAAGTCGATAAAAGAGCCTTTCTCGCTGAAAGTCTCACTACAAACCATTTTCCAAGATCTGCTTCAAGACCTAAAATTGAATTTATTGAAAAATCTACTTCTTTTCTTGAGTCTCCATACTTATTTGTAAGATTTACGATTTGAACTCCTAAAATCAAACTTAAAACATCAACAGGTTGAATGTTAAAACCAGTGTTCAAGTTAAAACTTGAAATTTTGTGAGTAGAATCTACAGTATTACCACCTATTCTTCTTTCTATTGACCGATCAGATGTTTGAAAATGAAAACCAACAACAAAATTTGTATACTCTGAAAGGGATCTAAAATATCTAACATCAAATGACATATCTTGTGTTCCCTTTGCTTTTGTTGTATCTACAGGTCGCTGAAATTTTCGACTAAAGGAGCGACTTGCAAAATTTAAAGCCACATCAACAAAATGGGACTCTGAAAAATAAAAAGTAAAACCTGGATTTAATAAAAATACCCTTGCTTCTTCCTTATTCTTATAATCAGCAATAGTATCTTCTGTTGTCATACTATAATTAGAAAAACCAATATTAAATCCAAGTGTAAATTTTTCTCCAAAATATTTTCCATAAGAAAACATTAAGCCCCTAATCATTGTATCAAGATACATATAAACCGGTATATTTAGGTAGGCTCCAAAAACTCCAAGGGAGTGATTTTCTCCGATACCAAAATAACCCTTTAAATAGGAATTGTTTGTTGTTAAAGTTCCGAGATCAAAAGCTTCAAGAACACAGAGGCTTGGAAAAGATGTAATTTGAGAGGGATAAGTTAAGGCCAAAACATCATCCTTCAGAAAGTCAACAACTCCTCCTAGGGTTCTGACTCTTGTTTCTGTCGCAATGAGAAGACCTGTAAGTAGAAAGAAACTCACCACTATTTTTTTCATACTGTTCCTCCTACATTACTATGTGGCCCCGGGTGGACTTGAACCACCGACCTTACGCTTATCAGGCGTATGCTCTAACCACCTGAGCTACGGGGCCTAAAATTTTATAAATCTAAATATTTTTTTATCAATATTTATATGATAAACTCCAGATTTCAAATTATTCAAGTTTATTTTAGTTTCTACCTTACCACTAAGCAAACCCTGCCCCAATTTTCTTCCCAAAACACTATAAATTGTATATCTTATAGGACTCTTTATGCCCTTCACCTCAAGAAAATCATAAATTAGTGATGGAACAAATAAAAACTCTAAATTATCTCTGATTTCTTCTGCAACTGCTGTAACTCCCATGAGATAAAGCCCCCTCCCAAGTTCATATATAACTACGTAACCATTATTTAGTGCATGTATACCCACAGGATTATCAAGTGGAACCGAAACTGACTTTAAATTTCCATTTGGCATTACTTTATAGTAAAGAATGTTCTCATTTAAAGCTGCATCATAATATAAGGCATATATAACTCCGTCATAAGATGGCGAAAGGCTTATAAAATAAGAATTAGAATTTGGCCTTTTAATAGCCGTATCAATACGAGATTGTAAAATATTGTAATATAAAACATGATGTCCTACCATATCATCAAAAAAGACATATGGTAAACTTCTTATGTAAAATATATCACCTCCGTTAGGAATATAGGCTAAATTTGTAAATGAACTGCCACCAAAACTCCCTAAAAGTGTACCATCACCCCTAAGAACAAAAAGAGTATCAAACTCACCTGTAGCAGACCTTATAGAACCACTATAAAAACTCGCAAAAGAGGATCCTCCATCCGTAGATTTTAAAATACTAACATCATTCCACAAATAAAGTGTATTTACATTGGAGCCCATAAACATACCAGAATAATTGGCAAGATTAGATGCGGAATTTCTTAAAGCAAAAGAAGAACCAGCATTGTTTGAGAAAAATAAAATTCTTTCGTTCGGGGAAACAAGGAGGCGAATGTTTCTAGTAAGAAGATATAAACTCTTCGCAGAGGAGATAAAATTTTCAACCAAGTTGTTACCGAAAAATATCAAATTACCCTTAAATGGTAGCTCTGTAAATCCCTGATTAATAATATCAAAACTCCTATAAACAAGACCACCCTCTGTAATTAAAAATAGAGTATCTCTTTTTGAACTTGCCTGCTCAGGACCAAAGAAAATTACAGCTTTTAAACGATTCTTATATCTTGTCCAATTTCTTCCCCTATTTACGGTATAATAAATACCATCATTTGAACCAACATAGAAAGTATCAATTAAATTTAAAGATCTATAAATTGGCTCGAAATAAAATGGAATAAAAGTTGTATCCAAAATAGAATAATTGTAAACATTTCCATAAACTCTCCTAGCCTTAAAAATACCTCTATCAACTATTGACGCAATTAAGAAAGAGTCCTGGTTAAAGGGAACAACGTCAAACACAAAACCAGGATAATACTGAAGCCCTGGTAGCATTTGCACTTGTGACCAGGTGGAACCTGAATTTGTAGTGTAGAAAAGACCTGATTCTGAAGTAAAAAATAATACGTTAGGATTAGTATGTGAAAATCTTAAAGAAAAGCAGTATCCAGATACATTCTGTATAGTACTTACCACTGAAAAACTTAATCCGCCATTAGTTGAATAAAGGAAATAATAGTTACTACCACCTTCATAAAAGGCTAAAATTGCAACTATATTTGAATTAAAAGGATAAATATCAATAACACATATATAGGATCCGGAAGGAATATACGATTCAAGGTCACTAACAAAAACAAAGTTAGAACCTCCATCAATAGATCTAAAAAGGGAATCACTAATTACCATGTAACAAGTTTGCTCCTGCGCATCTAAACCTCCTATCATTGCATTTAAATAGACTGTATCTACTGTGACAAAATTATCAGAGGTTATATAATAAGATGTAGGATCCCTCAACAAAAGAAACTTATTGTTACCTGTCATCACTCCTATTCTGCCGACAAGAGTAAAATAAGAACTTGAATAAGGAAGAGCAATCTCAAAAGTATCACCCCTAAAAACATTTTCACATTTATGATATTCTACAAAAGAACGTACTACAACTTTTTTAGGATTTATTTCAGAAGATATAGGATAAATGATAGTACCTCCCTGAGGCCCTATATAAGTAAGAGGATAAGAGTTCTTCTTATATCCTATAAAATTTTTATTAAAATCTTTATCATAAACAGATTTAAGCTTTTTTTCAATTTCCGCAAAAGGGAAATTTAAAAAATTCACACTAAGGGGAATTAAGAAAATAAATACCATCCTACTTTTAAAATTTATGTCACCTAGGGATTGAACCTTCTTATAGGCTTTATTATAATAAAAAGTATGAAAATTTTCAATACTTTAACAAAAAAAATAGAAGAATTAATTCCTTCTAAAGAGGGGGAAATATCCTTTTATTTTTGCGGAATGACAGTTCAAGACTCTCCACACCTTGGGCACCTCAGAGCATTCCTTGCCGCTGATATTTTAGTAAGATTCCTGGAATATAAGGGATATAAGGTTAACTTTGTTTTAAATATAACAGACATTGATGACAAAATTATTCAAAAAGCTATTAAAGAAGGAAAAGATTACAGAAAAATTGCTGAAAGATACGAGAGAGAATTCTTTGAAATTGTTGAAAAAATGAACTTAAAAAGAGCTTGCCTTTATCCAAGAGCAACTCAACACATATCTGAAATTTCAGAAATAATAAAAAAGTTAGTCGAAAAAAATCTTGCCTATATTTCTGATGGAAATATTTGGTATGATGTTTCTGAGTTTGAAGATTATGGAAAACTCTCAGGTAAAACAATCGAAGAGCTTGAAAGCGGAGCCAGAGTAGAACCTGATGCCTCAAAAAGAGAGCCCCTTGATTTTTCTCTTTGGAAAAAAAGAAAAGAAAATGAACCTTACTTTTATTCTCCCTTTGGAGAAGGAAGACCCGGATGGCACATAGAGTGCTCTGCTATGAGTATGAAGCATCTCGGCGAAACAATAGATATACACGGCGGAGGAGAAGATCTAATATTTCCCCATCACGAAAATGAAATTGCTCAAAGTGAAGGAGCAACAGGTAAACAGTTTGTTAGATACTGGTTTCATACAGGTCTTTTAAGGATGAAGGGAGAAAAGATGAGTAAATCAACCGGAATATTCTTTAGAGTTCTTGATGCCCTCGAAAAATACGAGCCAGATGTAATAAGATACTTTTTATTAAAAGCACACTATAAATCTCCACTTGAGTATGACGAAGATTCTCTTAATGAGGCACAAAGCTCGTGGAATAGAATAAAAAATGTAATTTCACGGGGGGAAACAAAGGAGTTTACAGTTCACTCGCCCGATGTGAAAAAATACATTAAAATTTTTGAAACTTACATGGAGGAGGACTTAAACACACCCAAGGTTTTCAGTCTACTTCATGAGTTAACGACTCTTGCCAACAAATATTATGAGGAAAAAAATGAGAAATTCCTCGATATGAAAAACTTAATTATATTTATTACAAAAGTACTTGGATTTAAACTTGAGATAAAAAAGATAGAATCAAAGATTTTTGAGGACCTCTTGGATCTTATTATAGAAGTTAGAACGACCTTAAGAAAAGAAAATAGATACGATATTTCTGATAAAATAAGAGAAAGGTTAAAAAGTCTGGGAATTGAGCTTTTTGATAAAAAAGAGGGGACCTATTATAGGATCATTTGAAGTTTTCTATTTTCTTTACGGCGGACTGGGAAATTCTATCTTAGCTTACCCTACTCTCTATGTGCTATCTCAAAATTTCAAGACAAAAGTTTTTCTATTAAATAAAATTCAAGAAGATTTTATTTTAATATCAAATTTAAGGGTACAAACAGATTTATCTTCATCTTTTTTTGAAATTTTAAGAAAATTAAAAAACAAAAAAATTTATGCATCAACCCATAATCTCTATGCTCCCTATAAAAAACACCCTTTAATTTACTTTTTTTTAAAATCAAAAATAAGAATAGGTCTAAAGGGAAAAAATTATTTAAGAGTCTATACACATACAGTGCCTTTTTTTAAAAAAGAAAAAGAAGGAAACGTTGAACTTATAAAACCTATCATTAAAGAAATAAAAGAGTTTAATCCGGCATCACATTCAAAAGATGGGGGCTTTCTTCTATTTTTCCCTGGGAGCTCAAAAAAATTCAAAAATTTTAAAAGATGGAAATACTTTACAGATTTAGGTGAAAGATTAAAAAATAAATTTAACATTTTGGCTGTGCTTGGACCTGACGAAATTGAACTTAAAGAAATCTTTGAGGAAAAAAAAATAAACGTATTTGTTTTTCAAAATTTAAAAGATTTGTTTAAAGTTTTTGAAAATTCCCTTTTTTATATAGGTAACGATACAGGCCTTACTCATCTTGCAAGTTGGTTCGGACTCAAAGGAATAGTAATATACACTTCAACCGATCCAGAAAAAAACGAAACTCTTAATAGTTCTACAAAAATAACCCCTTCTCTTTTTTGTTTTCCCTGCTATAAATTCTTTAAAACTAGATGCATTAACAGAGAAAAGTATAAATGCACCTATATTATAAAAACTGAGGAAGTTTTAAAAGCTTTAGAGGAAACTCTAAATTTTTGACTTAAGATAGGGGCTCTATTATAATAAAAAATGCTAGTGTTACTTTTAATCTCAGCCTATGCAGTAGAGTTCCTAAGAGAAGTACCAGATGCAAGAGGAGTTTCGCTTGCCTTTTCTGACATATCAGAGAGTAATCTAAACTTTATACCCATAAACCCTTCATCCTTACCAGATTTTGTATCTTTAAATTTTGGAACAAAGGACTTTGCACTACTTGCAAGGTATTATCTCTTTGGTTTCTCACTACCTCTAAAAAAATTAAAAACCGGTATTCTATGGATAAGAACTCAAGTAGACGAAATACCAATATATCCAGAACTTCCTGAAGGAGATACAATTCCTAAAAATAAAATTGGCGAATTTTCAAGTACCCAGAATGCTCTTCTTTTACCATTCAAAATAAGTAATTTCCCAATTGCTTTTCAGTTTAAATTAATAAGTAAAAAAATTAAAGATTTAAAAGGAAAAGGTATTGGTATTGACTTGGGATTTAAAAGAAATTTCAATTTTAAACTCTTCGTAACATATATAGGAGTTTCATTACTTGACATCTTAGGAACTAAAATTTCATATAACAAAGATGAAGTAGATAAAGAGGAAATAAAAATTATTTCTTTTATAACACTTAAGAAGAAATTTAAACCCCTAACTTTTTCTACATCTTTTAAATTCAGGTACGATGTTGAACCAACATATTCAGCAGGATTAGAAATTAAGATAAAAGAAATTTTCTCATTACTTTCTGGATTTGAACAGGAACCAAGATTTGGAGTAGGACTTAACTTTGAAAATTTCAGTGTACACTATTCCCTTAGAATACATGAACTTGGAATAATTCAAGCAGCAAATCTATCAATAAAGAAATGATACTTTTTATCTTTTTAATGTTCTCTCAAGATTCGCTTTTATACGCATCAAATGTTAGAGGTTTCTTTTACCTTACAGATAACAAAATAATAAGTATCGCAGAGAAAAACGGCTGGACTTTTATTGTTTTAACCTATTATCCCCATTATCTTAACTCAGACATACATTACATCTTTAGATCACCAACAACTTCTTTTACAGATACCCCGATAAAAATTATTGAGGATCCACCTGCAAGTAGACCCCCATACGATGGCTCTCCTTCACTTGTTATTGATTCTTCAAGGAATTTTAAAATCCATATTTTTTGGAATTCAGAAAGAAGCATGAGCGGATACCCTTATTGGTGGCAAACTGAAATTTTTTATACCTATTCAGTTGGAACTTACACTAATTTTCCTGTAATTGAAAACGTTTCAAAAGATACAAATTCCTTTGATTTATTTCCAAGCGCAACTTGTGACCTTTCAAACAAAATCTATGTTGTCTATTGGAAAATATTCATGGATAAAGAAAGCATATTTTTGGCCGAAAGAAATAACTACGGAATTTGGCATAATAGGAAAATTACTGATGAAAATGAAATCGCTGAAAAACCCCTTATAATAACTCTTGACAATAACGATAAACTAATTTTTTACTACGAGGTTATTAGTAAAAAAATTTACGCAAGAAAGTTAAGGGATAACTTTATTTATGGACCCTTTGAAATTTCAAGAGGATACGACTATAACATAACTTATAGGAATAATGAGATCTACTTTTTGTACATTAACGAAGACTCTCTATATCTAAAAATTTTAGACTATAATCTAAACACCAAAAAGAAGATATTTTTAGATGATGGACAAGGTCTTTTTATTAAAAATCCATCTCTAATTTTTTTAAAAGATACACTCTACATATTTTACGTTAAGGGCAATAACATACACTCTGACATATTTTTAATAACTTTTAAGGGAAGTGTGCTAAAAAAAGAGAAATTTGTAAGTTCAGTAGGAAAAAATGAAAATCCAATTCCACTTATAACCTCTGAGGGTGAATTTTTTGTGTTCTTTCAGAGTGACAGAAGAAAATATGAAGAAAACTTAAGGGAGTTTAATCATATATACTTCAAAAAAAGATACTTTCAAAACAATACAAAAATGAAAAACTATTTAACTTTTATTTCTCCAAAAGATTTAGAAAAAAAGAAAGTATTTGATTTAAGTGGAAGAAAAGTAAAATTAATATCGAAAAGAGGTGTTTTTTTTATTAAAAATAAAATGGGGGAAACTTTGAAATGTATCTCCTTTTAATTATTATTTTTAAAACAGGTATTTTCTTATTAGATGACGAAGTAAAAAGCAAAGTAAAAATATTTAGGGAAGGCTACTTTGGACCATATAAAATAGCTGTTGGAGAACTAAGGGGGAGGTTAGATCTAAACAGAAACGATTATAAAATAAACGATTTTCATGGAAAGATACTAAAAAAAATTGCCTTAAATCCCTCTTATATTGAAAGGGCAAAAACTTTAAATTTTCAGTGTTTTTTAGAAAGTGATACTCCAATAAGTATTCCAAAAGAAGTGATATTAATCTATACAAAAAAAGAGGGACTTTATTCAATTAAAGGTTATATGCTAACTTCAAAAGGTATAAGAATTGACACAATAAATGTAGATTATATCACTATTTTGGGAAGAGAAGGTAAAATTCCCATTATTACAAAGGGACTTAAAGATGGAAAGTTTGACCCCTTCGATGAAATAATTTTTTATGCAAGAAAACTAAAGGGAAAAGAATCTTACTTTGATCTTTACTCATTTGAAAACACCTATATTCTTTATTTTAACAAAAACTTAAAAATAGAGTTACCTGAGGAAAACACAACACCAGATGAAAATTTATATACCATTAGAAAGGGGTACTTTAATTTTCACTTCGAAGAAGATATATACTTTCCAGATCTTGATCCAGCTCACTCTGATACAGAAAATATTTGGTTTTGGAAATATCTAAGAGAAAACAAAGTAGAAACCCTGAAAATACAACTTCCACTTGCTTCTGATTCAAATTACTATAAATTAAGACTAAATTTTGATACAGAAGAGATGAGCGGACAGGAACCAATTCATAAAATTGAACTAAAAATTGGTAAACATTTCATCGATTCCTTCGTTTATAACACAAGAGTACCCTATACAGTTGAAGAGGATATAATCGGATATATTTTAAACTCTGACTCTCTTATTTTTTTAAAAGAAAAATCAAGTGTACCAAATTATCTAAATTACATTGAAATAGAGGGTGAATTTTTGTTAAATGCAAGAGGTTTAAAAAATTTAAAATTTAATTTAGATAGGGTTGATGGAAACATAGAAATAAAAGGATTCACTAAAAAGCCACTATACTTTATAAATATAAATCAAAAAAATTATACAAACTTTGAAATAAAAACTTACACTGAATCAGGTAAAACTTATTATTCGATAAAAGCAAGAATAAAGGAAAATTTCTCAGGTGAATATTATATAACAACAGAAATATTTAATCCAGAATCCATTGTTCTCTATCGGATGGATAAAGATATAAAAAAAGAAAGTGGTTCAAATATAGTTATAATATATCATCCTGATTTTAAAGAATTTGCAGAATCACTTGCAATCTACCGCTCCTCTCCAAAGGGAGGTTCCTTTAACGTTAAAACATTCTCAATCAAGGATATTTATGTTCAGTTTAACTATGGAACAAAAAGCCCACACGCTATCAGAAAATTTTTAAAATATTACTTCATAAAAAAAGAACCAAAGTTTACTTATCTAATTTTAGTAGGCGATGCAAGTAAAGATCCAAGAAATATATTAAAAAGCAATATAGTTGATAAAATTCCCACTTTTTTATTTCCCTCAACGTTCCAACAATTTGAAACACAAGCAATATTTACAGGATTCTTTTCCTCTGACTTTTACTATTCAAACATAATTGGAAACGATCCATTTCCAGATATTGTAGTTTCAAGAATACCCTTACAAAGTAAAAACGAAGCAAAAATTTATTATAAAAAAATAAAAGAATATACAGAGGAAAACTATGGAATTTGGAGAAGACATTTTATATTAGGTACAGAGAGAAAAAAGGGAACTTTTTCTGATTTGTATACCCAACTGAATAACTTTTTAAAGTCCTTGATGAAAAAGGGTACGACCTATGTAGAACCGGATGAAAATGAAACTCCGGAAAACCTTATATCTTACTTATCTGACGGATGCGCTATATTTAACTTTATAGGCCACGGTGGAATCCATTCCATATGGGGAAAGGCAGCATTTAGACAAGAAGATCTATGGGAAACAAGAAACTATAAAAAATATTACTTTTTTACTGCTCTTTCATGTTGGACGGGTGAATTTGGAATGATCGATTCAAGAGGATTTGGAGAAGAAGCACTTTTAATCCCTGACAGGGGCGCAATAGCCACAATTTCTCTTTCAGGAAGCGGAAAAGCACCAGGAAACGTCAACTTTGACATAAGCAGTGACTACACAAAATCTATTTTCTTAGGATATCTAAGAGATAGTATAAACAGAATCGGAGACCTTGTTCTTTACTCAAGGATGTATATTCTTTCAAGATATACAATTTTAGACGAATTTGTGGAAACAACGTTGAAAACTTCAAATCTTTTAGGAGATCCCCTGATCCTATTACCAGAACTAGAGGAGGTAGAACTGAAATCAAACAAAAATTACTTTACTCCAGCCGAGAGCGTTAAAGTATTTGTTCAAAACCCACAGGTAATATCAGGGATTTCAGTATGGGAAGTTATTTATCAGAACTTAAATGATGAAATTATTCATAAGGATTTATTTACTAGCTTTTTTGAAAATGCAAATATTAATATAAGCTTTAAAATACCTAATAATATAATAAGGGCAAAAACAACCGTAAACCTTTATGCCTTTGATTTTGATTTAAAAAGAGAAATAATCTCTAATCACAAATTCAGTGTAAATTTACTTAATGTTGATAAAATTTATTTTAAACCAGATATTTACTCTGATGATACCTTTAGAGTTTACTCTGTTTTAAGTGCCCCTTTTTCACTTAAAAGCTGTGAATTATGGTACACCTATAATGACACAACTGTTCCAAATAACCTAACAAGAGTAAGTATGATCAAAACAGGGCCAAATAGCTTTAAAACTATCCTTGCTCTTCCTCCATTTAACTATGAATCAAATAAAAGATACTTTCATTATGCCTTTGTGGCAATAGATACTTTCTTTAACAGCTACTTTTCCGATACTTTTTATATAGAGAATAAAATTTATGCTGATTTATTTTTTAATAAGAATTTAGTCTATGTAACTGCTGGTAGAAAATTCCCCGAAATAAATCTTTCTTATACAAACGCTGGAGTAAGAGACGCAGATAGTTTCTTTATTTTTTATGAGATCAAAACAAAGGGAGGCAAAGTTTTGAAAAGTGAAACTCTTTTTGTAAATCTTTTAAAATCCCAAGAAACAAAAATTTTAAAAATTTCTGTACCCTGCACAAGCTACTATTACTTCTATCTAAATTTAGACATTAAAGATAACATAAAAGAACAAAATGAGTTAAACAACGAAGATTTTGGTATAATTCTAAATCCTTACATATACGTTGATACATCAAGGTATAAAGCCGAATATAACTTTAATAATATGATATTTTTTAGCCAATTCTATCCCACTGACAGTTTATCTATATACGAGTTAAAAAGAGGAGTAGACAAAATTATAAATGACTCAACCTTAGAGATATCATTACTGAATTACAGAAAGTTAAATGACACAATTGGAAAATTCATTTTTAAAAATATTAAAGAAAAAAAAGACGTAATGCTAAGAACTAAAAGGGATTCTCTATGGCATAAATTAGAAAGCACTTACGACTCAATAAATAAAAAAATTGAGTTCTATTTACAAGAAATAGGAGAAATAGCCCTTTTTAACCTCACAGATAAAAAGGGACCTGAAATTGAAGTCTACGTAAGGGAAAGAAAAATTGAAGAGGATAAGTTTACAGTTTCTAAGTATCTAAACTTGAAAATCATCTTAAAAGATACATCAGGAATAGATTTAATTTTTAAAAAACCTGAAATAATCTTTAACGGCAAATCACTAAATTATGAAAATACGCTCATTAGAGGTGAAAAAAAGACTATAATAAATCTTAAAGAGGGACCATTAAAAGAGGGAACATATCCGTTAAAGATCATAGCCTTTAACAACATGGGTATAAAAAGCGAAAAAAGTTTTTCAGTTGAAGTGCATACTCCATTTGATCTAATATATTACGGAAACTATCCCAATCCTACAAGAAACGAAAGAACGGTAATTTTTTATGAACTAACAAAAGATTCAGAGATAATGGAAGTGAGTATTTTCACTATATCCGGAAAAAGAATAAAGAAGTTTGTAACTGATGATGAAGGTAAACCTCTAAACCTAAAGGGTAAACATAAAATAACATGGAATCTAAGAGACGGATACGGTAATAAGGTTTCTAAGGGTATTTACTTTTTGTTATTAAAGGCTAAAAAGGGTGAAGATCAAAAGAAAGTAATAGGAAAAATAGCTGTTGAGTAATGGAGAAAAATTTTAAAGAAATAATTCAAAAAGAAAAGAATATTTACCAGAAGCTATCTAAACTTGTAGAAATTTTGAGAGAAAACTGTCCCTGGGATAAAAAACAAACTCTGTTTAGCTATAGAAGAGAACTTTTAGAGGAGTGCTATGAACTTATAAGCGCAATAAATTTTAAGGATAAGGATAAAATAAAAGAAGAAATGGGTGATTTAGTCCTTACAATTTTTATGATGTTAGATGCTCTTGAAAAGGAAAAAGTTGAAAAAAAAGAAAAAGTTATAGAACACGTTATAGATAAAATGATAAAAAAACATCCTCATGTTTTTGGAGAAGAGGAACTAACCGAAGAGGAGTTTCTAAAGAAATGGGAACTTGAAAAAAAAGAAAAGGGACTAAAAGTTGAGGATAAAGTTTTTCCTTCACTACTTTTAGCCGAAAAATTGTCAAAGAGAGCAGGAAGAATGGGCTTTGACTGGGAGAATGTAGAGGATGTTATTGAAAAGTTAAAAGAAGAAATTGAAGAGTTTAAAAAAGCCATCAAAAGAAACAATAAGGAGGAAATTGAAGAAGAATTGGGGGATATACTTTTTGTTATAACAAACATCGGTAGACATCTTGGAATATCAGCTGAAATTGCTTTGAATAAAGTAAATGAAAAGTTTATTAAAAGATTTAACGAAATGATCTCTATATCCGAGAAGGAAGGAAAAGAGTTTCACACGTTAACTTTAAAAGAGATGGATACGTTATGGGAGAAAGCAAAAAATAAAATTAAAAAGAAAGGAGAAAATCATGAATAAAAAATTTGGTATATATATTGATGTCCAAAATTTACAAGCAACATTTGAAAAGTATAATCAAACTGTAAGATATGATAAATTACTTGAGTTTATAAAAAACAGGTACGGAGAGCCCTTTAAGGCTGTTTGCTTTGTCCCCTATAATCCAGAAGATCAACATAGAAAAAGACTTATAGATGCACTTGCACTTATGGGCTACAGAGTCGTCACAAAATCTATAAAGTATCTCCCAGATGGATCATTAAAGGCAAATATGGATCTTGAAATGTGTCTTGAAATTATCAAGGCATCAAAGTATTTAGACACAATTATACTTGTAACGGGCGACGGAGACTTTGTCCCACTTGTAGAAGAATTAAATAGAGCTGGTCGTAGAGTAATAACAATTGGACCTATGAAAGGAGCTACCTCCCTTGAATTAATAAGAGTTTCTGATGAATATTACAACCTAAACGAAATAGAAGATACAGTGATACCTAGAACCTTCTCTCAGGATGATTCTTATGAATCAGTAAAAAGAGAGGAAATTTATTGAAAAAACTTATTACTTTTTTTGCCCTATTTTTAAGTTGTATTTATGAAGATTCGATATACTTTAAGGGTGAATATAACACGATTATACTTTCTTCAGGAAACTTAAAAAGAGCAAAAAATTTAATCAAAAGAAACTTAGAGATTGTACAGTTTACTCCAAGAGAAGAAAAAATTTTTGATATTATTGATATAGACTCACTTGAAAAAAAAGACAAATTTTTATACAAAAATTACATAATACTAGCAACTCCTTGCTCTGATAATTTTAAGTTATTTAAGGAAATTTTTAGAGATATAAAAGAAAGTGGATTGTACTTTAAAAGCGACCCTTTCCTAAGGGGGTCATTTATGATAGCAATATATGGAGAAAAGGAGGAAGAAGTTCTAAGCATTATTTCAAGACAAAAGGAGTTAATTTTTAACACTTTCTATCACAAAGTTATGGACGACCTGAGAAAGATTGCATACTTTCCTGGAGAAAGAAAAGAGTTTTCCGAAAAGGTATTTAAAAAGATTGGGCTTAAGGTAAAAATACCAAACGGTTACAGAGTGTTTAAAGAGGGAGATAATTACATAATTTTTAACATAAACTATCCTGATAGATTTGTTATGTTTTGGAAAATTGACTCAAAAGTGAATTTAGTACCGGAGGAGATAATAGAGCTTAGAAACAAAATAGCAAAAGAGGTATATGCTGGGGATTCAGTTCTAGTAGGCTTTGTGAATTACAAATACCTAAATTTAGGGGGGAAAAAAGCTTTATACATTACAGGTGCCTGGGGAAACCTCAACTTAAAAGTAGGGGGCGGATTTGAATCCCTAATTTTTGAAAAAAATGGGACAACTTACTTTATTGATATTGGAATTTATGAACCAAGAAAAAATAAACTTAAATTTTTAAAAATTATGGAATCTTGGGCTTTTAATATAGGAGATGAATAAAATTATAGAATTTCTCGAAAATCCAAAAAATTACGAAGAAAAAACAGACTATGTGAAAAAAATAGAAACTCATATATCAATAGTCTTTTTAACATCTGAATTTGCCTATAAAATGAAAAAATCAGTAAATTTTGGCTTCCTTGATTACACAGATCTTTCAAAAAGAAAATACTTTTGCGAAAAAGAAGTAGAACTCAACAGAAGAATGGCTGAAGGAATATACCTTGGAACAGTTTATATAGGAGAAGAAAATGATAAACTTTTTTTCAATAGGGGAAAACCAGTTGAGTACCTTGTTAAGATGAAAAAAATTCCTGAAGAGACCCTTTTATCCTATAGAGTCGAAAATAATTTAGTTAAAAAGGAAGATATGTATAAAGTTGGAGAATTTCTAGGGGAATTTCACCTTAGTGCTCAAAGCGACGAGAAAATAAGCGAATTTGGAAAACCAGAAAATTTTAAGGTGAACACAGATGAAAACTTTGAACAAACTAAAGATTTTGAAGAATATCTCATTAAAAAAAGTGATTTTCAATTTATTAGAGAAAAAACAGAAAGATTTTATCAAAAATATTATGATTTGATGTTAAAAAGAGTAAAGGGGGGAAAAATTAAGGATTGCCATGGAGATATCAGACTTGAACATGTTACCTTTTTTGAAAACAAAATAAGAATAATAGATTGTATAGAGTTTAATGAAAGATTTAGATTCGGAGACATTTTACTTGATGCAGTATTTTTAAAAATGGAATTAGACAGTATGGACAGAAGTGATCTTGGGGAGGAGTTTATAAGGGGATGGCTTAATAAAACAGGTGAGAACTTTGATGAAATAAAACCGCTCTACTACTTTTATTTATCGTATAGAGCTTATGTAAGAGCAAAGGTTACTGGATTTCTTCTAAAAGATCCTGCTGTTAAAAATAAGGATAAAATAATAGAAAAAAGTAGAAAACTATTTTTACTATCAAAAAATTATATTGAGACTTGTTTTTGAATTTGAATTATATAGTAATTTTGTCTCTTTTCTATACCAATAGTTGTTTTTGGACCGTGACCAGGATAAACTTCAAAATCGTCTGAAAAATTATTAATAACATACAAGATTGATTTTTTCATATCTTCAAAACTGCTTTCGGGAAAATCGGTTCTCCCTATACTTCCAGAAAATATAAGGTCACCAGTAAAGATCTTTCTGTTAATCACATAAATTACATGTCCGGGTGTATGACCAGGAGTGCTATAAACATCAACTTCGAGACTTCCAAAATTTAAATTTTCTCCTCCCTTTAACCAAAAATCAGGTTCTTTAAATTCACCTGGATCAAAACCTAAAAAGTTTTTCGTAAAATCCCTTGCAGAATAATAAAGACTTTTATCACCTAAGGGAACATAAAGAGGAATCGAAACTATATTTTCTATATAGGAAACTCCAAGCACATGATCAAAGTGAGAATGCGTTATTAAAATAGCTTTTATTTTTATATTATTTTTCTCTAAAATTTTTCTTATTGGCTTAAAATCCCCACCGGGATCAATGATTACTGAATTTCCCTCCTTATCAAAAACAATATAAGTATTAACTTGAAGGGGAGGATAGACGATCTTTTCTATTTTAATGTCTAAAATACCTCTCTTTAATAAAATAAAGGGCAATACCATTTTCCTCAGCAGCTCTAACTACTTCTTCATCTCTTATAGAACCACATGGAGAAACAACTGCTACAATACCCTCTTCGTAAGCCTTATCAATTGAGTCTCTGAAGGGGAAAAAACCATCAGATGCCAAAACTGCACCGACTGTAGAAAGTCCAAAAGATTTTGCCTTTGAGACCGCTATCTCTAGTGCCCTTATCCTTGACGGCTGCCCTGAACCGATACCTAAGGTCCTTTTTGCCTTAGCAATACATATGGCATTTGACTTTGCGTACTTAACAACCTTTAAGGCGAAGAATAGGTCCTCTAACTCAGAACTAGAAGCCTTCTTCTTTGTTTTTAGCTCCCACCTACTAGGCGGAGCCGTACCCTTCATCCTATTTTGATAAAGAATATAGGAAAAAACACTTTTTATCTCATAATCAGGAACGTAAAGTTTACTTGAATCTATGACTCTTAAATTCTTTTTTCCCTTAAACATATCCAGGACCCCCTCTTCGAAAGAGGGAGCGACAACTATCTCAAAAAAACCAGATAAAATCCTTTCACAAGTTGCCTTATCAACGGGAGTATTAAATGCCAAAACGCCACCAAAGGAAGATTCTGGATCTGAAAGATAGGCCCTTTCAAAGGCTTCATCAGGACTTTCACCACAGGCAACTCCACAAGGTGATGCATGCTTTACAATAACACAAGTAGGCTCCTCAAACTCCGAAACACATAAAAAAGCTGTCTCCACATCAAGTAAATTGTTATAGGAAAGCTTTTTCCCTTGAAGTGGTTCAATAAACTCTCTGCCAAAAACAACACCAAATTGTTGTGGATTTTCACCATAGCGTAACTCATATACTTTCTTTCCAGCTAAAGTCAGATAATCAGGAATAATATTACCTGCTTTCCTCCTAAAGAACTCTGAAATTGTGACATCATAAAAAGTTATATATTCAAAGGCCTTAGAAGCAAAGATAAATCTATCGTTTAACGTGATCCCCTTTTCATATTTCTCAATAAAGATCTCATAATCAGAAGGATCAACTATAGGAATTACCCTTTGTATATTTTTGCAAGCAGCCCTTACTAAGTTCACTCCCCCAATATCAATAAACTCAAAAATTTCTTCTTCTGACTTTGCTTCTTTTAATTTTTCGTAGAAAGGATAAAAATTAACAATCACTACTTCAAAGACTTCCTCTTCTTTATCAAGTATTTTTTGTAAAATTAAAGGGTGAAGTGTTTTTATTCTTCCTTGAGCAAGACCCTCAGTTTCTATTCCAAGATCATCCAGTCCTTTCACAGTTAAACCCTTTTCTTCAAGATATTTTTTTGTACCAGACGTAGCATATATTTCAAAATTTTTTTCAATTAGAAACTTAGAAATTATCTCTAATTTAGACTTATCATAAACAGAAATAAGTGCTTTTTTCATAATGAAAATTATAAAATAAATAATGAAAAAATTTCTTATTGGTAAACTTGAGGTTAAAAAGCAAGGATATGGATTTCTTATTGTGAAAGATGGAAAAGATATATTTATACCAAAAAATAAGTTAGGTGGAGCTAAAGATGGAGACATTGTGAAAGTTTTAGTCAGAAAACCCTTTAAATCAAAACCTAAAGGCGAAGTTTTAGAAATAATAAAAAGAGCTGAAAAAATATATTCAGGTACACTTTGGAAAAAAAATAGAAATGTTTTTATTGAACCAGACGATGAAAAAATTGGTGGAATGATTATTCCAGCTGAAAGTGTAAAAGAAATTCCCTCAGGAAATAAAGTAACTTTTGTTCTCACAGAGAAGGGAACAGCAAAAAAAATAAAAGACCTTGGATCACCAGAAGATACCGAAACAATTTTCAATTTAGTTAAAAACTTATATGATTTACCCGAAGAGTATAAAGAAAAATTTTTCAATGAAAAAGAGCTAAAAAGAATTATAAAAGATGAAATTAATAAGAGAAAGGATTTCAGAAATTTACCAACTTTTACAATTGACCCTTATAACGCTAAAGACTTTGATGACGCGATAAGTGCCATAAAAAGCAAAGAGGGGTATGAACTTTATGTTCACATAGCAGATGTCTCCTTTTTTGTTCCTTTTGAATCAGAAATTTTTAAAGAGGTCTTTGAAAGAGGCACAAGTTATTATCTTTTAGATAGAGTAATACATATGTTACCAAAGGAATTATCTGAAAAGTTTTGTTCTCTTCAACCCGGAAAAATCAGGCTTTGCAAAACTGTCCATATCTCTCTCGATAAGAAGGGAAAAATAAAAAGATTTGATTTTTATGATTCTATAATAAAATCCAAGAAAAGATTTAACTACGAAGAAGCTCAAGATGTATTAGAAGGTAAGATAAAAATTTCAGATGAGGAAATCTTAAATTCTTTAAAGGTAGCCGAAGAGATTTCGAAAATATTAAAAGATAAAAGAAAAAAAAGGTTGTCTCTTGATTTTGATATACCTGAGCCAGAGATACTCTTTGGTGAAGACGGAAAGGTAGAACTTATTCGTTTTGAAAAGGCAGTATTCACACATTCCCTAATTGAAGAATGCATGATTATTGCAAACTTTGCTGTAGCTAAATTTTTCCATCAGAAAAAATTGCCATTTATTTATAGAATCCACGAAGACCCAGATGAAAAAAAGATAAAAGATTTGAAAAAAAGTTTAAGTATGATACTTAGAGAAGAAAAATATAGAAAAATACTAAAAAAAGAGGAGTTTGATATAAAGAGTATACTTGATATAATAGATGCGGTTAAAGGGAGCGAGAAGGAAATAATAGTAATTAAAAGGATCTTAAAGGCAATGAAACAAGCAAGGTACTCTCCTAGTAATATTGGACATTTTGGTCTTCAACTACCTTTCTATACTCACTTTACATCACCTATAAGGAGGTTAGCTGATCTAACAAATCATAACCTTTTAAGCCTAGCTTATAGGAATGCAAAAGATATGTATCCGGATGAGGAAAGACTCTGGGAAATTGCAGAGAGAGCCTCCGAAACAGAAAGAATCGCTCAAAGGGCAGAATGGGATCTTGTGGATATGAAAATACTTGAACATATAAAAAAATATATTGGATATAAAACAAAGGGAATTATAACAGAAATAAAAAATAATGGCTTTTTTGTTTATATTCCTGAATTTTATTTTGAAGGTTTTGTTGAGAAAGGTTTTCTCCCCTATAAAACACGTTTTGACCTTGAAAAGGAGGCTATCTTCCTTAAAGGAGGCAAGAAAATCTCTATAGGAGACTATGCATCAGTCTTAATTAATAGAGTTGACATTTTCAAAAAGAAATTACACTTAGTTTTTCTTAAGCTTGAAAAACCTTAAAAAAAAATGTATTATTTCATAAAATTTCTTTAATAAAATTTTGAGGTTCAAATCCCTGTCAGAGGATTTAAGCTATATAAATATGAAAGAAATAATTAAGTGGGATCCCTTCAAAGAAATATCCTCCTTGAGGGAAGAAATTGATAGGCTTTTTGATACGTTTTTTGGAAGAAGAGGATATTTATTGGGAGAGACGGAAACTTTTGTTCCAGCTTGTGATCTTGAGGAAACTGAGGATTCTTTTATAATTTCTGCTGAGATCCCAGGAATGAAAAAGGAGGATATTAAAATAACCGTAGACGAAGACGGTGTAACTATCTCGGGTGAGAGAAAAAGAGAGAGGGAAGAAAAGGGAAAAACTTATCATAGGATCGAAAGAAGCTACGGAAAGTTCCAAAGATATATTCCTTTTCCTAAGGAAGTTCAACCTGAAAAAGCAAAAGCTACTTATAAGGATGGTATCTTAAGAATTGAGGTACCTAAAAGCGAAAGAGTAAAACCGAAAGAGATTAAAATCGAAATTGAAGAATAAATAGTTTAATAAATAAATCGAAAAAAATTATTGAGTAAAAGACCCTTAATTGGAATAACTCCGAGTTTTTCTGAAGAATCACATGATTATATTTTAAATAATAAATATATTGAAGCAATTAGGGAAGCAGGGGGGATTCCCCTGGTCATTCCGTACTTAGACCTAGAAAACATAGAGGAGGAGATTTTCTCTTTTTTTGATGGATTTTTACTGTCGGGTGGGGGAGATGTTCATCCTAGTTTTTATGGTGAAGAGCTAGAGAACGTTGAAAAGGTAGTTCTTGAGAGAGATAAATTTGAAATAGAACTAGTCAAAAGATGTTTTGAAAATAAAAGACCTCTACTTGGAATATGTAGAGGACTACAGGTTATGAATGTAGCTATGGGAGGAACCTTAATTCAGGATATAAAATCCGATATAACACATAGGCAACCACCCCCATATGATAAGCCTGTTCATTCGATAACTGTTTATAAAAATAGTCAACTATACCAAATATTAGGTATAGAAGAATTAACGGTTAATAGTTCTCACCATCAAGCAATAAAAAATTTGGGTAAGGAGTTGAAAGTTTCAGCTCAGGCTGATGATGGAGTAATAGAGGCAATTGAAAGTGAGAAACATCCATTTTTTATTGGGGTTCAATTTCACCCTGAACGTTTATTTAATAAAAACGAAGCATTTCTTAAACTTTTTAAAAGTTTTGTAAATTCCTGCAAGCGATCAATCTGAAGGAAACTTAAAGTATTTTTTTATAATTTCAAGTCTCTTTTCTCCTAATCCCTTTATTTCAAGTAATTCCTCAGGTTTTTTTATTTCACCCCTTTGATTTCTAAACTCAATTATCCTGGAAGCTAATCTCGGTCCAATAGAAGGTAAATTCATTAAATCCTCAAAATCCGCTAAATTAAAATCAATCTTTTCAATTTTTATGAGCTTAGGCTCAGATTTTCTCTCAATTAAAAATTTTTCCCCAAGATCACCCACAATTATAATAAAAATCAAAAGATACAAAACTTTTTTCTCTGAATCAGAAGGATAAAGATAATAGTAAAAGAAAAATCTCAGATAGCGTAATATTTTTAACATTTTTGTAATTATAATCTTAAAAAAGTTAAAATACAAAAATGAAAATTTATATAGATAACCTTGAGTTTGAGGTCGATCTGAACAAAACACTATTAGAAATCCTAAGAGAAAAGGGATATAACATTCCGTTTTACTGCTTTCATCCTAACTTAAGAATTACTGCTTCCTGCAGAGTTTGTATGGTAGAAATAGAGACTAATGGAAAAAAATATATTGTTACAGCATGCTCAACTTACCCTCAAGAGGGAGTTAAAGTTTTTCCTAATTCTGAAAAATCAAAAGAAGCAAGGGCTAACATACTTGAACTTATGCTCATACACCATGCAATAGACTGTCCACTATGCGAAAAGGGTGGAAAGTGCGACTTACAGGACTTTACCTATGAATTTGGTCGGATTTTAAAAGAGACTGATTTAAATAAAATTTTACCTGAGAAACAAAAATTTAATGGTCTTTTAAGGTTTTATCAAACAAGATGTATTTTATGCTACAGATGCTCTAACTTTTTTAGGGAAGAACTCTATTCTGATAAATGGCTTTCATTTGAAAGAGGTAAAAAAAGCTTTGTAGGTCCATTCAATTTAGAGCTTACTGATGAGATTCCCTTTTTGGGCTACTTAACACATCTCTGCCCTGTTGGAGCAATCCTTGACAATAAAGATTATAGTTATGGTCCAAGATCTTGGGATCTTAAAGAAATTGAAAGCTCTTGTTTTCTCTGTTCAACAGGGTGTGAACTTAAATTTTGGGTAAGAAAAGAAAATAGAGAAAAGGTTATAAAATCCGGAATAAAGAGGAAACCAAACAAAATATATAAAGTAATTGCAAAAGATAATTTTCAAAATCCCACAATCTTCTGTGACAGAATATTCTATGGAAAAGATTTTATATCAAACACTAAAAGAGTTTTTAAAGGTGATAACTTAGAGGAAACAAAGGAAAAACTTAAAAAAGCCTTAGATGAATATGCTAGAGAGGAAATTGCCCTTTTGATTTCCCCTCGTGAAGTAGATGAAGTTTTAAAAAGAATTAGAAACTTTATAGTAAAGGAAAATATTAAAAACGTAGCTATTTTACCGGGTAAAATATACGATGGGGCACAAAATATAACCTCAGAGATAAGTCTTAGCAATTTTGAAAACTCTTTTTCTCTTATATATTACACACTTATAGATTACTCTCATCCTGTAATTGGATTTGAACTTTTTAGAATAATGAAGGAGGGTAAAAGGTTTAAAAAACTTAAAGGTTCCTTTCTTGAAAATGTTATCAAAAAAGAAAATTACTTTGCTGTAGTAAGCGGTTTTGAGGATAGATTCTTTAGAAATTCTGATTTCTGTTTAAAACTGACTTATAAAAAATCTTATGAACTACTTCTTGATCTTTTATCTTTATTTTATAGAGAAAAAGGCCAATTACCTGAGCTTAAGGATTTTAAATATATTAACAAGTATTTTTTTGAAGAATTCCTAAGAGAAAGAAAGAATGTATCAAAGGAGGCGGAGTTAATCTGTGAGAAAATAAAAAATTATAAAAACTTCATAGTTGTTTTTAATGATATGTTAAATCCAAAAGTGCAGCTTCTTTTATATTTCCTATCAAAGTGTCATGAAAATGGAAAAGTTTTAAACTTAAGAAGTGCATTCAACACAGAGGGACTCCTTAGACTCTTTAAAGGCTTTCATTTTAAAAGTCTGAGTGAAATAAAAAATAAACTGAAGAACGAAACGATAAAATGCCTAATACTTTACAGAGTTGAGCCTTATTTTGATATTCCTGATAAAGAATTTTTAAATCTTATGGAAAATACTAAGGTTTTTTACATAAATTCTTTAAAACCCAAATATGAAACAAAAATGGAGTACCTCTTTATTTCAACACCATTTGAATACGGAGGCGAATTTATCAACAATTTAGGAGAAAAAAGAAAAATCAATAAACTCTTTGATCCTATTTTTGAGAGTTACAGCCCTCAAGATTTATTTTATGAGGAAAATTATGAATTAAATGTGGAAGATAAGATTCTACTAGATTTTAGCATATTTATGGAGGATGTAGAAGAAAGAGAGTTTTTAATAGAAAAGCCTAATCTATGGGACATTAACCTTTTGTACACAGACAACATAGATAAAAGCTTTGATTACAGTGATCTTAAATCTATTGTTAAGCTTAAGAGATTCTTTAGTGAGTGATTTTTGGAGGAATCGACTTATCTACAAAGGATAAAAATAAAGCTATCTGTTTTATAGAAAAAAAGAAAAAATTTAGCATAATTTTTTTAAAAAGTAAGGTTTCAGATGAGGAAATAGTCTACTTAGTTAAAAAGTTTAAGCCCGTTTCTGTTTCAATAGATGCGCCTTTAAAATGGAAGAATTTTGTGGACAGGAAAGAGGATAAAATTTTAAGAAAATATTTAAAAAAGAGAAAAGTTAAAAATGTGGGAGTAATCCCTTTCTATGTAAAAAGTATGATAGAACTTTCTAAAAAGGGGAATTTTCTATATAGTAAATTAAAAAATATAACAAGAATCCTTGAAACTCACCCAACAGCATCAATAAGAATAAATGGATTTGAAGGTAACTATAAAAAAGATAAAGAAGAACTGAGAAAAATCTTAAAAAGTTTAAAACATAAATTTACAAATATAGAGATTATTAAAAATCATAACGAGCTTGATGCCCTTTTTTGTGCTCTCTTTTCTTTATACTATTTTAAGGGCAAAAATATATTAGTTTTAAGAAAAAAAATTCCTTACGGAATACTTTTAAAAATTTAGAAGTTACTCGATCTCTTCACCCGGTTTTAGAATTATAACTTCAATATTTAATGAGGGATCAAGTAGTTTTTTAAATTCATCTGGGGTTCCTGTAAGTATAGGGAATGTTCCATAGTGCATTGGAATAACAAATCTCGGTTTTAAAAGTTTACAGGCAAAGCTAGCCTCAAGAGGGCCCATGGTGTAGTGAGATCCTATTGGTAAGAGTGCAAGATCAGGTTTATAAAGTTCACCAATTATCTCCATTCCTGAGAAAACCCCAGTATCTCCAGCATGGTATACTGTAAAGCCATTTTCAAATTTAATAACAAATCCTGTAGGATCCCCTCCTGGTATTATCTTATCTCCTTCCTGAATTGATGAAGAGTGAGTAGCCTCAGTTTGAATTATTTCTATATCTCCATCTTTGATATGTCCCCCTATGTTCATTCCTACACTGTTTTTAACTCCCTTCGACTGAAGATAAACAGAAATCTCATGGATAGAGTAAACCTTTGCACCAGTTTTCTTGGCAATTTCTATTGTATCTCCAATATGATCTCCATGAGCGTGTGTTAAAAGTATAATATCAGCCTTGTCGTAATCTTTACTAGTAGAAACAGGATTACTTAGCCAGGGATCAACAAATATTACCCTACCGGATGGAGATATAAGTCTGAAGGCCGCGTGGCCGTAATATTTTACCTTTACCCCATTAAATTTTTTCATTTTCCCTCCTTTTTTTTAAAAATTATGAGAACTAAACAAAAATTTTTTCAAGTAAATTTTTTGTTACTTTTGATATTTCATAGTTTTCTTTTACAAAGTTGTAAGCATTTATTATTAATCTCATTCTTAAGTCGTTATCCTCTATTAGTCTAATAATTTTTCTTGCGAAATCGTCTTCATCTTTTGCAATTAAAAGGTGTTTTCCGTTTTCAACACCAATTCCCTCTGCCCCCTTATATGTTGTAACAATTGGAGCTCCAAACCGCATGGCTTCCAGTAATTTAACTTTTATTCCTGTACCAAATCTCAAAGGTGAAACAAAAACAGCTGCTTTTTTATAAAGAGGCTCTAGATTATCAACTGTTCCTAAAAGTTTTACATTTTTTTCGCCAGTTAAAGTAGATTTTAAATCATCTCTTAAATTTGAACCTACAATCCAGAATTCAATTTCAGGTAACTTTTCTCTTATATAAGGGAAAATTTTTTTAACAAAGTACAAAACAGCATCCGGATTGGGAGCATAATCCATCTTACCAACGAAAAGTAAGTAATTATCTTTTTTATCAATTTTTAGCTCTTCTTTTATTTCAACAGCTGGAGGGAAGAGAATAACATTTTTTATACCGTTATTTTCAAGATATTTTTTATCTAACTCAGAGTTCGTTAAAATAAACTTAAAAAATCTTGACCAATACTTCTCATATCTTCTCATCATTTTTATCTCGTAGGATAAAAGTAATCTTTTAATGAAATAAGTTTTCAAAATTTTTCTTATCAAGTGTGGCAAACTGTAAGTAGCTTCACCAAAGGGATTTTCTATATCTTTTATAAATTTTTTCATGTTTATGTACTTTAGAGATTGAGGATCATCCATGTTCAAAATAACTTTACTACCTTTAACGTAGGGAAAAACATGAGCAATTCTTATATAGTCAATAAAAATCAGATCTGGTTTTATTTTTTTGACAAAGCTTTTTAAATTCACAAAGGCTTTTCTGTTTATGCAAAAAACTATCTCTAATGGGCTTTTAAAAGTGGAAAATAAGAGATTTTTAAAGATAGTAAAATTTGATAATGGGGGAACAAATTGAATTTCTTCGAAAAAGTTAATATTTTTAGTATCAAAGTTAGCAAAAGAATAAAGATAAAGTTTATGACCCTGCTTTTTTAATTCCTTAGCAAAAAGGAAAATTTTCTTTCTAAGACCTGAAAAAGGAGGAAACAAGACTTGGGAAGTTACAAAAAGAATTTTCATTGCTAAATTTTAAAAATTTTGTGATAAATTTTACAAAGTAGTTTATAATTAAAAATGCTAGAAACCATAAAACTAAGAAAGAATAAAATTTTCGCTTTTTATCTTTTTTCATTTGTTCTCTTCTTTCTTTTTTTCGTTTATCTCCTGTTAGAAACGAACGTATCCCTAGTTTTAATAGCAAAAATATTTATATTCCTATCTTTTCTCTTGATTCTTCCCTTTGGGAATTTCTTCAGAAATGTTATAATTCTTTTGCCCTACTCCTTAATTTTAAAGTTATCTATAAATTTTAACTACATCGTCTCACCCTTTAATTTAAAACCAGCTCTTCCAAATATAATTTTGCCCTTTAAAATGTTCAATTTCTTTGTACTTATATTTATGTTTTTCGCATTCCTTTATCTTCTAAGTGGTAACAGATTAAAAGAAAATGTACCCCTTTTTGGCTATCTAGTAACCTTGTCTTTTTTAAACTTTCTATCAATTTCTTGGTCATTAAAAAAAGATTATGCTTTTCTAAACTCTATCATGTTTTTAATAAACTCCTTTTATTACTTTATCGGCTTTCTTTACTTTAAAGATAAAAAAGATTCAAACATTCTACTTTTATCACTATTACTTTTTCTAATCTTTAATTTTTTCATATCTTTTTTCCAATATTTTTTTCCAGATTCTATAATTGCACGGTTTTGGAAAATAGAAATGGGAGAATACTATTGGACTATGAGAGCAAAGGGAGTTTTTTATCATAGCAATAGCTATTCAGCCTTTATCAGTCTTGCCTCTATAATGATACTAAGTTTTATTTTATATTCCGAAAACAAACTCTTAAAGTACCTTTTAATTTTCACACTTTTCTTCTCTATTTTCACAATTTTTTTAACATTTTCTAGAGCTGGCTATATCTCGTTATTCCTTTCGCTCTATCTTTTTTATTTTCTTTATCTCTTAAAGAAAAGAAAAGCAAAAATTTTAGTATTTTACACAATTTTAGCAATTATACTTTTTATTTTATTTTTACTTGTAATTAAAGTAATTGCACCATCGATTTATTTAAGATTTGAATCTATACTCTGGGGTAGAAGAGAAATAAGTATTCAATTTAGAACTATATTTTGGAGTGAAGCCATTAAAATTTTCATCAATGATCCCCTAAAAGGTTTAGGAAGCGGACAATTTGCCTTTACTGATTTTTCTCAGGTCCACTTACACGCCCATAATGCCTTCTTAAACATACTTGCTGAACTTGGAATCTTCGGTTTCATAGTATTTATACTCTTTCTCTATAAAATATTTAAATTTCTTTTCGATATCTTTAGAAAAACAAACGAAAAAGAAATATTCTTAATAATAGGTCTTCTTACATGTTGGATCTCAATTATTCTTCAACTCTTTTTTGACTATTACTGGTTAAATGCTATCTACGACATGGAAATCAAGTTTTTCTTTTTGTTTATACTCATAACTTTTCTATTGCCAAAATTTTATATTAACGAAAAATTAAAGATCCCTTAATCTTTTTGACAAAACCTTAGCAATCTCAAGTAAAAGTTTAGAGGCTGCCTTTGGGTTTGTTTCGATAAGTTTAAAAAAAGCTCGATGGAAAAAAGTAATACTTCTGAATCCTGAACTTCTCTACGAGTAGCACTTCTTACTCCCTCATCTATAAGAGCCATCTCTCCTAAAAAATCTCCTGGACCAAACGTAGCAATCTGTACCTCTTTTTCCTCTTCGTTCCTTCTTAAAATCTCTAATTTACCACTTTTAACCAGATACAAAAACCTTCCTGTATCTCCCTCAAAAAAATAATTCTACCCTTTTTAAATTCTCGAACACTCATAAACGGCGCTATATCCCTTAAAACCTCTTCTGAAAGTCCCCCAAATAGCTTATTTTACTTTAAAACGTTAACTATTTCCTCAATTTCCACAAAAAAACTCCTAAAATAAAAATTAAAATTGAAATAATTTGCGCAACTGTTAAAAAGGGAATAAAAGAAGGAGTCGTAATTCTCAAAAACTCAACTAAAAATCTCTCTAAACTTGAAAGAATCAAATATAGTGAAAATAATTTTCCCTCTTTTAACCTATCTCTAAGTCTAAAAAGAACTATAAACACTATAAACATCATTATAATCTCATAAATTTGTGTTGGATGAACCCTCACAAGCATATCTTCTGGTCCCTCAATCTTTAAGTAGGGGAAGTGCTCTCTTAAGGCTCCAACGTAAGTTGGTGGGGTACCCCTTGGAAAGGCCATAGCCCATGGTAAATTACTTGGCTTACCATAATCATCTCCAACTAAAAAACAGCCTATCCTTCCTATTGCATAGCCTATAGCAAGAGGAGGTGAAATTGCATCAGCTGCCTTCAAAATAGGGTGTCTTATCATTGTTAAATAAATAAGAATTAAGAAAAGGGAGAGCAAAAAACCTCCATAATATGTAAAGCCGCCTCTTTGTAATAGATACTTAATCGGATTTGAAATAAAAACATTAAAGGGTATATTCTCAAAGATAAAGAGAAGTTTTGAGCCCAAAACAGCCCCAACTAAAGCTAAAATGAAAACGTTGTTAAAGACTCTCCTATCTAGTCCCTTTCTTATCCACTCCTTTTCGGCAAGGTAAGTACCAACAAAAAAAGCAATAGCCACCATTACCCCATAAGAAGATATAACAAAATTACCTATTCTTAAAAGTTCAGGATACATAAACTAAGCTCCTTTCTAAGGCCTTTCTAACAAACTCCTTAAAGATCGGATGAGCATTTAGTGGTCTTGATTTAAACTCTGGATGATATTGAACACCAATAAAAAAGGGATGATCCTTTAATTCAATGATTTCAACAAGATAACCATCTGGTGATTCACCACTTATTATCATTCCCTTTTCCTCAAAAATTTCTTTATAAGAAGTATTGAACTCATATCTGTGCCTGTGTCTTTCATAGATTAAATCAGAGTTATAAATTCTATAGGCAAGCGTCCCTCTTTTTATTTTGCAAGGGTAGGAACCCTTTCTTAATGTGCCTCCATAATATTTAACCCCCTCCTTTTCAGGCAAAATTTTTACAACAGGATAAGGAGTGTCAGGATCAAATTCAGTACTATTTGCATTCTTAAGGCCTAAAACATTTCTTGCAAACTCAATGGCTGCCACTTGCATGCCTAAGCAAATACCAAAAAACGGAATCTTATTCTCCCTTGCATATCTAACTGCCTTAATTTTACCTTCTATCCCTCTTGCTCCAAATCCTCCTGGAACAAGGATTCCATTTACAGAAGATAAAAGTTTCTCCTCCTCTTTTTCTTCAAGATCCGTCGCTTCAATCCATCTAAGATTAACTCTTGTTCTAAGATAGGATCCTGAATGAATAAAGGCTTCAATAATACTTTTATAAGCATCCTTCAAATGAGTATATTTCCCGACTATTGCTATTTCTACTTCATTTTCAGGATTTAAAACCCCATCTAAAAATTTTTCAAATTCCTTTAGATCTGGTTCAGAACAGTTTAATTTAAAATGATTTAAAATTTTTTCATCAAGTTTTTGCTTTTTAAAATTTAATGGAACTTCATAAACTGTTTTTACATCTATCGCTTCTATTACATTTTCTGGAGGTAAATTAGAATAAAGAGCTATCTTATCTCTTGAGCTCTCGGAAAGCTTTCTGTCAACTCTACATATAACGAAATCAGGCTGAACTCCGATTTCCCTCAGTTTCATAACTGAATGTTGAGTCGGTTTTGTTTTCAGCTCCCCAGCGCTTTCTATAAACGGCACAAGTGTAAGGTGAATAAAGATAGTATTTTCGAAACCCTCTTCTAGTCTTATTTGCCTTATTGCCTCTAAAAAGGGAAGACTCTCCATGTCCCCAACAGTCCCCCCCACCTCTACAATTACAATATCAGCAGAAGACTCCTTACTAACCTTTCTTATCCTTTCTTTAATTTCATCTGTAATATGAGGTATAATCTGAACAGTAGCACCAAGGTATTCCCCTTTTCTTTCCTTTTCAATAACACTTTTATAAACCTGTCCTGTTGTTACATTATTTAACTGACTCATATTTTGATCTAAAAATCTTTCATAGTGGCCAAGGTCAAGATCTGTTTCTGCTCCATCCTCTGTAACGTATACTTCTCCATGTTGATAAGGATTCATAGTTCCTGGATCTACGTTTATGTATGGATCAAGCTTCATAGCAGTAACCCTTAATCCTCTTGCCTTTAGGAGAAAAGCTATTGATGCTGTTGCAACTCCTTTTCCTAAGGAAGATACTACCCCTCCCGTTACAAA
>JBCNVI010000002.1:237840-240305 GCA_039630235.1 Candidatus Hydrothermales bacterium | reverse complement strand
TCCTATGTATTTTGAAATCAAATTTCTTATCTTTTTTTCGTCGATTAGGCTTTTTGAACTTATAAAAAGTTTACCTTCTTTGAAAAGTTTTAACTCCTCATCTTTTATCCTTAATCTAATGAAAAATCTATTCTCCTCGAAACCATCATAGTTTTTCCACTTCTCTTTTATTTTTTCATAATCAAAAGAGTTAAGCTTCATATAAACTGTATTTTCGGAGCAAAAAGTTATGATCTTTTGATCTTCCCTGTTTATAAACTCAAATTCTCCCCTTACGCAGAGTGGGCAATCTTTTCTCTTTTTCAATTTAAAATTTCTTAACGAATAGTCATCCGAAAAATCAACGTAAATCATTTTGTCTATATACTTTCTTTTTAAAGTAAAGTATTTAACAGCAAGATCGACCTGTATCTCTGCCACTAATCTAGCTATTATAGGATTAATCCCGTGAGTTTCACAGGTATCTATTCTTCCTCTTTTTGGAATTTCTTTAAAAAGACACCTATAACATGACCCCTCCCATGGGACAAAAAAAGAAACCTCTCCTCTTTCACCAACACAGGCACCATGAATCCATGGCACTCTTTTTTTAAAGGAAAATTCATTTATTAAAAATCTTGTCTCTAAGTTATCAACTGCGTCAACAATAAGAGAAATATCTTCATTAAAATCTTTTAAAAAAGATGGAGAAAAATCTTCAAAAAATATTTTTAAGTTTATACTTTCGTCTATAGACTTAATTTTTTCTTGAGAGGCAATTACCTTTGGTTTTCCCATCTCTGCATCTTCTTTGATGTAAAGTGGTGAGTTCAAGAGGTCATGGAATTCTACATAGTCTCTATCAACTAAGATCAAGTTTTTAAAGCCTATTCTAATCATAAGATCTAAGATGTTTGAGCCTAATGCACCAAGTCCAACAATTAAAACCTTGTGATATTTTAAAACATCAAGGTTTTTGCCCCAATTAAGTGGAAAAAGTCTAACTAACCTATTATCTATCATCTAAAAAGAACAACTGGAATTTTTGCCCAAACTTTATCTCCACTTTTAATAACTATTAGATAAACACCTGCTTTTTCAATTTTTCCTGAGTAATCTCTTCCATCCCAAATAATTTTTATCTTATTGTTAGATCTTATAATATCTAGATCTTTAACTTTTTTCCCCGCTAGGCTATAAACTGAGGCAAAAATAGTCTGTACCTTCTCCCCACACTCTAAAATGATTTCTAAATTTTCATTCTCTGGACTGAAAAATTTTTTATATTCTTTCACCTCAAGTTCCTCCTCCTCTTCTTTATAAATTATTCTCAGTACAGCCTTTAGATCAATACCTCTATCCCATACCCCGTCACAATCTTGATCAAGGGGAACTAAAAATACTGGGTAAATATCTCCCCTTTGCTCGGGCATAGAGCAAAAGATCCCATTTAATTCAAAACCAATCCAAAAATAAATATGTTTGGAGTTCTCAAGTATATTCTTTGGAACTTTAAAATTTATGAGGATTTCTCTACCTATTGTATCTGTATGGAAAGTTATACCCTTATTCGAGTATAAAACTTTATCACTTTTTATATCATAAGAAAAGAAATGTTTGAGTTTGACAGGAAATTTGGAGGAACTTTCAAGTTCGGGGAAAAAATATAGTCCCTCGTTCCCCGTACCTATAGCAAAGTAAACTTTATCAAACTTTGAAATTTTCAAATCAACATAAAAGTAGATACTATCCCATCCCGCATAAAGATCTGAAGATGAAGAAATGTAAATTGGATCTTCTTTTAAAAGCAAAATTAAAAGGAAATTTAATATTTTCATTGAAACTATTATAGAGCATATAATATTTAAGGTGCAATATTACATTTTTTCTGATTTTCATCTTGGTGTTTCTGAAGAGAGAGATAAAAAGGTTTTTGAGAAGTTCTTTAGTATTCTCGAAAAACTTGAAAAGGGGACTAAGATTGTTTTTCTTGGTGATATCTTTGATTTTTGGTTTGAATACAAAACTGTTTTACCAAAAGAAAATTTTTTATTTGTCTCAGAACTTTATAAATTTAAAGATAAATTTGAATTCCTCTATTTTACAGGGAATCATGACTTTTTCGTTAGAAATTTTGTACAAGGTTTTAATATGAGGATTTTCCAAAGAGAAAGAATTTTCCAAATAGGGGAAAAGAAAGTTCTATTTTCTCACGGTGATTTTTACTATCAAAGTGACTTAATAGGAACTTATTTTAACTACCTAGTTAGAAGTTCTTTTGTTAAATTTTTATTTTACATTCTTCATCCAGATATAGGAATAAAGTTGGCAAAGAGTATTTCAAAAATTTCAAGAAACACTTCTGAAAAGAAGGAGCCTAAAGAGGAAATTCCTGAGAGAGTAAAAAAATTCTTTAAAAAGGGAGGAGATATCTGTATTTTAGGACATTTTCACAAACCGATGTTTATTGAAATGGATCAAAAAAT
>JBCNVI010000002.1:228664-237488 GCA_039630235.1 Candidatus Hydrothermales bacterium | reverse complement strand
CGTTCTTGATGAGGAAGTTGAAAGCTACTCTAAAGATGGTGACATATTTATCTTAAAAACTAGCAAGTTAAAGGAACATTACACAAGATCAATAATAATTGCAGCTGGAATAGGAACATTTACTCCTAATAAGATTAATAGGCCAGGAATTGACAAATTCGAAAATAAAGGTGTCTATTATTTTGTAAAGAAATTTGAAGATTTTAAGGATAAAAAAGTATTGATTGTGGGGGAGGTGATTCTGCAGATTGGGCACTAAATATCTATCCTGTTGCAAAAAAAACAATCTTAATACACAGAAGAGAAGAATTCAGAGCAAACGAAACCTCTGTCAAAGAACTATTTAATTCACCAGTTATTGTCAAATTAAACTATGAACTAAAGGAATTAAAAGGCGAAGAAAGACTAGAAAAGGCTGTAATATTTAATAATAAAACGATGGAAGAAGAAATAGATCTTGACGCAGTAATACTAGCACTTGGATATAAGGCTGAAATTGGAAAAATAGAAAGCTGGGGTTTAGAAATGGATGGAAGATACATAAAGGTAAATTCAAGGATGGAGACCTCTATTAAGGGATTATTTGCCTGCGGTGACGTTGTGAGCGTAGAGGGTTTGGGCAACATAAAATTGCTTGTTACAGGATTTGCTCAGGCAGCAATTGCCGCAGCTTCAGCCAAAAAATTTATTGATCCAAAATCAAAAACTTCCGGCCCTCACTCAAGCTCAATTATATAAATCATTGAATTTTTTCTAACCAAAGCATAAAATTTTAATAGATTACTCAAAGGAGGTTTAAAGTATGAGCGTCTTTTTATTAATTTTAATTTTAATGCCACCTCATCCCAACTTAAAGGAAAGGATGAGTAAAGCAGACTATGAAAAAATGATAGAGATACTGAAAAAGGCAAAAGAAAGAGGTGTAGATCAACCTGACTTTGAAAGTCTTGAAAAATTTAGATTAAGACTTCAAAAAAGACAAACTGACACAGCTAAAATACCTGTAATTCTTGCAGAATTCTCTGATAACTTAGCAGATTCCTCTGTTAACCATTTTCAGCAATTACTCTTTTCTGTAGGAACCTACCCTACAGGCTCAATGGCAGACTACTATTTAGAAAACTCCTATGGAAAGTTCCTTGTAACAGGATGGGTTTCAAACTGGCTTATGATGCCTCAACCGTACTCTTACTACACCAACAATAATTATGGATTTGGTTCTTATCCCCAAAATGCCCAGGGTCTTGCAAGAGACGCAGTTATTGCTGCTGATCCTTATGTTGACTTTTCTCAATTTGATAGAAATAACGATGGCTATGTAGATGTAGTTTTCATAGTTCACGCTGGACCTGGCGCTGAAGAAACAGGAAACCCAAACGATATATGGTCCCACGCTTGGGTTATACCTGGCGGTGTTAGTGTTGATGGTAAAATAGCCTATAAGTATTCGATGATGCCTGAAAACGGCAGAGTGGGAGTATTTGGTCATGAGTACGGACATAATCTTGGCTTACCCGACCTATACGATACTGACTATTCCTCAGAGGGACTTGGAAACTGGTCAATGATGGCTGGTGGTTCCTGGGGTAATAATGGAAGAACTCCAGTTCACTTTGATATTTGGTGCAAATATAAACTTGGTTTTGTTACTCCCACAAATGTGACATCAATAATCAGGAACGCCTCATTTGATCCAATTGAAAATTTACCAATCGCATACAGGCTATGGACAAATGGTAACAGTTCACCCCAGTACTTTCTTGTTGAATTTAGAAAAAAAATTAAATTTGACTCCTATTTACCCGGAGAGGGACTTTTAATCTATCACATAGATGAGTACATGTCTAATAACAACTATGAGTGGTATCCAGGTTTGCCGGGCGGTTTACATTACAAAGTAGCACTTGAACAGGCAGATGGCAAATGGGATCTTGAAAAAAAACAAAATTCAGGCGATCCTGGAGACCCTTATCCAGGAACTACTTTGAATACCTCATTTGATAACTATTCAACTCCTAACTCAAAAAACTATCAAAATAATCCAACTTATGTTTCAATAACTGGTATATCAACTAAAGGCCTAAAAATGTTTGCTGATCTTTCTGTTATCCAAGTATACAATATGGCTGTAGATTCTTCTAATATACCAATAATAGGAAAAAAAGATAGCTTAATAAATCCTGTAATTTTTGTTTCTAACAGAGGTTTTTATAACCAAAGCTTTGATTTAACACTAAGAGTTGACTCACTTTCTTACACAGTCTATCAACATCAACTAAGTGGGCTTTCACTTTCACCTGGAGCGGCAAGTTCTTACTCTTTTCCAGCTTTTAACCCAAAATTTTCAAACGGTATCTACAAATTTTACGGATTTATAACTTCTCCAAATGAACAGATGTTTAGAAATGACACCTTAGTGGTTCAATTTTTCTCATATGAACTAGTTAACTTTATTAACTCCCCCTACAGTGTAAATCCGCCAACAATTGACGGTTATATAGATCCAAACGAATGGGCTTTTAGTTATAAACTCGATATTTCTGATTATCTAAAAAAAGGCGGAAGGAGAAATATTGAGGAGTCTTATCTTTATCTTTTTAATACTCAAAACGCTCTATATATGGGTATAAAACTAAGCGATACAACGGATGGAACTGATTATATAAGAATAATTTTTGACGATAACGCAAATGGCAACTTTCCACAATCACCAAACACAAGAGAAGGAGAAATCAGATTTCAACAATCAGGATCAAGTTTTAATGCAACCTTTACTCCATATTTTGCCGGAGGTGGACAAGGACAAACACGCCCTCTGAATCTGCCCTACGCTATATCTGAGGTAGGAGAAGAAAGACATATAGAAATAAAAATAGGTATAAAACCTCAAGACACGGGGTTCGATGAAGAACTTCAAGTTAATTCAAACCTAGATACCTTTGCCTTCTTCATCCTCACCAGAAACTCTTCTGAAAATGACCTAAACTCATATTGGCTACAAAATGTTCCCCTATCACAAATTAGAAATCCTTCTTATTACGGAAAGGTACAAATAGGTGGATTAAGCCTAGATGTAGAAGAAAGCAAAACCTCATTAGCAAAGTTTAACTTTGATTTAAGATACAGAGAGGACGGAATTATGATAATACTCAGTCAAACCGACTATTCACCCTTTGAAATAAAAATCTTAGATCCTTCTGGAAGAATTGCTTTAAAAGTCTCCTCCAACTCTAAAGAATTTTTAAGAAAAATTTCTCGCAGTGAATTAAGTAACGGAACATATTTCGCAATTCTTAAAAAAGAAAAGCAAGAAATAAAAAAGAAATTTATAATGTACTAAAAGTTTTGTAAGAGAGCCTATTTAAGCCTTAAAAAGGTGTAGAGTAAAAAAAGAGTAAGAAATAAGATACCAACAAGGGGATAGGTAACGTTAAAGGAAATTAAGGGGAGACCTATAATAATAATTATTGCAAGTATAATTCCGCTAATTGCATCTCCAGCTACAAAGCCAGAGGCTAGTAAAATACCCTTTTCTTTTTTCTTTATAACTTCAGAAAGAACTCCACCAAGAGCTAAGGTAGTAGAAAGAGAAAGGGGTAAATAAAGTCCCACCGCCACTGGAAGTGAGGAAATCCCTAAAATTTCAAGAAAAATTGAAATCATTACACCTGAAATAAAAAGCTGAGTGGGAAATTGAGCTTCAAAAATACCTTTAACAATTAGAGACATTAAGGTTGCCTGTGGAGCAGAAAGTTTTTCACTACCTATAACATAAGCTTTGTGTAAGATAAATAAAATAAAACCGATAAAAATGGATGAAGTAATCACACCTATTATCTCTCCAATCTGCTGCAATCTTGGAGTTGCTCCTAACAAAAACCCAGTTTTTAAATCCTGAGAAATATCTCCAGCAATTGCAGCACTAATACATATAAAAGCTCCAATAGTAAGCGATGTAAACATAGCATAAATACCTCTTCCACCAAAAATATAAATTAAAAGACTTACAATAAAAAGAGTTGCTATAGTCATACCTGATACAGGATTCGACGAAGACCCTACAAGACCAACTATCCTTGATGAAACAACTACAAAAATAAATGAAAAAAGAATAATTAAGAGGGAAGTAAAGAAATTTTGATTAAAAATATTTAAAAGGGAAATTAAAAAATAGGTTATCAAAACTGAAAGAACTATAAAAGAAAGCGGAAGATCTTTTTCACCAGGTCTGAAAGAAAAAAATTTTTTTTCTTTAATAAGATTTACCAAAATTTTAATAAAAGAAATAAGCCCTCCTGCGAAGACTGCACCGGCACCAATGTACCTTATGTACTTACTCCAAATAGAATGTGTATCAAGTGGCTTTGCCTCTGGAATGTAATTACCAATTAAAGGAATAAAAACTAGCCAACCCAAAAGCCCGCCAGATAAAAGTAAAAAAGAAATCCTCTTTCCTAAAATAAGCCCAACTCCCACAAGAGCAGGCGAATTCTCAAAGGAAAAAGTTATTTTATTTTTTAAATTTATAAAAAAATAGTCAGGAAAAAACTTAAAACCTATTGTTAAAAACCTAAAGACAAAACCTGAAATAAGCCCTTCAAAAACAGTTTTTGCCTTATGTCCTCCTTCATCTCCAGCTTTTAACACCTCAGCACAAGCTCTCCCCTCCGGATAAGGAAGTTCTTTATCCTCATCCTCTATAAACCTTTTTCTTACCGTCACCATAAACAAAACTCCCAAAAGTCCACCAAAGAGTGAAGTCAAAAATATATATAAAATTGTTGGATTTAAACCGATAAAAATAAGAGCAGGAATGGTAAAAATGATACCAGCTGCAAGTGATTCTCCTGCAGAGGCAATTGTTTGTACCATGTTGTTCTCAAGAATAGTCCCTCTTTTTAAAATCCCTCTTAAAATAGCCATAGAAACACAAGCAGCAGGTATTGAAGCAGAAACTGTCATTCCAGCTTTAAGTCCAAGATAGGCGTTAGCAGCACCAAAAATTATAGAAAGTAAACTCCCTAGGATTATAGCCCTTATCGTAAATTCCCTCATCCCTTAATTATATCTTATAATAATTTATGTTTTACAGAAAACCATTTAAGCCCGATAAAAAGGAAATAAGAGCAGATGTTTGGAAAAAATGTGAAAACTGTGGTGAAACACTCCATGTAGCCCAATTAGAGAAAAACTTATGGGTATGCTCAAAATGCTCCTTTCACTTTAGAATACCAGCCAAAAAATACATAGAAATTATTTTTGAAGAAAATACTTTTGAAGAACTTTTTGACTACATTGAATCTGACGATCCCTTAAACTTCCCAGAGTATAAAAAGAAGTATAAAAAAGCAAGAGAAGAAACAGGGTTAAAAGAGGCCTGCATCACAGGGAAAGGTAAAATTGATAGATTTCTTGTATCAGCCTTTATATCAGATTTTGCCTTTATGGGAGGTAGTATGGGATCTGCCTACGGTGAAAAATTCTACCTGCTCTGTGAATATGCAGTTAAAGAAAAACTCCCTTTAATTGCTATTACTTCATCCGGAGGTGGTGCACGAATGCAAGAGGGTATCTTTTCGTTAATGCAACTTGTGAAAACAAATATAGGAGTAAAGCTTCTAAGAGAAAATAGAATTCCCTATATAACGGTTCTCTGTGATCCCACCATGGGAGGAGTAATGGCTTCCTTTGCCGCACTTGGAGATATCTCTTTGGCTGAAAAAGGAGCTCTTTTAGGGTTTGCTGGACCAAGAGTAATTGAACAGACAATCAAACAAAAATTACCACCTGGATTTCAAAGAGCTGAGTTTCAGTTTGAACATGGAATGATAGACGAAGTTATCGATAGGAGAGACCTAAAAAAAGTGCTGATAAAAATTTTAAACATAGTTTGGGATTAATCCTATTTTTTCTAATTTTAAAACCTATAAAATTTCAGGCAGATTCTCTTTTTTACGACTCAAAGAGAAAAGTTTTGTATCTTTTAAAAAATGTCAAAATTGAATATGAAAATGTAGAACTTTTTTCTGATACAGTTACTTTTTTTGAAGAGAAAAAATCCCTGATAGCTCATGGAAGAGCAAAACTAAAATCTGGGAAGGATACACTTAAGGGGGGAAAAATAATCTATAATACTGAATCTAAAAAGGGGAAAGTTTTAAGAGGAAAAACGAAAATTGAAAAGGGCGTGCTTTGGGCAGATGAAATCTATAAGGGAGAAAAAGACGAAATCAAGGCTTTTAAAGGAAATTATACAACCTGTGAACTAGAAAGCCCTCACTATTTTTTTACATATAAAAAAGTTAAAGTTATTCCTAAAAAAGATATAATTGCAGAACCTGTGCTATTATATGTAAAGGATTTTCCGATATTTTTTTTACCCTTCTGGATATTTCCCGCTACAAGGGAAAGAAAATCAGGTTTTTTAACACCAAGACCAGGTAGAAACTCTTTGTTAGGCTTATATCTAAAAAATCTCACCTATTACTGGGCTATAAATCCTTATATGGACTATACAATAGGATTTGATCTATACGAAAAAAAAGGAGCCACAATTATAACAGAATATGAATATGTTGTATTTAAATTTCTCGAGGGAAATATAAGTGGAACTTTTACAAGGGAGATTAATCCTAAAAGGGAAAGGTGGAGTATAAACGGTATTCATAACCAGAATTTTTTTTATAAATCAAAAGTACAGGCAAAGGCAGACTTTATATCTGATCATACCTATGCCACTGATTACTCAGAATATAAACCAGAAAGATTAAAAAGTGAAGCTTACTCTTATATAGTCTTTTCAAAAAATTTTAAAACTTCATCTATAAATTTAACTTTGGACAGAAGAGAAGATTTTTTGAATAAGAAAAAAGAAACAAAACTTCCCGTATTTTCATTTTCATTCTTTGGAAGAGAGATTGGGCACCTCTGCGCGTTTCAGGGGGATTAAATCTTTTAAGAATTATTACAAAAGATAGTCTAAAAAAATTAGAAAGTAAGCATTTAACAATAAATAAATCAACTTTAACTCAACAGAACCTCTTTGGAATATTTAATACCTCTTTTTCTTTTAACCTTTCAGAAAGGATCTACCCTGAGGATACACTTGGAAGAAAATTTCCAATTTCACACAATATAAACTTTTCCTTAAATACTTCGTTAACGCTGTATGGAAAATCTTTAATAAAACCGCCTTATTTTGATAACTTTTATCATTTTATAACTCTTTCAATGGGATATGGTCTAAGACCAGGTTTTAGGGCAATCGCAGTAAAAGGGGAAGGGCAAAAAACCCCATCATCTTATTTAAGCTTCAACTTAAGAAACGATTTATTTACAAAAAAGGAAAAAAGAAGATATCCCCTTATAATTTTTAACACTCAAGGAAATTACGATTTTTTAAAAAGAGAAAAAAAGCTTTCAAACATAAATTTTGATTTTACATTACCTCTTCCACATAATTTATCAGCATCTGGATACTTTAATTACAATCCCTATTCAAAAAAAATTGAAACATCAAACTTTAGAATATCATATAGTTTCAATTTAATTTTAACTGATTTGATGCTCCCCTCTAACAAAAACATAACAACCTCTGGAACATATAGCTTTAGTAAAAGTCATAATAGAGAAAACAATACCTTAAGTGGATCCTTTTCCGGTCAATTAACCGAAAAATGGAGTTTTAACTATAATTTTGTATATACAGGTGAAGAAAGAAAAATAAATTCTCAAAGCCTAAGCTTAATAAGAGATCTACACTGTTTTTCTCTTGAAATCAGATGGTCAAAAACTGGAAACTTCTACGACTATCACTTTAAACTTTCAATCAAAGGAATACCTGATATGAAAATAGAAAGAAGCTTTTTTGAAACTATCTTACCGTCTCTGCAGGAATAAAAAATATTACTTTTTCTTTTCCTCCTCTTCCTCCTCTTCTATATTATATAATTTTTCAAGTTCAGCTCTCAAAAGTTCACCAAGATTTATTCTTGCTGGACCACCCTCAGTGTACTTCGCAATTTCCTTTTTCTGCATCATTCTATCATATTCCTTCTCTGATAATAAAATTCTCTTTCTTTGAGGTTCAACTTTTAAAACCTTTAAGTTTATCTCTTCACCTTCTTTATAATTTTCAAAAACATTACCCTTCTTTGAAAGATGAGAAAGTGGTACAAATCCCTCTAGTCCCTTATCAACTTCCACAGTCAATCCCTTATCGGTTACCCTTAGGATCGGAGCCTTTAAAGTTGTTTCAGGAGTTAGTCTCTTCGAAATTTCTTTCCATGGATCAGGTCTTAAATGCTTAAGCGATAGAACTATAGTTCTTGACTTTTTATCTATATTCATCACCTTCAACCTCAGCTTCTGGTCTATTCTGAGAGCTTCCTCAGGCTTAGTGAATTTTCTCGTCCACGAAATATCTGACAAATGAAGATATCCCTCTATTCCATCCTCTATTTCAATTATTGCACCAAAGTTATCAAAGCCAACAACCTTACCTTTAACTATGGAACCTCTTGGAATTTTTTCCTCAATATAGGTCCATGGATCAGGTTGAGTCTGCTTAACTCCAAGAGCTATTCTCGTCTTTTCCCTATCTATATCCAAAACTAAAGCCTCAATCCAATCACCCTCCTTTACAACCTCGGAAGGATCCTTTATCTTTCTCCAAGACAACTCACTTATATGACAAAAGCCCACTACGTCTTTTTCAAGCTCTATTAAAACTCCATAAGGTAATATCTTCCTCACTACACCCTTTACCTTAGTTCCTATAGGATACTTCTTTTCCACCTCTTCCCACTTTTCAGGAACTAAATCC
>JBCNVI010000002.1:213687-228547 GCA_039630235.1 Candidatus Hydrothermales bacterium | reverse complement strand
CTTGTAGGGATAAATCCCTCTATACCTTCAACTTCAACAGATACACCAGCAGGAGTAATTGCCTTAACCTCTCCCTCCACAATCTGACCTATTTCAAATTTTTCTTTCATCATCCTCTTTTTGTTTTCTATTTCCTCTTCAATATAAGCCTTTCTAGAAGCCACTATATTTTTTCTATCTTTGTTAACTTTGATAATCTTGAAGTGAATGTTCTTTCCAATAAGTAAATTCAAATTTTTTACTGGCTTTACATCTATTTGGGAGCCAGGCATAAAAGCATCTACCCCAAAAACATCAACAATAATACCTCCCTTTACCCTTCTTAAGACCTTACCTACCACAGTCTTATTGTTCTCATAAGCATCACTTATTTTATCCCATGCAAGTTCAAAATCAGACTTATGCTTGGATAAAATTACAAAACCATCTGGACCATCTGGATCTTCAACATAAAGAATAACCTCATCCCCTGGTTTAAGTTCATCAGGATTTTTAAACTCTTCCTTAGGACAAATTCCTTCAGCCTTTACACCAAGATCAAAAAATACCTCTCTTTCACCTACTTTTAAAACCTTTCCCCTTACGATATCTCCCTCTTTTAAAGTTTTAAAACTTTGATTTATAAGTGACTCTATCTTTTCATTTAAATCTTCTACTACCATTAATTAACTTCCTCCTTCCTTTTAACCCTCCACTTTTTTACGGCATTGAACCAAAGTGGAAAGTTTTCTTTTGCTAATAATTATCAAAAATTTAAAACTAAAATTTCAAACTCGAGAAAGAATTTTTACCTCACTTTCTACCTTTTTGGTAAATTCCTCTACGTATTCTTTACTATTATCAAGTGGCAATAAGGGGCTACCAAAAATTATCTTTAAATTTCTTTTAAAAATCCAACTGAGGGGACCCTCCCTTATGTTCTTTATGTAAGCAGGAATAACTGGGACTCTCAGGTCACAGGCAAGTTGAAAGGCACCTTTTTTAAAGGGTAAAAGTTCTCCACTTTTACTTCTTGTTCCCTCAGGAAAAATAATAACAACTTCACCCCTTTTAAGTAAATCTTTTGCTTTCTCATAGGCACTCTTAGCACCAGCTCCCCTTCTTAAAGGAATGGCATTAAACGTTTCTATAAGCCATTTAAATAGCCTATTTGCAACAAAAAGATCAATTTTTGCTAAAAAGAAACTTTCCCTTTTAACTGCAAAACCAATGAAAGGAGGATCCCAAAAAGTAACATGATTCGGGGTTACAATAAAGGGACCACTTCTAAATAGGTATTTTCTACCAATTATCTTCATTCCGAAAAACCACTTTATAATCGGATAGGAAAAATAATAGGCAAATTTCCATCTAAACTTTTCTCTTTTCTTAAAAATTTTTTCATAAGAAAGCGCTAAACATAAAGATAATACTTCTTCCTCTGTTTTATTAGTGGTATCGATAAAATAGGCACCATCCGGTATCCTAAGTGGTGAATTTTTCCTACTTTTATCCCTTATGTCTCTTCTTTCTAAGTCTAAAAGAACCTCTTCAAAGCTTATTTCCTTATTTCTCTTTTTAAAGTCCATATATCTTCTCTTTGCTCTTACAATAATATCGGCATCCATATAAATTTTTAAGTCCGCGTCCGGAGCAATAACTGTCCCGATATCTCTTCCTTCTATCACAACCCCTTTCTTTTCAACAAACTCTCTTTGGACATGATAAAGGTAATCTCTTACTTCTTTATATTCTGCAATCTCTGAGGCTATACGCTCTACTACTGGGTCCTCGATATCCTCTGTTAAATCTATTCCATTTACATAAATATTGGGAACTCTTTCGTACTTGTATTCAATTTTAAGATTTTTAATTTTATCTTTTATTTCCTCTTTTTTTAAATTATTCCTTTTTATATAAGCACCGATACCTCTATAAAGTTTTCCTGTTAAAACTGGAGTGTATCCGAGAAGGTAGGCAAGTTTCTGACAGATGGTAGTCTTTCCACTTCCCGCGGTTCCATCTATTGCTATCACTATTTTCCTCATATCTATAAATTTTTTTCTATATATTCCACAATCTTCCTAAAACCGTTCTCCGATATTTTTCTTGCCTTTTCATAAGCATTTTTAGAATTTTTGCCAACCTTTATTAACTCGTCTCTACTATCAATCATATCTTTAAAAATAGTAAAAAGGTCATTAAAATCCTTACATTTTATGCCTCCGCCCTCTTTTATCAAGATCTCTTCCATACCCTTTACGTTAAAAGTGTAGGGTCCAAAGAAAACAGGGACACCAAATTGAGCAGGCTCAAGGAGGTTGTGTCCTCCGTAAGGAGCAAATGTTCCACACACAACCGCAACATCACTTATCGGAAAAACTCTAATAAGATCACCTAACGTATCAAGGATCAAAACCCTAGCCCTATATTTAAAATTTTCCCTTTCCTCAGAAAATTTAACATACTTTATTTTTTTTAACTTTAAAATATTTTCTAATAAAATTAGGGATTCTAAGTGTCTTACTGCAATTATAAAACCTATCTTTTCATTCATTTTCATTATTTTTTCAATGACATCTACGATACCGCTAAACTCGCCTGTTCTTACACTTGCAAAAGTAATAGTAAAATCAAAAGGTTTTTCAAAAAGAAGAGATACATCTTTATTTTCAAATAAAATCTTTAAGTTTCCAGAAACAAAAATTTTGCTACCATCTACATTAAAGCGCCTAAGGAACTTTTTCTCCCTAAAACTAATTACGAAAAACTTATCAAAACAACTTAAAATTCTGGCAAAATAACCTTTTAATAGTTTCCATCTTAAAAACGATTTTTCAGAAATTCTACCATTTACAAGAATTAAATTTTTCTTATTTTTCTTTACTTCAAATATTGTGTTTGGCCAAAACTCACTCTCTGCCAAAACTAAAAGTCTTGTTCTATCTACTAATTTTTTAATTAGTAAGGGATTATCATAGGGAAAAAGAAAGACCCTTCCCTTAAAATATTCATCTGCCCTCTTTTTCCCTGACTCTGTCATAGTCGTTACATAAAAAGGAACACCCTTTTTATCAAAATAATCAAGTAAAGGTTTTATTGAAGTAACCTCTCCTAATGAAGCTGCATGAAACCATATTGAATCTTTCTCTAAATCAGAATCTATTAATCTTTTTTGTGCTATTGGATAGGTTAAAAAAGAAAGTGATTTATATAAAATATCTATCATTCCCACTCTATCGTAGAGGGTGGTTTTGATGTAATATCGTAAACAACCCTATTTACACCCCTTACTTCACCAACAATCCTTCTTGCAATCCTATCTAAAACAAAATAAGGAATTCTTGCCCAATCAGCAGTCATTCCATCTACACTTTTAACAGCTCTCAAGGCGATGACTCTCTCATAAGTTCTTTTATCTCCCATAACACCAACCGATTTAACAGGTAAAAGAACAGGAAAAACTTGCCATAACTTTTTATAAAGTGAGAAACGCCTAATCTCCTCTTCAACTATTAAATCGGCTTTTTTTATTATTTCAAGCTTTTCTTCATCTACCTCCCCAATAATTCTAATTGCCATTCCAGGGCCAGGAAAAGGATGCCTTTCTAAAATTTCCTCAGGTACCCCTAATTTTTTACCTATTTTTCTTACCTCATCCTTAAAGAGTTCTTTAAATGGTTCAAGCAAAAAAAAGGGATGATCTTCTGGAACACCTCCTACATTATGGTGAGTTTTTATTTTACTTGAAGGTCCCTTGTAACTCTTTGACTCTATTAAATCGGGGTATAAAGTCCCCTGAGCTAAAAAACCAACTTTTCCTTTCTCCCTTTTACTTAATTCTCTTGCCTTTTTTTCAAAGATATCAAAAAAAACTTTTCCTATAATTCTTCTTTTTTCTTCGGGATCGGTTACCCCTTTTAAAGCGTTAAGAAACTCATCTTTAGCCTCGACAATGTTTAAATTTCTAAAATTACTAAAAAGTCTTCTTATCCTTTCCTTTTCATTTTCTTTTAGTAAGCCAGTTTCAACAAATATAGGGTAAAATCTATCACCAAGTGCTTCTTTTAATAAAAAGGCAAGAGTAGATGAATCGACTCCCCCTGATAATGCAAGAAAACAAAACTCATTCTTCACATTTTCTCTTATTTCCTCAATTTTCTCTTTAATAAAATTACTCATCTTCCAATTCTTTCTAACTTTTAAAATTTTAAAAAGAAAGTTCTTTATAATTTTTTTTCCGTTTTTTGTATGATAAACCTCTGGATGAAATTGAACACCATAAATTTTTAAATCTTTATTCTCGATAGATGCATAGGGTGAAAACTCAGTCTCGCCTGTAGCTTTAAAATTAGGGGGTAAACTCTTAACATAGTCTCCATGACTCATCCAAACTCTAAACTCCTTTTCCATTCCATCAAAAAGTTCAGAGTTTTCATTTACTTTAAAAAGGGCAAAGCCATATTCTCTTTTTTCAGAACTTGTAACTTTACCCCCAAATAGATGTGCAATAAGCTGCAAACCGTAACAGATTCCTAAAATCGGTTTTCCCAAATTAAAAATTTCTTTATCTAAAAGGGGGGCATCTTTATCATAAACACTCATTGGTCCACCTGATAATATTATTCCCTTGGTATAAGATGAAGATAAAATTTCTATTAGATTTTTTTCAAAGGGAGAAACTATTTCTGAAAACACATTTAGTTCTCTTATTCTTCTTGCTATAAGCATTGTATACTGTGAACCAAAATCTATAATAACTACCCTATCTTTTGTCACTAATCACTCCTCCACCCAAAAGGATCTCATCTTCATAAAAAGCAGCAATCTGACCTGGAGTTGGAGCAAATTGCTCTACATCAAAAATTATCTCAGCGTAATCCTCATAAAACTTGACCCTTGCCGGACTTTCCTTATGTAAATTCCTAACCTTTACCATTAGCTTTTTTTCACCCCTTATTTTATCAAAAAGATTAAGTTGTGTCACAAAGATATTCTTCTTCATTAACTCCCTTCTAAAATCTACTTTTACAATGTTATTTATCGGATCTATTTCTGAAACATAGAGCCTTTCGCCAATTGAAACGTTTAATCCCTTTCTCTGTCCTATAGTGAAATTATAAAAACCATTATGTGTACCAATTTTTTTATCTTTAAAGTAAATACTACCTTTTCTTTCTCCGAGTCTTTCTTTCAAGAATTCACTTATACTTTCATTTACAAAACAGAGATCTTGGGACTCTTCGTAAAAGTCAAACAGATTTTCCTCCTGTGCAACTTTCAGAACCTCTTTTTTTGTAATTTCTCCTAAAGGAAAAAGCAGTTTTTTCAAAACGTTTGGAGAGATCATTGCTAAAAAGTAGCTTTGATCCTTTTCTATATCTTTCGCTTTTTTTATAAAGTATTTGCCATTTTCCTTTTCTATTCTCGCATAATGCCCAGTTGCTAAAAAATCAAAATTTCTTTTCTCCATCTCTTCATACAAAAAACCAAATTTAAAGAATCTGTTGCAAAAAACACAGGGATTAGGAGTTATTCCCTTTGCATATCCATTAGTAAAGTTCTCCTCAACGATAATTTTTTCAAATTCTTCCTCTAGATTTAAAACATGATGCTTAACACCATATCTATAGCATATTTTTCTTGCTCTTTGAACTGCCTCAAGTGAACAACAAGTTCTTTTATGGCTTTTTTTACTCCATAAAAAAAGCGTAACTCCCTCAACGTAGGCTCCAGAGTTTTTTAGTAAAAAAAGAGCAGTACTTGAGTCAATGCCACCGGAAATTGCAACAAGAACTTTCAAGGATATATTTTATAACAAATATTTTTGAAATTTTCAACAGTTTTTATATATTATTATAATGGGTTAAACCCCCAAAAGATTTTTGTTAAGGAGGAAAAAATGCATATTCCGGAGAATTTGAAATATACAAGGGAGCATGAGTGGGTAAAAATAGAGGGGGATGTAGCAATAATTGGAATAACAGATTTTGCGCAAAGTGAACTTTCAGATATTGTGCATGTTGAACTACCAACAGTTGGTCAAGAAGTTACACAGTTTGAACCCTGCGGAACAATTGAGGCAGTTAAAACAGTAGCTGATTTATATTCTCCATTAAGCGGAGAAGTTATAGAAGTAAATGAGGAACTTGAAACTGAACCTGGGTTAATTAATAATGATCCTTATGGGCAAGGATGGTTATTTAAATTAAGATTAAAAGATCCCGAAGAAATTAAAAATCTTTTATCTGCAGAGGATTACAGAAAACACATAGGGGAAGCATAATGCCCTTTATACCTGACGAAGAAAGAGCTCTTAAAAAAATTAAAGAGGCTCTCAATATAAAAAGCCTGGATGATCTTTTGTGGATTATTCCAGATGAATTAAAGATTAAAGATGAAATTCCGCTACCTTACGCGCTTAGTGAACTAGAGGTCGAAAAGTATATAAATTCACTTGCTTTACAAAATAGTGTTCTTAAAGTTTTTGGTGGTGCAGGAGCTTACGATCACTATGTTCCTCCAGTTGTTAGGTTTGTAATCAGAAATCCTTCCTTTTTAACAGCCTATACTCCTTATCAAGCAGAGGTTTCCCAAGGAACACTTCAAGCTATGTATGAATTTCAAACTGCCATATGTGAGCTAACACGTATGGATGTAGCAAACTCCTCAATGTATGACGGTGCTTCAGCTTTCGCTGAGGCCGTACTAATGGCTGAAAGAATTAACAAAAAGAAAAAAGTCTTAATAGCTGATAACATAAACCCCTTCTATAAGGAAGTTCTAAAAACTTATACCTCGTTTTCTTTAAAAATAGAGACCGTGAGATATTTAGAAGAAAAGGGAGAAATAGATCTTGAAGATTTAGAAAAGAAAATAGATGAGGATACATCTTGCTTTGCCTTTCAACATCCTAACTTTTTTGGTGTGCTTGAGGAACCCTTTGAAATTAGAAGAATAACAAAGAAAAAAAATTTAATTTTAATTTCAATTTTTGACCCAATTTCAATATCAGTTATTTCACCTCCGGGTGAGTATGATGCCGATATTGCCGTTTGTGAGGGTCAACCTTTAGGAATTCCTCTATCCTTTGGCGGTCCATATGCCGGAATATTTACGGCAAAAAAAGAGTATATAAGGATGATGCCAGGAAGAATAGCAGGGAAAACAGTTGACGCTGAGGGAAAAGAAGGCTATGTAATGGTGCTTCAAACTAGAGAACAGCATATAAGGAGAGAAAAAGCCACAAGCAACATATGTACTAACCAGATGCTATGCGCACTTGCAATTCTTGTTTATATACTCTATATGGGGGAGAAGGGGCTAAAAGAAGTGGCTGTTAAAACTTTTAATAATACAAATAAGATTAAAAAGGCACTTATAGAAAAGGGGTACAGTTTACCGTTTAAAGGTAAGATCTTTAGAGAGTTTGTGGTAGAGTTAAGGGAAAATGCAAATAGTTTCGTTGAGAAAGCGGTTAAAGAGAAAGGGATAATGCCCGGAATACCACTAAGCATCTTTGGATTTAAAGAGAATTATCTTTTGACAGGAGCCACAGAAAAGCATAGTGAAAGTGAAATAAACGAAATGATATCTCTATTTTAAATGAAAGAGCAAATCGAATATTATGTTTTAAAACATCCGCTTGCTCTCTTTACACTTTTAGATGTTCCAGACAAAATCGGAGTAATTCTTGATGTTTTTGAAAGGATAAGTAACAGTGGAATATCACTTACTCATATACTTACATCACCTTCAGCAAGGGGTAAGTCAACTATTACTGTTCTTGTTCCTCCCTATTTAAAGGAAGATGTTAAAGGGATTTTTAATGAGATCCTTGAAACTTTAGAGTGGGGATTTTTAAGATCTTTTGAAAATGTGGCTCTTGTATCCTTCTACGGAAAAAAATTGATGGAAACAAGGGGTGTTATGGCTGGACTTCTTAATATTTTTGTTACAAACAAAATAAAAATAATTGCAACTTCTACCGCGATGAATTACATAAATTTCATAATTCCAGGTGAAATGTTAGATAATTTAAAGCAGTGCCTAATAGATGAGCTAAATATGGAGCCTTCTGATGTACCTTAAAATACTAAAAACAAAATTGCACGGTCTTGTGGTGACTGATACTAATTTAAATTATGAAGGTTCTATTACATTACCTGAGAGTATTCTTGACGAAGCTGGAATAAATGAATATGAGGCAATTTATGTTGTTAATCTTTCAAATGGTAAAAGATTTGAGACCTATGCGATAAAGGGAAAAGAAGGAGAAGTTATTTTAAATGGGGGAACAGCTAGATTGGGTATAAGGGGAGATAAAATAATTGTCTTTTCATTTATTTACCTAGAACCTTTAAAGGCAAAAACGTTCAAACCTAAGATATTTATTTTTGACGAAAACAACAGAATAATAAAAAAATTATGATTTATCCAGTAATTCTAGCCGGTGGAAAAAGCGTTAGATTTAACTCAGAAAAATCCAAGGTTTTACATGACCTATTAGGTAAACCTGTTATATTTTATATTTTAGATGCTCTAAGGGAATTAAACTTTGAAAAAATATTTGTAATATCAGGGAAAAATCACGAGGAGCTAATTAAAAGTCTTCCGCCTTATGTAGCTGTTATGGAGCAAAAGGTTCCTCTTGGAACAGGTGATGCTGTAAGAGTTGCCCTTGAACACATAGAATCTGGTGAAATTTTTATTTTACCAGGTGATGCTCCACTTTTAAGAGCACAAACCTTAAAAAAACTTTTAGAAAAACACACAAAAGAGAGAAATGCCTGTACGTTTTTGACAGCAACACTAAAGGATCCTACTGGATATGGAAGAGTAATAAGAAAAAATGGAAAACCAGTCAGAATAGTTGAAGAAATTGATGCAACAGAAAAAGAAAAAGAAATAAAGGAGGTAAATGCTGGTGTTTACATCTTCAAAGCCGAAATTTTGAAAGAAATTATACTTGATATAAAACCTGACAATAAAAAAGGGGAGTACTATATAACTGACTGTATAGAAATATTAAGCTTAAAAAAGGAGAAAATAGACACTTTAACTCTTAATGATCCCGAGGAAATGCTTGGGATTAATACAAGAGAAGATTATGAAAAGGTTTTTAAAATTTTAAAAGAAAGAATTATAAAAAAATGGATGGAAAATGGAGTAACAATAACGGAGAAAGAGAGTATCTATATAGAAAGTGAAGTAGAAATAGGAAAGGATACAATTATTTATCCTATGGTTTATTTAATGGGGAAGACTAAAATAGGGAAAAAGGCTAAGATTGGACCTTTCGTAACTATTAAAGATTCTATAATAAAAGATGAGGAAGAAATCATGGGCCCTTGTATTATTAAGGGGGACTCTTAAAAAATTTAACTTAAAAGTTGTTTAATTCCTATTTACTCAAAAACAATATCAAGAGTATTGTTATTTATAAATGCCTCTTTAGCTTTTTTGTTAATTAAAGCTCTTGGTAAATAAAAGTGTCTTTTTTGATTTCCTATTCTTATTACAAGATCCTCTCCCCTTTGATAGAGAGAAACTTTTTCTTTTTTCAAATTCTTAAAATAAAGTTTCAAAATAGTTTTATTATCAACATTTAAAAGGTCAAAAACGTTATCTTTGTAGAAAATCTTAAGAGGATCTTCATTTCCATAAATTTCTTTACCCAGTTTTAATAGTTCATCATATCCAATTATTTCTTTATTGTAATAGGGAACATAAAACAAAGGAAGAGGCTCGAAGCTAATTTTTATTCTCTCTAAATAATTTTTCTGAATTTCATATAAAAAGTTATTCTCACTAACAACCCTATTTAAAATTACAGCATCGATAGGATATCCATATAAGTGTAAATAAGTAAATGCTCTCTCCGTTTCTTTTAGAACCATCTTCTCAGGATTTGTAACTAAACGGATTGATGATATTTCTCTATTTTGAAGTATCTCATACAAAGAGAAAAGATCATTGAAGAGCTTTTCTGCTGCATCGTAGGTCTCATCTTCTGGTAGTGGAAAATCGGAAACTGCCTTCACCGCAGGCCTGACGATCTTAACAACCTTTCTTTGAATCGGTAAAATTTTGTCAACCCACCATTTAACTACGTCAGGAAAAGAGAGAAATCTTAAAGTTTCACCTGTTGGAGCTGCGTCTAAAATTATAGCATCAAAGAAATTCTCTTTTATATGCTTATTAATCCATAAAAATGAAGAAACTTCTTCCATTCCTGGAAGTACAGAAAGTTCTTCAGCTAAAATATCATCTATACCTTTCCACTTAAATAAGGATTTAATATAATCTTTAAGCTCTCCCCAGAACTTTTCTACAGAGTAGTAAACATCTACTTCTTGGGCAAAAAGGCCGCTGTAAACTTCAAGAGGTTCAGGAGATAATTCTTTGTCAAGGACATCTGAAAGAGAATGAGCAGGATCTACAGAAATAATAAGGACTTTTTTAAAAAGAGTTGAAGCATATACCGCTGTTGCTGCTGCTATAGTAGTTTTGCCAACCCCCCCTTTTCCAGTAAAAAGTATGATCCTCATTAAAAATTAACTTAAGACTCCTTGATTTCTACTTTGTGTCCCTCAATTTTTTTTTCTCCCTCAATTTTCTCAATCTTTTTTTCAATAAAAGCCTTCAGTGCAAACATTAATTCTTTAAGGGAGTTTTTAAGATGAACCTTGCTCTCTTCTGGAACAAATGCTTTTATATCATCTATAAAAGCATCGATAGCTTTTGATAAATATTCAACCCATTTTTTCTCCATTTTGTCCTCCTTTTTATGAATTTTACTCTTCTTTTAAAGTTTTTTCAATATGCTATTTTAAAATCTTAAGATATGCTCTTCTTTTAAACCTCCACTGGTTCTTAGATAAATCCTCTGGTTTTATTTTTGGATCATATTCAGAGACAATTTCAAATTTTAAAGATTTATCGCCTTTAAAAAAGACTTTAATAAAATTAGAGACTCTATCTGCCCTCTCGTATGACAACCTCCTGTTAAAAAGTGTATCTCCTTCTGGAGAGGCATTCCCTTTTAAAAGTAACTTAATTGTATCATCTTGTATAGAGTTAAATATTTTAAAGACTAAATCAAAGGTGTCCCTGTAAAATTCTTTTATCTCGGCTTTGGCAGAATCGAAATAAAAATAAAAATCTGTTCTTGAGATATGTTCCGGAATTTTTAAAGTTTCTTCTTCTAAAGTAAAAATCTTCTTCATTGTTACTGTATACTTTACTAAATCTTTTTCGGTATCTTCAGGATAGATGTGTAGGAAAGTATCTTTATACCCTTCAAGCACAAATTTTAGAAAGTAAGTATCAGGTTTAGCATTCATCTTCTCATAAAAACCAATTGCTTTTTTTGTAAGTTGAAGTGGTGGATTTTCCTCTATTGTAGGAGAAAGGGGAATTCCCTCTTCATCTTTAACAAAAATTTGTATTTTTCTTTTTTTCTCGATAAAAAATATAAGACCTAAAATAAACTTCATTCCTGCTCCTTCCTTTAATACTGGCTCTCCATAGAGATAATCACCCCTATTTCCTCCTCTAAAGGGATTAGGTTTAGATCTAATAGAAATAAATCCCTCAAGGAGTCCGAAAATATTTGGTAATGGATTAGAAAACAAAGTTAGACCTAACTGAGGGTAAGAAAAAACCTTATCGGAAAATAAACTTTTATATTTTACTGAAAAAAACACTGAAGCTATTCTTTCCGGAAAAAAAGCAAACTCAAAGTTGGGATTAACGACAAAAATCCTTCTTTCTCCCGAACTGTTATAAATACCTTCAACTTTTGTTCCAAATCGGAGAGTCCTAGAAAATGAGTAATAATAGGTAGGTTTAATCTTAAAAATTAATTGAAGAGATTCTATTGTTCTCAACTGAGACCTAAAATCCGTAAAAGTAGTCTTTATTTCTAAGGGAAATAAAATATGATGTCCACTTTTTATAAATCTTTTCTGTATGAATAAATTTAAACCATAACTATAAGCAAAATCTTCAGCATAGAATCTCCTAGAAGAAATGCCCTCATCAAGTAGAAACAATAACGATAAACCTATATCTAAATGAGGATTAATAAAGTAAAGAGAAGTTTTATTATCGGTGGCAACTCCATAAGCTCCAAAATGATAGTAATTAATTTCATAAGGCACAAACAAAATAGCACTTTTTTCTATTTTAGGCTTAAATTCAAAGAAACTAAAGATAATGAACAAAAACTGCATTGCTATTACCATAATAAATTATAGAGAAACAATTTACAAAATGCAAAAAATTTAATAATTTGGATATAATATTTAAAACAAAATGACAAAATATGTTTGAACACAAAATACATGTGCGATATGCTGAAACTGATCAAATGGGAGTTGTCTATTATGCAAACTTTTTTGTTTACTTTGAGGCTGCAAGAACAAGTTTTATGAGAGAAAATGGCTATCCTTACAGTAAACTTGAAAAAGAAGGATTTTTTTTACCTGTTGTTGAAGCCTACTGCGAGTACAAATCACCCGCTCATTACGACGAGGAGCTCACCGTTAGACTCTTTGTAAAGGAATTAAAAAATACATCTTTTAAAATCCAATACGATATTTATAGAGAAGACAAATTGATTGCAACTGGCTACACAAGACATGTTCTTACTGATAAAAACTTAAAACCCGTTAGAATACCAAACAAAATAAGAGAAATCTTTGAGAAACACTTAATTAAATGAAAATAGGAGTTATAAGCGATACTCATGATAATTTAGAAGCTATAAAGAAAACATTTAAAATTATAAATGAAAGAAAAATAGAATTTGTTTTTCATTTAGGTGATATAATTGCACCGTTTACCCTTAAGGCTATAAGGGAGCTATATAAGGGAAAATTAGTTTCTATCTTTGGAAACAATGATGGAGAGAAACAGGGACTATATTTGACAGCAAAAGACTTAAAATTTGAAATATTTGAACCACCCTTGGTGTACGAATTAGAGGGAACAAAGTTTATGCTTTACCATAATTATCCTGAAAATTATTTTGCCGAAATAAAGGGTATAGACTTTCTTCTATTCGGCCACTGGCATAAGGTTATACATGTAAGAAAAGAAAATACCATTTTTTTAAATCCAGGAGAAGTGTGTGGATATTTGAGTGGTGAAAAAACATTCGCCATTATCGATCTAAAATCGAAGGAAATAGAGATAGTTGATATTGAGAGATAACTTAATAAAAGGAAGAGAGGGAGAAGAACTTGTTTTAAAAGATTATATTCAAAGGGGATATAAGCTTTTAGAGAAAAATTTATATTTCAGGGGAGGAGAAATTGATTTAATTTTCAAAAAGAATAATTTAATCGTAGTAGTAGAAGTTAAAACAAGAAAAAAGGGAAAGTATCTTGAGGCTGCCCTATCTATCAATGAAAGAAAAATTAAAAGAATAATAAAATTTACTAAAATTTACCTTGAAAATAAGGGATTATACGAAAAATTTGATGTAAGGTTTGATGTTGCTATTGTAAACGGAAAAGACATAAACATAATAGAAAATGCCTTTTTCGAAAATGGTTGAAAAAGTTCTCTCAAGCACATATTTCGGTATTAAGGGTTTAATAGTTGAAGTAGAAGTTGATCTATCACCTGGACTTCCCTCTTATATACTAGTTGGATTACCTGAAACAGAAGTTAAGGAATCAAGAGAAAGAGTTTTATCAGCAATAAAAAACTCTGGATTTGTTTTACCCGTAAAGAAAATAATTGTTAACTTAGCTCCCGCTGATATTAAAAAAGAGGGAGCAGGTTTTGATTTACCTATCGCTCTGGGAATACTTGCATCAGCAGGGTTAATAGAATCCCATATACTAAAAAACAAGGCATTCTTAGGTGAACTATCCCTTGACGGCAAACTAAGAAAAATTAAGGGCGTTTTACCAATAACCCTTTCGTTAAAAGAAAAAGGAATAAGAGAGGTTTATTTACCAGAAGAAAATGCTAAAGAAGCAGCAATTGTTAAAGATATGCTTATATATCCTGTAAAAAGCTTATTACATACGACAAGAGTTTTAAGGGGTGAAGAAGATATAAAACCCTTTAATTTTGAATTATCAGAACTATTTAGTAGACTATCTGAATATAAAGAAAATTTCTCTGAGGTTAAAGGCCAGTACCATGTAAAAAGAGCATTAGAAGTAGCTGCGGCTGGTGGACATAACGTTTTAATGATTGGACCCCCTGGATCTGGAAAAACTATGTTAGCAAGAAGGGTTCCCTCGATACTTCCACCTTTATCAATTGAAGAATCTCTTGAAGTTACAAAAATACACTCTGTTGCTGGTATTTTATCTAGCGAAGAACCCATAGTTACAAGAAGACCCTTTAGGTCTCCTCATCATACTATATCTTCTGCTGGAATGATAGGTGGTGGACAAATTCCAAAACCAGGAGAGGTGTCTCTTGCAAATCATGGTGTTCTTTTCTTAGATGAACTTCCTGAATTTAAAAGGGATGTACTTGAAGCTTTAAGACAACCTCTTGAAGATGGTGTAGTAACAATATCTCGGGCTAAAACAACACTTACCTACCCTTCTAGGTTCATGTTAATAGCTGCAATGAATCCCTGTCCCTGTGGATATTTAACAGATAAAAGAAGAGAATGTAGATGTACTCCAAACGAAATAAAAAAGTATGTGAGAAAGATCTCTGGTCCACTTCTTGATAGAATTGATATTCACATTGAGGTTCTGGCAATATCTGTAGAGGATCTTAAAAAGAAAGAAGAGGAGGAACCATCAGAAAAAATAAGAGAAAGAGTCTTAAAGGCAAGAGAGATTCAACTTGAAAGGTATAAAAACGAAAGGGGGATTTATACAAACTCTCATCTAAATCCAAG
>JBCNVI010000002.1:150016-213341 GCA_039630235.1 Candidatus Hydrothermales bacterium | reverse complement strand
CTGAAATAACTTTTATTTTTGCGTTAAACTTATCTCCCCTTTTGTTTTTTAATTTTCCCTCCCATGATCTTTCAAACTTAATTTCATAAAGTAAGATGCTTCCATTTGCGCTGCAGGTAATTATTCTATCTTTAAATATTAGAGGAGTTGAGATTGATCCTCCTATAAATTCTTTGAAGACAACCTCTGGCATAGAGTCCAAAGATAAAACGTAAAAGTAACCATCAGTTCCGTTGAAGGCTACAAGTCTTGGTAGGGAGTCTCCTACGTAAAATTCGTTGCTAATTGCACTTCCTATAACTCCCTTTCCAAATTTTCTTAGAATGCTCCTTTTTATTGGAAAAAACCAAACAATAGGGTTTTCTGTTTTAAAGGGATCAATAAGAAAAACACCACCATCCTCTTTTGACTCTGATTCCTTTGTTACGAGAAGTTTTTCATCACTCAGAAGGTGAGGTGTTCCGTTTAGGTCTCCTCCCAGGTTAATATCGAATTTTACATCAAGATTAGCCGTATCAACTCCGAAAAAGCGGCCTGAACTTGAGGAAACAAAAATAAGGTCATTAAAAAGTGTTGGAGAAGCCTCTATTGTAACGTTGCCTCTCTTTTTCTTTGCCTCTGAGTCATCAAACAGTTTAACGGAATCTAAATTTACAATTTCATTTTCTCTGATAATACTTTTATAAAGATAGCCATTTTCACAGGCCCAGTATATTTTTCCTTTTAAAACTATGGGAGAGGCGTCTGTATCTTTACTGAAGCTTAAAGTTTTCGGAACCTTTTTAGAAAAAATAATTTCTCCGTTATCTGGAGATACAAGATGTAGAGTTTTTACATCATTATCCCCTACACTTTTGTAAAGCCCTTTTCTTGTACCTACCAATAGAAAAATTCTTTTGTCGTCCACAAAAAAAGAAGGAGTCATCTTAAGAGCGTCGTTAAACTTAGTCTTATAAACTAATTCTCCAGTTTTAAACCTTACTTTAAAAAGATAGTGAGATAAGCTAGGAATGTACAAAAAGGTGTCTCCCTTTTCCTCAGTTATCAGAGCCTGTGTAGACCACGAGGTCCCTCCCCAAACAATTTGCCCTCTTGCACCACTTTTTGCAAATCCTAGGTAGATTTTCCACTTTAAAGATAAACTGTCAGGAGGATTAATTCCATAAAAATTTCTGTGAGGATTTCCAAGATAGGTTGGATAAATTACCTTAAAATTTTCAATTGAGATAAATAAAATCAAAAAAATCACTTATCCTCAACAATTGAAATCTTTTCAATTATGTCATTCTGTCTGAGTTTTTTTACTACATCCATTCCCTTTACTACTCTACCAAAAACCGTATAGCTTCCATCTAAATGTGGTGTTGCTGAGAGAGTTATGTAAAATTGACAGGAACCTGAGTTTGGATCAGTAGCTCTTGCCATCCCTAAGGCACCCTCGATATGCTTAGCCTTTGGATGAGTTTCAAGAGGAATTGTATATCCTGCGTTTCCGAAACCGGTTCCATAGGGATCTCCACCCTGTATTACAAAATCAGGAACATATCTATGAAATCTTAGACCATCATAGAATCCAAGAAGAGCTAATTTAACGAAATTACTAACTGTTTTTGGAGCATATTGAGGATAAAGTTCACAGGTTATTTCCCCCTTATTTGTTCTAATAATTGCCTTTATTTTAGATGGAAGTTTAATTTCTTTATCTTTAAACTGAAGCGCTGTTTTGATCCTTTCCTCAGGTGTTGAATTTTTGTTTAGAACTCTTTCAATTTTTAATTGCAAAAGAATAAAAAGTAAAAGTATTTTTAACATAATTAATTTTAAAATAATTGAAGCCCTTTTTTCCTTACCTTATAATAAATTATGGACAGAGAAACTATCAAAAAAATTCTTGAAGTTTACAAAAAAAATAAAACATTAATACTATCTACGTTAGGTGATACCCTTTGGTCAAGCAGGGTATATTTTGCAAGTAAGGGTTTATATCTCTATGCGATCATTGAAAAATCCAAAAACTATAATAATATCCTAAAAAATAATAAAGTCTTTTTCACTATAGATAGAGGTATACCGGATATTTTTATTCAGGGGGAAGGTGAAGTTCAAATACTCGGAAGTCCAGCTGAAAGAGAAGAAGAAAGAGCCCTTCTTTTCCAAAAAAACATAGAGCTTATACCCTTTGTCAAAATGATTAAGGAACTTGTTGTTATAAAAATAAGGCCAACAAGAATATTCTTATCAGATTTTAGAACCTTTTTTAAGCCGAGAGAGACTATAGTTCCAAATGAAGATGATTTTAAGTTATCTATTCAGCTTGATAACTTTATTCCAAAATGGGAAAGATTTTTTAAGGCTACAAGACCATTTTCTTTTACTGCCACTTTTGTATCTTGTGTTTTAGGTGCACTTCTTGCAGGAGAAGTAAATCTCTTCCTTCTCCTTGTAACTTTACTTGGAGTTCTTTTTATCCACGCAGGAGTAAACGCTCTGAATGATCTTATGGATTATAAGTATAAGGTAGATGATTGGTTAGTAATCGGTGCCTCAAGAATGTTACAAGATAAACTTTTAAGTGTAAAAGAGCAGACAGCCCTTGTATTGATACTTCTTCTTTTAGGTTCAATCATTGGATTAATACTGACGGTTTTAAGGGGATCTTGGGTTTTAATTATAGGTAGTGTTGGAGTTTTCCTTGGTTTCTTTTATCAAGTAAAACCTGTTGGACTTAAATATAGGGCACTAGGTGATCTTTCGGTATTTCTTGCTTTTGGTCCCCTTCTTGCCCTTGGTTCATACTATGTCCAAACACAAGAAATATCAGTTTTGCCTATTATTGTTTCTTTTCCTATCGGACTTTTAATTATTGGAATACTCCATGGTAACAATTTTAGAGATTTAGTGGAAGATATTAAAGCCGGTTATAAAACCATAGCCTCCTATCTTGGAGTTAAGGGGTCATCCTATTACTACCTCGTTTTAGTGCTTCTCTCTTATATCTCTACAATAATTTTAATCATTTTAAAGATTATTCCTTGGCAGACTTTAATTGTATTATTTACAATTCCACTTGCTTATAAAAATATAAGACTAGCTTTTAGACCAAATTATCTACAGTTTGGTTTACTTGATGTTTTTACTGCAAAATTACACTTTTCATTCGGTGTTCTTTTAATAGTTGGAATAATTTTATCAAGAATAAGCTATGGTTGACAGGGGAACAGCTTTTTTAATATCACTTATAACATCAGTTTTTGTTGCAATAGTTACTAATTTAGTTTTCTATTTTCTTATTGTACCTACCATTGAAGAAAAAAAATTAATATCCTTAAAAGAAAAAACCAAAACTACTACTGTTGAGGTTCCTGACTTAAGAGGAATATTTCCCTCTCAAGCTAAAATTCTTCTTTCTCAAATCAATTTATTTCTTGTTTTGGAAGGAGAAGTAGAGTCAAAGGAGTATCCTGAAGGTACAATCGCAGAACAGAGACCCCTTGCTGGTTCTTATGTAAACGAAGGAAGTGAAATCTATGTAAAGATTGCAAAGACTAAAAAAATTGAATACGTAAGAATACCTGTATTGAAGGGTTTAGATCTTTCTTCAGCACAAAAGATCTTGCTTGAACAGGGTTTTGTAATTGAGGCAGTTGAAGAAATTGAAAGTACAGAAATTTCAGAGGGACATGTTGTTAAGACCTATCCAGAAGGGGGTAGTGAAGTACCTAAAGGTTCAGCTATAAAAATATTTGTGTCAAAAGCTGAGAAAACCGTAATTGTACCTAACCTTATAGGAAAGTATCTATCACAAGCAATCTCAATCCTTGAAAGAGAAGGTTTAAAAGCAGGAAAAATAAAAAAGGAACTTAGTGCTGAGTATCCTGAAAATAAAGTTATAGATCAACATCCGAAACCTGGAACAAAAGTAAAAAAGAATAGCCCTGTGGATATTACAATTGCTACTGTAAAAGAAGATATTTACTGATTAATCTTTGGGATTTTTTGCTGATACTACAATTATTTAGGCGAAAGGAACTCTTATTATTTTGAAAAAGGTAAAACAAGGGAGGCTTCGAGGTATCTCTTAATTTTTTCCTTTATTTCTGAAAGATGTATCCTTGTTATAAGATCTAGCTTCGTATTATCAACTAACTGCTCTATTTTTGCGCCAATTCTTTTAAGCTCATAGCGAGAAAGGGATCTAGCGTCTTGAGGATAAGAAGCACTTAAAAGGATTTCACCAAGCTTTTCCACATAAACCCTTTGCAAATTACGTCTAAAGGAATTTACATTCTCGACTAAAAATATCTCCTCAAAAATAGAATTTGTTATAGTTTCAAAAAGTTCACTTAATTCAAAGGGTTTTGTTTCTTCTGTTTTTACTTTATTATCAACGATCCTTTGTAGTCTTGAAGGATAAAATATTAAATCTAAAAATCTTTTATGTATAGAAAGAACATATTCATGAATAGGAAAGTCAATTGGAAATAGAGTTTCCCACATTCCCCAGTGAACCCATCTGTTGGGGGTAAGCTTATTTAGTAATTTTCCATCGAACTTAAAGGCTTCTTTTGAAAAAATATTTACTTTTAAATATTCTAGTGCCTTTCTCTGAATATCTGAAGGAACAGGTAAAAGGGGAGGTTCCTTCCCACCTTTGTGGTATCTGTTAAAATAGACTCCGCCTAAAAACTTTACAAGATGTGAAAGTGCAAGATTCTTTTCATAGTTTACTCTTAAAAATGCAATTCTTAGCCTTGAATAACTTTGATCCTCTTTTATTACAAAATTTTCTAATCTTGGAAGAACATACTCTACTATTTTAAGTCTTTCTTGAGCAAACTTTAAAAGATCTGAGGAAAGATCCCACCTTGTTGTTAAAGGGTCAACACCTAAAAACAGGCTTGCATCTTCATCAGATCCATAGGAATAAAAGGTATTTAAATTGAGTTTGGTTATTTTTTTAAGGTACTTTACCTCCTCTTCTGGAGATTCTATTAACTCACCGCTCATTGCAAAGGGTTCCTCATCATTTTGCTTATAACAAGGTGCATAACCAAATTTTATAGCCCATTTGTCATATTCTCCAACTTTTTTATTCCAAAAATCTCCCTGTTTTTTAGGATCACTTGAGATATTAACCGGTGTGTAATCCATCACAGATACTGTTAAACCGTGTTTACGAGTAAAAGAAGTATCATTCAGTTTTTCAAAGGGAACAGAAGAAGAAGCTTTAAAGTTATGCTTCAAACCAAGTGTATGACCCACTTCATGCATTACAAGGTCTCTAATTGCATCACCAATATAGTTAATAGGAAATTCACTGTCAGGTTGAATGATACCATAAGATTCTAAAACAGTGTAAAGAAAACCAATTTGATGGTTAAGCCCCTTCTCGTAAAAACATAGTCTATCTCTTTGATTTTTTCTTAAGTGTAAGGTTAATTCTTCGATTCCTTTTATTTCCTGTTCAGACTTTAAGGGGTCAATTAATTCTTGGTAATCAAAGAGCCAACCTCTTACAAAGCTTGCTGAAATGAGAATATCAGCATTAAGTATTTCACCAGTCCTGGGATCAACTTGAGATGGGCCTATAGCGTACCCCATTTCTCTTGCTGAAACCCATCTTATTGTTGAATATCTTATATCTTCTGGATCCCAATCAGGATCATCAGGTGCATCTTTTACCACAATTGCGTTTTTAAATCCTGCTTCCTCAAAAGCCTCATTCCAAGCCAAAACTCCTTCCCTTACAAATTTTCTATACTCTTCTGGTATACTCTTATCTAAGTAAAATACGATAGGCTTTACAGGCTCTGAAATTTTTCTTGAATTATCCTTTTTTTCAAGTCTCCATCTTGTAATCATCCTGACAAAGGGACTTTCTTCTTTTTCTCTGTCAAAATCCATGACTGCCTCTACGAAATAACCTACTCTCTCATCAGCATACCTTGGCCTCATTGGTATATCAGGTAGTTTATAAAAGGAAAAACGTACTCCTACAGTAATAAACCTATAATCTGATATACCTTCCCCGCTTTCAATTGGGAATTCACTTGCATCATAACAGAGCAGAACATCAATCTCTGTATTTTCTGGAAAATTTTTTACTTTGTATACAACGCTATTTCCTTTATTAAACCTTATTGACTTACTTTTATAAAAATACTCAAGGTAATTAACAAGATCTGGATAATCAGAGACAAGGAAGTCAGTAAAGTTTATGAGAATATTTTTATTCTTTTCATTTTCACTTTCAATTTTAAAGGAGGCTATAACTGAATGACCGATATTTTCTTCGATAAAATGGGAAAATTCCTTTCTTGAAGCTTTAAATCTTGCATTTCTATGAATTAAATAAACCTTATCACCAATTCTTCTAAATCTTAATAGTCTTGTATCACTAAGGGGTAAACCTTCTATTACATCGAGATCACCTAGACCGTATGAAATATGCATAACAAGACCAAAATCTTTTTCAAAATCTGATGTTGATAGCTCCAAAAATAAAGTATTATCTCTTTTTAAATGAATTTTTAAAAATCCAGATAAAAACTTAGTATCTTTAAGAACTTCCTCCCAGGATTTAAAAGGAGTTTCTTTTTTCTTCTCCGGCTTTTCTTCAGGTTTAGGGAAGTGCTGATAATGATGAATATGAAGACACTTTAAAAACATCAAAAAAAGCAAGAAGGTGAATTTTTTCATAATACAATTTTATATACACCTCTTAAGCTTATACAAGCAAAAGACCTATAAATCCGCAAAGGGCTTTTGGATAAAAATCACTTGATTTTTGTGGCAATTTAATACCACTCTGAGCATACTCGTAGACTGTCTCAGGTAAAACCGGTGGTAAAATGAATCCGGTGTTAAATTTTCCTCTTTTTATATCTTCTAATAAGTTTAGGTGATCTCTATAAAAACCCGCATCTTTCTCTCTACCTTTAATGATAAACTCATGAAGATATTCAACCGAAAGCTCTTTTTCACATTTAAGTAGATAAAATTCGTCTTTATAAGTGATGATTAGGTAAGGATTTTTAATTTCCTTTACTAAATTCTCAAGAGTTTCACTCTTTATTTTCTCAGATTTTTTTATAAACGGAGATATCTCTTCTTCTTCTAAATTTAGGGCTCTATGTGTTGGTAAAATTTTCAGATTTTCGTCAAATACTGAAAGTAGAAGGACTAGTCTTTTTTTAGATTTTGATCTTTTTGAGGCCTCAAACCTATGGTGTCCATCAGCAATCACAAAGTTACTTTTTTTGATAACTTCAAAAAACTCATTTTTTACCTCGCATCTTTTAATTCTATGTATCTCTTTAAATTCATCAATTATTTCTTTAACAAGCTCTTCGTTTTCAATAAAATTGTCTATTTTCTCTCCTTTATACAAAAGTAATATAGCTTCAAAGTTTAACCTTGATTTTTCATAAAATTCTTTATGAATTTCAACACCAAAATCAAAGACATTTTCATGAGGCAAGACTCTGTCAGAAAATTTCATGTCAAATGAACATAAAAGCCCCCGTCTTAAATAAGTTCTTCCAAAAAACCTAAATTCTTGCTCATAAAGATAATAACTTTCCCTTTCATCAAACTTTAAAAAGCCATTTCCTATCAGATACTCTATATACTCAAAACCCACTATTTTGGTAATTTTAACAAAATCATAAAAAGGATGAAAAGGATCTTTATTTCCCTCTGAAAGAAAAGAAAAGTACCTCTCTGTTCTTATAGGAGTAAAGTTTTTTTCCTTTTCGGTAAAAAAAAGAGCTCTAAATTTTTGTAAAAAATTATCTTCCGATTTCTTCACAGATTTTTTTAGCAAGAATGAGACTAGCTTTACTCTGTGCCTCTTCAGTTTGAGCTCCTATATGTGGTGTTAAGATCACATTTGAATGAGATATAAGCTCATAATTCTCCGGAGGCTCCTTAGAGTAAACATCAAGACAAGCTACAGAAACTATACCCTCATTTAGAGCCCAAAGAAGATCCTCTTCGTTGATTATTTTACCTCTTGAGGTATTTACAAGTATTAGTCCTTTCTTTGCCTTTTCTAGCAAACTTCTGTTAATCATGTTCTCTGTGCTTTTTGTAAGTGGTGTATGGATAGTAATAATATCACATGATCTGAAAAGTTCCTCAAGAGATGATACAAAGTTTTCTTCTTTTTCGACAAAGGGATCAAAAACCAGAATTTCTGCTTCAAAAGCTTTAAGCCTTTTTGCTACTTCTTTTCCTATTCTGCCATAGCCTATTATTCCGATTTTCTTGTGCGCTAATTCCCTTCCCATAAATTTACTTTTTTCCCACTTTCTCTCTTTCACAGAGTTGTGAGCATCTGGAAGTCTTCTTAAGGCTGATAGAATAAAAAGTAGAGTAAGTTCAGCAACAGCCACAGAAGAAGCTTCTGGAGAATTTAAAACTTTAATATTTTTTTCCTTCGCAGCTTCAACATCAATATTGTCAAGTCCAACTCCTGCCCTACCAATAATCTTTAGATTATCCGCACTCTCAATAACCCTCCTTGTAACTTTAGTAGCACTTCTTACGATCAATATTTGAAAGTCTTTTATGATTCTGGAAAGTTCCTCTTCTGAGGGATTTAAGATCTCCACCACCTCAAAACCATTGGACCTGAGATACTCTATTCCGTCTCTATGTATTTTATCAGTAATTAAAACTTTACACTTATTCAACTCTCCCATGTGTCTATTTGAGCTTTTTGTAATTTTCCTGAATAGTCAATGTATACTGTTTTTATCTCAGTGAATATGTCATATACAGTCCAACCTCCCTCTCTATGGCCGTTTCCTGTAGCCTTTACACCGCCAAATGGAAGGTGACATTCAGCACCTATTGTTGGACCGTTGATGTATGTAATTCCTGCTTCAATTTTTTCAATAGCCTTCATGGCATTATTTATGTCTTGTGTATAAATTGAAGAAGAAAGACCGTACATAGTTCCGTTAAGGATTTCAATGGCATGATCAAGATTTTTAGCCTTAAAAATGGCAACTACGGGACCAAATATTTCTTCTTGAGCTATAGTCATAGAGGGATCTACATTAACAAAAACTGTAGGTTTATAAAAGTAACCCTTTTCATATTCTGGTCCCTTCAAGGGTTCTCCTCCACAAACAAGTTTTGCTCCCTCTTTTATACCTATTTCGACATAATAATGAATTCTGTTTAGTTGACCTTCGTTTATGACAGGGCCCATTTCTGTTCTTTCATCCAGAGGATTTCCGACTCTTAATTTAGATGCTCTTTCAACAAAAATTTCAACGAATTTATCGTAAATATCCTCATGCAAGATTATTCTTGAAGTAGCTGTGCATCGTTGTCCAGCTGTAGCATAAGCTCCCCACAGGGCTCCCTCGATAGCAAGTTCAAGATTTGCATCAGGCATAACTATTTGAGCGTTTTTCCCTCCAAGCTCTAGTGAAACCTTCTTTAGGTGTTTTCCTGCTATTTCTGCTATTCTTGCGCCGACTTCAGAAGATCCTGTAAAAGCCACGCCTCTTACATCGGGATGACTAAGTAAAGCTTCTCCTACTTCACCTCCTCCTCCAAATACAAGGTTAATAACTCCAGGTGGAGCGCCAGCATCTTCCAGTACTTTAACAAGTTCGTACGCACAGGCAGGTGCATCTGAAGCTGGTTTAAATACAACTGTGTTTCCTGCCAAAAGAGCTGGAAAGATTTTCCATGATGGAAGAGCTATAGGGAAATTCCATGGAGTTATAACAGCAAAAACACCTACGGGTCTTCTAAATGTTAAAGCAAACTTATTTGGTAACTCTGAGGGTGTATTATAGGAAAATAGTCTTCTTCCTTCTCCAAAGGCATAAAAGGCTGTATCAATACCTTCCTGAACATCCCCTCTTGCCTCTTTCATAATCTTTCCGTTTTCTCTCGCAAGAAGCACTGCTATTTCTTCTTTTCTTTCAAGGAGTATCTCAGCAGCTTTTCGCATAATTTCTGCTCTTTTGGGAGCTGGTATAGCTGACCACATTTCAAATGCTTTTTTTGCAGCAGCAACAGCTTCATCTACATCAGAGGCTACTGATTTTGGAAAAAGTCCTATTACCTCATCCTTATTAGCGGGATTTCTTTTTTCATAAAATTTTCCTGATTTTGAAGGTTTCCATTTTCCGTTAATATAGTTATAGTACTCTTTCATTAATTACCTCCTTTTTTAATTCTTTTAAATTTCTTCTTTTAGATCAACTTCTTCTCCCCTTTGCATAATTTCCTCAGCCACATAAATTTTTGAACCTGTTCTTAAGGCTATAGCTATAGAATCTGATGGTCTTGCATCTATTGAATAAACATTTCCTTCCTTATCTCTAAAAAGTAACCTTGCATAATATGTTGTGTCTTTTAATGCGTTTATGACTATTTTCTCAAGTACAATATCAAAAGCTTCGATAATGTTTTTTATAAGATCGTGAGTTAAAGGTCTTTCGTAAACTTGTTTTTTCAAACCAGCGTAAATTGCATGAGCTTCAGGTTTACCGATCCAAATTGGTAAGAATCTGTTTCTATTTTTTTCTTTAAGAATAACAACAAAAGTCTCCTCATAGGTAGGGCCTTCTATTTCTAAGTTTTGTTGATAAATTGAATAAACCTCAACTTCTACAACTTTTAGCTCACTCATAACAAAAAATTATAAAATATAAAAGATGTAATAAAAGTTAAAGTTATACCTGCGAGAGATCTAAACACAGAGAAGAACTTATTTTCCCCCTTAGATGAAAGAAAAAACAGGAAAATAGTTGAAAGAAAGGAAAAAATAGAAAGGATAGGGCTTATTTTATAGGATAAAAAAACGAAAGCTCTTTCAATGAATCCCCAAAATTTCATTTTTCCCTGAACAAGCTCATTGTGTTTAAAAAAAGTATATTCTATTGAATATAGGAGTATCCAGTAAGCATAGGTTACGATTATAAGAAAGGTGAGAATTTTGAAAAAAAAGGGATCAAACCAAAAGCCGCTTTTATGCACTTTAGGAAACGGAAAATACTTTGAAAAAAGAAATATGACAAAGATGTGTGTAATCTGATCGATCACATAGTAAAAAAAATTTTCACCTATATTTACTTTATTTTTATAGGATAAAAAAATTTTCAATTTATCCTGAAAAATATGAAGTAAAGAAATAAGGAAGATGCCTAAAATTACAACGAAAGAGAAAGAAAAGGGTAGTAAAAGAAAAAACATCGTTAAAAAAAATAAAAAACCGTGAATTAATATTCCGGATAGGTACTTGGTTTTTTTCTCAAATAACTTATCTGTTTGTAGAAGATAATCAGTCAAAAAATGAGCAAGTGTTAAATGCCAGAAAAAAAAGGAATTCAACTTTCTTCCCTTATTACCCAAACTTTTACTATTCCTTCTATATTTCTATGTAATTTAATTGCAATCTCATATAGTCCTGGTTCTTTTAATGGGGATTCTAAAACTATATTTGTCTTTTTTAAACCTTTAAAACCTTTCTCTTCAAGAGCCTTTATAATATCAATTTTTGTAACAGCTCCATAAGTTTTATCTTTTCCTTTTACAGAAAAGGAAAGAGAAATAGAAGATAAGGCATCTTTAATTTTTTCAGCCTGCGCTGCTAAGTGTCTTTCTTTATTTAACCTTTGTTTTTCTATTTCTTCTTTGTGCCTTAGCACCCCCTCTTTAGCCTCAACAGCTAAACCCTTAGGAATAAGGTAATTTCTTGCATACCCATCCTTAACAACCTTTATTTCACCCTCCTTTCCCAATCCTTCTACATCTTTTAATAAAAGAACTTTCATTTAAATCACATATTCTTTAACGAACGGAAGTAAAGCCATCTGTCTTGCTCTTTTGATAGCTAACGCTAACTTTCTTTGATGATAGGCACATAACTTTGTCTGTCTCCTTGTCATTATCTTACCACGGGGAGTTAAGTAATTTTTTAAAACTTCTACTTCCTTATAATCTATGATACCGATACCTTCTTTACAAAATCTACACCCTTTCATTTTCAAACATTCAAATTAAAAAATTAAAAAGGCAACTCATCCTCAGGGGGTAACTCTTCGGGAGGTAACTCTTCCTCAGGAGAAACAGAGATTTCTTCAGCTTTTTCCTTTTCAAGAAACTGAACCCTTAACCCTACTACCTCGATGACACTTCTTTTTTCACCATTTTGTGTTTCATAAGTTCTTGATTGAAGCCTACCCTCAACAAAAACAGGAGAACCTTTTGATAGCCTCTGATTACATCTTTCTGCAAGGGAGCCAAATGTAACAACGTTTATAAAGAGTGTGTCCTCTTTCCAATCTCCCGTTGTAGAGTCTCTAAAAGATCTAGTTGAAGCTATTCTAAATCTTGCAATAGCCCGTCCTTGAGAACTAAACCTCAGCTCTGGATCTTGAACAAGTCTTCCTGAAAGTATTACTAAATTCATGTTAGGGATTCTTATTTCAGCCAAAATTTATCCTCCTTTTCTTTTTTTAAATGATTTTACGTTTTTCTTTTTTAATATCATAAACCTAAATATATCTTTCATCAGGCGCATCTGTGAGCGTAAAGAATTAGGAATTTCTGAATTAGACTTAAATTCCCAAACACTATAAAAACCTACATTTTTATGTCTTATAGGATAAGCAAACTCCCTAATTCCCCAATCTTTAATATACAGAACTTCCCCTCCCTCCTCCCTAATCATAGTTTCTATTTTGTTATATATTTCCTTTCTTTTTTCCTCATCTAGATCAGGATCTAAAATCAACATCATCTCGTATTCCTGCAATTTTTCCTCCTTTAAAAATCTCTAAAAGGAGGGGATGGAACCCACTACTGAATCTAAGAGTTTAGAATATTTTAAATTATAAATTAGAAGAAAATTTAAATTCAAGAATGTCTCTATCTTTAACAATATAATCGGGGCCATGTGTTTCAATAAGGCCTTTTTCCTTTAGTTCTTTCCAAGAGGGTATCTCTAAGAAATTGAATGGTTTTGCTACTTCCACCTTTATAAATCCCTTTTGAATGTCGCTGTGAATCTTTCCTGCTGCCTCATAAGCAGTGGAGCCTTTCTTTAGTGGAAAGGAACTTGCAATTTTCCCCTTTAAAGTATAAAACCTTATAAAATTAAGGTAGTTAAAAGCGTATTCCAATATTTCTAAAGGGGTATCAAAGCCCTCTTTTTTTAGCTCTTTTAATATTTCATACCTCTCTTTTTCTTCCAATTCTTTTAATTCTTCGAAAATTTTAAAGGGACAGACAAAATATTTTTCATTCACGTTAAGCTTAAAATCCCTTTTTTTATCGTCAGAATTTATCACATATATTTTCTTTTTAGCAGTGAGAAGAGGGAAATTCTTTATGTCTTCAGATTCAATGCCTTTTAAAATTTTTTCTTTCGCTTCTATTAACTTCTCTTTAAGTTCTTTATCTAGATTTTTTTCTCGCAGTTTTTTTTCTATCCTGTCAAGATCTGAAAGGGAAAGTTCAAGTAAAAGCACTTCTCTTTCCTTTTCAGGGTTTATTTCCTTTAGATAGGAAGAAACCTTTTCGTTTTCAAAGCCTCTTAAAATAAATATTAAAAGATCAGCTTCTCTAATGTAGGATAAAAATTCATTACCGAGTCCCTCTCCTTTGTGAGAGCCCTCAATTATTCCGGCAATATCGTATATGTTTATCTTGAAATTTCTTACCTCTGTTGACTTATTTCTCTCTGCAAGTTTTTTCAAGAGATCATCTTCAATCTCAGCTTTTCCTTCATTCTTACCTATAGTTGTAAAGGGGTATACGTTTCTTTCAACATCTTTTCCAGTAACTATATAAAAGAAAGTGGATTTACCAGCATTGGGAAAACCAACTAAACCAATCTTTTCCATCTTTTAAGATTTTAAAATTTTAGGCTTATTTCTTTTAACCTTAACTTTCTTCGGATCTTTAAAAGAATTAACTTTCCCAAAGCTAACAGCCCAGTCTTTTTTAAGGCCTTAAAAGAACTATTATTAGGAACAATAAATCCGTAACCTTTTTGAATCAACCACCTCGCATAACTCCCACAACGCATTTTTTACTTGCTAAGTTACAAAAACTTGGTACTGAACTCTATAATTAAAAATATTAAAAGATACCATAAGTTTTATAAAAATGCAAATTAATAAAAAATATCCGAGTTTCATCTTGTTTATTTTATTCTTTTCGGGCATTTGTACAGGTAAAATTTTTCAAAATTTTTTTGTCAATATAATTTTACTTATCTTATTACTTTTCACTCCTTTTAAATATCTATCCTTTTTACCTCTTGGTAACATCCACTATAATCTAAATAAGCCAAGGGACAAAAAATTGGATTATCCAATTTTATCCAAAAAGTTAAACTCTTATTTTAAAAGTAAAATAAAGAAAATGTTTAAAGATAAAACTAGAGATTTTATGCTTGCTATGATATTAGGTGAAAGGATGAAGATAGATAGAAAAGTTCTAAGAGATTTTATAAGAACAGGAACACTTCATTTTTTAGCTATATCAGGTCTTCATATGGTAATAATAACGTCTATATTTATCTTTATTTTTCTTTTCTTTAGGTTAAATTTCAAGAGGGCAATTTTATTCTCAATCTTTGCTGTAACTTTTTACGTTACAATAGTCCCGTTAAGACCCTCTGTTTTAAGATCCTTTATTATGATAATTTTTTATCTTTCATCACTTCTTCTTAACAAAAGGGTTCACCCTCTTTCTATTATTGGAAATGCAGGACTTTTATCTCTTTTCCTGTTTCCAGAGAGTGCCTTTGATCCAGGATTTCATCTTTCTTACCTTGCAACTATAGGAATTTCTGTTTTGTTTCCTTTCTTTGAAAAATTAAAAATAAAAAATAGCTTAATAAGAAATTTTTTGTATTTACCCCTTTGTGTTTCTATTTCGGCTCAGGTATTTGTATATCCCTACATATATTTCGTTTTCAAAAACCTATCAATAATAGCTCCCTTAGCAAATATAATCCTTTCTCCCTTAACCTTTTTGTCCCTTCTGGGAGGGATTTTAACTATAATAACAGCTGACATACTTCCATTTATTTCTATCAAATTTGCCAGCTTTTCTGAATTTATAACTCATATAACCTTTATTGTTCTCGATTATCTCTCAAAAATTTCACCCTTTATCCATACTGAAAGGGTAAACTATTTCATATTCTCAATATTAATTTTACTACCAATTTTTCTTTATCTCTTGAAAGTGCTACATACAAAAAAATAAAATTAAAAGGTGGAGGTATTAAGAGATTTGTTTCCGAGGAGGGCGTTAGATAAGTTAAGAGAGAGTCTTGATAAAAAGTATTTAGTAATATGTGGTGAACCTGGACTTTTAAAAAGTGAGGTAATAAATAGATTTTTACTTGAAACAAAAATAAATCATGTAAAATTCCTCTTAACAAAAGAAGACTCAAAGGAAGGATACTTCTTAAAAAAACTCGCAGACAGACTCCTTAAAAGTGAACTTATAAGTGTTGAGGCACTAAAAAACTCGCTTTATAATTACTTTCGGAACGAAAAAAACATCAAAGTATTTGTCTTTGAAAAATTCGAAGAAATTAAAAACTCCGAATCTGAAAAAATCTTTTGGAGTTTAACCCTTAACTCTAACCCAAGCATATCCTTCATAATCGAAACTAGTGAAGAAATCAAAACACCAGTAGAAGATCAGACAGAAAAAATAGATAAAGACTTGCTCACACTAAAAGCAGAAGAAATAGCAGAATTTTTAGATAGGCACAAAATAAACTATAACAGAAAGAACATAGATAAGATCATATCAAAGACAAAGGGGCACGGTCTTTTTACAAAAATTCTTCTATCTGAGTATTTAACTAAAAAAACTATTCCGGAAAAACTAGAATCAGAGGATATAGAGAAAATACTGAGAGAAAAGCTCTATGAATTTGAACCAGAGAAAAGAAGTATGCTTCTTGGAATATCGTGCCTAGAAAGATTTAAAAAAGAAGACTTAGAAAAAATCATAGGAATAAAAAATCCAGAAAAATTCATCCAAGAAATAACTGAAAAATTCCTATTTATAGAAAAATCTGGCGAGTACTATTTTCTAAACCCAATCTTCAAGGAATTTTTACTTAAAGAACTAGAAAAAAGCCCTAAGGGACTAATTCTAAAAAAATGGATCCTTGATAACGCCGCAGAACACTACCTCGAAAAAGAAGACTTCTTCCAAGCACTCTCTTACCTCACTGAACTTAAATACTACTCAAAAATACTTAACATATTAAATAAAAAGATATATGATATAGTAGAAACAACTATTGCCTACGATATAGAGCCAATAATTGAAAAACTACCTGAAGAATTTCAAAAAAACTTCCTTATAGTGCTGATTAAGGCACAAATCCATCTTTTATCTTATAAGTCTGAGCAAGTATTAGAAGAGCTTAGCAAAATTGATGTAGATAAAATTGAACCTGAGTATAAGGGATTATTTTATTACTTAAGAGGAGCAGCTTATTATTATTTGAGTAACTACACCGAAGCAGAAAATAGTGCCTACGAGGGACTTCTTTATAAAGATAAATTAGAAAATAGAATCTTATATAGACTAAATAACCTTTTAGGTGCTATAAACTCAATGAATGAAAATCTTGAAAAAGCCGAAAAATTCTACAATGAGGCTCTTAATTTAGCAAAAAATATTAAAGTATCAAGAAGAGGAGTCACTTTGCTTTTAACTAATCTCGGCTCAATTTACCTAAGAAGAGGTAAATATGATTTAGCCGAAGAGAAGTATAACGAAGCATTAAGTATTTCTACTGATGAAGATTTAAAGGCTTATACTTTGGGATGGCTCTCCCAGCTTTATCTATATTCTGGGAATCTGGAAAAAACATTAAGCACTTTAGAAAAGATGAAAACCTATATTGAAAAATCAAAAAGTTACTATCACTTTCATACTTATTATATAGTTCTTAGAGATTATCACATTACACTTGGAGATTATGAAAAAGCAAAGTACTACAACGATAAACTAAAAGATTTCTATGAAGAGTATAAAGATCCTGAAATGTTATTTGATCTAAAAAATTTTGAGGCCTTTTATGAGTTAATAAAAGGTAATACCAAAAGAGCATTAGAAATAGCAAACTCCCTGGAACCAAATAGAATTTTACTTGAATGTGAGAAAAATATTCTACTTGCAAAAGTATACTTGGTTCTGGGAGAAAAAGAAAAAACGGAAGAGCATCTAAAAAAAGCAATTGATAAATGTCCAGAAGAATCTTTTAGAAAAGTTACATACCTGATACCATATTTTCTATTCCTCTATAACCAAGGAGAATTGAAAAAAGCTGCAGAAGAGCTAAAAAAAATAATCCGTAAATTCACTAGTTTTGAGCAATTTATTGTAAACTTAAAATTTAATTTAAAAACCTTTCCAATATTTATTAAAGAAGAAGAAATATTAGAGTTTATAACTAAACAAACGTTATAGTATTAAATAAGCGAAACTAAAAAGTGGAGATATTAAGGGACTTATTTCCGAAGAGGGCGTTAGATAAGTTAAAAGGAAGTCTTGATAAAAAGTATGTAATAGTATGTGGTGAGCCTGGACTTTTAAAAAGTGAAGTAATTGAAAGATTTCTACTTGAAACAAAGATAAATCATGTAAAATTCCTCCTAACAAAAGAGGACTCAAAAGAAGGATACTTCCTCAAAAAACTCTCAGATAAACTTATTAAAAGTGAACTTTTAAACATTGAAACATTAAGGAACTTACTCTATAACTACCTCCAAAAGGAAGAAAATATCAAAGTATTTGTCTTTGAAAGATTCGAAGAAATTAAAAACTCTGAATCTGAAAAAACCTTTTGGAGTTTAACCCTTAACTCTAACCCAAACATAACCTTCGTAATTGAAACAAGCGAAGAAATTAAAACACCATTAGAAAACCAAACAGAAAAAATAGATAAAAGTTTTCTTACTCTGACAACAGAAGAAATAACAGAATTTTTAGACAAGCACAAAATAAATTATAACAAAAAGGACATAGATAAAATCATATTAAAAACAAAGGGACATGGACTTTTTACAAAAATTCTTCTATCTGAATACTTAAATAAAAAAACTATACCAGAAAAACTAGAATCAGAAGATATAGAAAAAATACTAAGAGAAAAACTCTATGAACTTGAACCAGAAAAAAGAAGTATGCTCCTTGGAATATCATGCTTAGAAAGATTTAAAAAAGAAGACTTAGAAAGAATCATAGGAATAAAAAAACCAGAGAGATTCATTCAAGAAATAAGTGAAAAGTTTATATTTCTGGAAAAATCTGGTGAATACTACTTTTTAAACCCAATCTTCAAAGAATTTCTACTTAGAGAACTAGAAAAAAGCCCTAAGGGACTTATACTAAAAAAATGGATCCTCGATAGTGCTGCAGAATACTACTTAGAAAAAGAAGACTTCTTTCAAGCACTCTCTTATCTCCTTCAACTTAAATACTATTCAAAAATACTTGATATACTAAATAAAAAAATATACGATATACTAGATACAACTCTTTTTTATGAAATAGAACCAATAATTGAGAAGTTACCACAAGAACTGCAACAAAACTTCCTCATTATTCTAATCAAGGCAGAAATTTACCTTTTATCACATAAATTGGAGGAAACTCTAAGAGAGCTTAAAAAAATTGATGTAAATAAACTTGAACCTGAATATCAAGGCCTTTTTTTCTTTCTAAGGGGAGCAGTTTTTTATTATCTTAGTAAATACGAAGAAGCGGAAAGGAGTGCCTATGAAGGACTTTTGTATAAAGACAAATTAGAAAATAAAGTCCTATATAGGCTTTTTACACTTTTAGGGGCAATCAACTCAGCCTATGAGGAACTTGAAAAGGCCGAAATGTTTTATAATGAGGCTCTTAATATAGCAAAAAATATAAGAATAACAAAAAGAGGTGTTGCATTACTTTTAACTAACATAGGTCATGTAAACTTTAAAAGATTAAAATTTGGAACTGCAGAGGAAAAATACAGAGAAGCCCTAAACCTAACTCAAGATGAGGACTTAATTGCTTATACTCTCGGGATGTTGTCTTTCTTATATCTTCATACTGGAGACTTAGAAAAATTGTTCAATACTTTAGATGAAATGAAAAAATATATAGAAAAGTCAAGAGCTTATCATTATTATGATCATTATTATTATATTCTTAAACATTACTATATCCACAGAGGGGATATGGAAAAGGCAAGGGAATTTAATTTTAAGTTAAAGGAAATTTATGAAGAATATAAAGATCCTGATACTTTTTTTGATGTAACGCTTTTTGACTCTTTGTATGAACTTATAAGGGGAAACGTTCAAAAGGCACTAGATATAGCAAAATCTATTGAGCCACACAGTGAGATGTTTGAATGTGAAAAGAATATACTACTTGCAAAAATTTTTTTAGTTTTAGGTGAGAAAGAAAAAAGTGAAAAATATTTTAGAGTAGTCCTTGAAAGGACCTTTAAAAATCCTCTTAGAGAGATTTCCTATTATATTCAATATTTCTTATTTCTCTTTTATGTGAAAGATTTAGAGAAAGCAGCTAAGGAAATAAAAAAAGTACTAGAAAAATTTTCAAATCTCGAACACTTTTTTCACAATTTGAGATACGAAATAAATACTTTTCCTTTCAAAATTAATGAAGAAGAAATTTTTAGTTTTCTTAAGGAGAAAAAGATTATTTAAAGTAAAAGTAAAAGGCCCTCATAATCAAAAGTAAAAAAAGTATAGAAGAAAAAATTTTTTCAACTAAGCTACCGTACCTTAAAAAATAGAGAAAAAAACCCCTTGCAAAATCAAATTTTTTTAAAAACTCAAACTTTCTCAAAAACAAAACTGAAGAACCAATGTGATAAAAGCAACTATTTGAAAAAGTAATGTCATCTATTCTGAATCCACTATCGTAAAACCTTTTAAAAAACTCGACATCTGTAAAATAAACAAAAAAACGCTCATCCAAACCTTTTAGCTTATCTAATACTTTTTTATTTAAAAAAATAGCTGAAAAAGCCGGCTGAAACTTCTCCCCCTCTTTTACTTTACCACTACTCCAACGTAAAAATAAAACATTCCATATAGACGGCAGGGGTCTTATAAAATAAAAAGTTCTCTCCTTTGCTTTTAAAAGGGGAACTAAAACTAAGGGTCTTTTCTCCTTTAACTCCAGTATCACTTTCTCAAAATTGTATCTATCAAAGGAAACATCGGGATTACAGAAAAAAATATACTCTCCTTTTGCCATGGATATTGCGTAGTTGTTACCTTTTGCGAAACCTATATTTTTTTTGAAAAAATATCTTGAGGAATTCCTAACGTTCTTTAAAATTAAGGTGGTTTTATCTGTAGAACCAGAATCTACAAATATCCACTCAATACTTTCACCTAAAAATTCCTCTATTGAATTTATTAAATTAAATATAACTTTAGAACTATTGAAACTAACAGTTATACCTGTTAAAAATTTTTTCATTTATCAGATTCAAAAAGTCCATACAAACATCCTCCCAGTATCTTGAAACTTTTTTTACGATCGCTGGATTTTTAATCAAATTTTCTAAATACTTAATCATATCTTTTTCTTCGCCCCAAACAAACCCTTCTCCTTTTTCAAGGCTTCTAATATATTTAAAAAGATTAGAACTTTCCCTAAAATAAGCAAGTATCGGAACATCTCCACCCAAATATTCAAAAAACTTTAAGGGAATATAATTTTTCGCATCTTTGTCTCTAAAAATAACAAATAAATCAGAAATCTCAAAATATTTTATCAAACTATCATAATTGACATAACCCGGTGCAATTACTCTTTTATCTTTTACTTTTATAATAGGGCCTAAAAGATAAAGGTTATAATCTAAATTTTTGGTATGTTCTAAAAATCTAAAGAAACTTTCCTCTGCGTTTTTAAGAGTCCCTGTGTAGACAATATTAAAACCATCATGTACTTTTCTCTCAAATTTTATTGAGCCAGCTTCTAAAATGTAACCATTTATTCCAAATGTTTTTAAGACATACTCATGGGAGCAGACAAAAAAGTCCACTAAATTTTCAAGTTTTTTAATAAATCTCTTAAACTTTTTGCCACTTTCAAAATCAGCTGGATCTCTTATTTCGCATACAAGCGGCAAATTAAATCTTTTTTTTAGAGATACTCCAACTTTTAAAAGCTCAAAGGGTGGAACTGTTATTATGATAAAATCAACTCTTTCTTTTTCTAATATACTCCTTGCTCTATCATAAAATGGCTTTAAAATCCTTTTAACCTCCCTCCCAGCTCCTCCCTTTAATTTTATAAAACTTTTTATAAAAGAAATATAATCAAAAACTCTTTCTATCCTTATTCCATCTAAATCCTTTAAGAGCGAGTCATCTTTTATAAAAACCCCGCTTATTCTTTTTGTTAAAACATAAGGTTTAAAAAAATTTTTTAAATTCTTAACGTAATGATAGGCTCTTACCGATGCAGCGTAAGGCTCCGGTGGAAAATAATAAGAAATAAAAAGAAAACTCCTCATTCATAAAAAATTTAAAACTTTAAACCCTAGCTAAACTCTAATAGTTAAAAATCTTTAAAACACGACTTTCTTTATCTGTCTTTAACTTCAGGAAAAAGACACCCTTACCAATTTCCTCTGACCTTAAATTTATAAAATAAACACCAGCATCCTTCTTACCACTTTCTATGCTTCGCACCAATCTTCCAGAAAGATCAATAAGATCAAGAGTAACATTAGAATTATATGGCAGAGTAAACTTCACCTTTAAACCGTCCTTTCCTCTATATGAGAATATTGAAAGACTCAGCTTAAGATCCCTTATTACCTCTTTAATATCTGTATAGCGGTTCATTATTGAATCTACATTTTGCCTCAAATTAGTTAAACTGTTTCCACCAACAATTGCAAAAACAACCCGTTGAGTATCATTGGGTAAAAGATTAAAGGGACCATAGGACGCTACTATTGTCCAATCACCCGCTTGATCAGTCTGATCTAAACCAATCTGTCCTGAAAGGAATTGATATTTCTCTGCTTCTGTTGGTCTACCGCTAGGATAGACATAAGTCGGATTATGCAAGAATTTACCAATAAATCCAACCTGAGGCTCAACAAGTGCTACCCCAGTATAAATTGAACCATAGTACATGTAAATAAGTCTTCTTGTTAAATCTTTGCTACCACTATTACTACTATAAGGATTTATGTCAAAGTCCATGAAGAGACCTGCGTAAAGTCCTGAAACTGCGGTTGAGCCCTTGTTTATTATGTTCAGTTCAACTAAAACTCCGTTTCCAGGACCAGGGTTAGTAGGTTTTGAGAAGGCATAGGCGTACTGTGTAATGTATATGTTCTTTGAAGATGAATGAGGACTATCATCGTATCCAGCTCTTGTTAATGTATCGCCCTTAAAAGCTGGCCTTATCCACCAGAGTCCATCTCTTGCCGCAAAATCATCGTCAAAGGCATCATTTGCGTTGTAAAAGGCATCTGCTACATATGTAGAGCTGTTTGTAATTCCTATAGAGCCATAGTACAAATGATTAGAGCCGGTCTTTGGCCACTTGAATCCTGTTCCACCTCCAAAGTTTCCAAACTCGTCTTGAGAGGGAAATCCACCCCTGTTTGTAACCGTTAAAATAGCATTTCCAGCTGGTATATCAGTAAGAGTTGCTCCAAGCGCACCAACCCTTATGGAAAAATCATATTGCCATGTATAATTATTTCCACTGTTATCGGTTCCATATATATAAAGAGTAAAGTTAACTAGGGTTCCGATTGGGGTTCCAGGAGCTGAAATAGCAGAAAAGTTATCGGTGTTATTTGCACTTTGTCCAGGTTGTAAATCAGGCCAGCTTCCTGTTGAATCAGTTATAGTTACGTAAGGGCTTGTTGTCCTTAATTTTCCTGTAATTGAATAAGCAGGAGCTTGACCAAAGTTTTTTGCAACAAAATCAAAAATTGCCTGCTCTCCAGGATCCCATGCTTGTCCAGTATTAGAAGTGTCCCAAGAGGCTATAGTAACAATCGGCCTTCCAAGTTGAGTTTGTATTGCTTTCCAAACGTTTACTATACCCCATCCTACTCTGTCATTCGGATAAGTATACCCACAGGTCGTAGGCTTTGTTGTTGTATTTATCAGAATCATGTAAGCACTGTCAACTGTAAGCGCAGGGTTAGCTTGGAATAAAAGTGCAAGGGCTCCTGTAACATGAGGAGCAGCCATGGAAGAGCCGTCCCATGTGGCATAGCCACCACCAGGAACAGAGGACCTTACTCCTGATCCTGGGGCAGCAATATCAGGTTTCAATAGATTCCATGTAGGATAAAACCAATAAGTTGGATCATTCCAAGGGCTTTGATTTGGTGCAGGTCCTCTCTGTCCCACACAATCGTGACAGCCATTTGTCCCTACAGTTCCAACACCAATTAAAGTAGGATAGTTTCCTGGTGTTCCTGCTGTTCCTGTACTAGCACAACTTGTATTACAATTGGCATTGTTTCCAATTGAAAAAACAGGAAAAATTTCAAGAGCTCTCCAGGACAAAACGGCTTGCCAGTATGCAGTCGAAGTAGTATAACAGGAACCCCAAGAATTATTAACAGCTCTTATATTTATGTTTGAATCAGCCTTCAAAGAAGCTATCCATTGAAAGGCAGCTGAAATATTACCAGCATAACATGAATTATCAAATATTTTAGCCATCACAAAATAAGGAACATTGGGAGCAACCCCAATATCATTTGTCCCAAAGTTACCTGTACCTCCTATTATTGTTCCAGAAACATGAGTTCCGTGCTGGCAAGCATCATTAAATGGATTACCATCAGTTGTAAAAGCTCTTGCCTTAAATTGGACCCCAGCAAAGGCAGGATGAGTGCGATCAATACCTGAATCCATAGCACCTACTATAACTCCTTCTCCTCTAAAATTATTTGCCCAAGCTGAATCAGCCTTTATCATCTGCATATTCCAAGGAGCAGCCTTTGAATCAAAAAAGGTATAACTTGCATCAGGTTTTTCAGGCCTTATAAGAAAAACTTTTGGTTCAAGTTCTATTCTCAAAACATCTTCTCTTTTTATTAGCTCTTTGATTAGTCTATTTGTTAATTTAGCTCTTATACCATTATAGACCCAATAGGGCTCGTAAAATTCAACCTCAGAGTTTAAATTCTTCGATAGAAAATCTAATAAATCGCGTTGAGATTCAGAGGCAAGTGTTTTTAGGTAATCAGCTCTCGATTTTATATCAGGAATCTTCTTTATAAATTCGTAATCTGGTGAGGGATTCATAAGAATTATAACTGTTAACTTCTCTCTATCAGACGTTTCATAAAGCTTTTCAAGAAGATCTTCTGAAACCTTTTCAAAAGATGGCCTAAAAGGATTTATAAAGGAGATTAAAGCTAGTAAAACGTTAAACATTAAAAACTCCCTTTTTAGGCTGGGCTTTGAACCCCATAGCTTTTTCCTAAACTTACCCCCTCTTTAAATACCTTTAAAACCTCTTCTTTTGATTTACCATATTTTAAGATAGCTTTCTCAAAAATTTCACTTTCAAAGGGACTAAACTTACCGAAAAGAAAACCTATTGAAAAGTAGTTTGGTCCACCTCTTACACTTAAGTATCTTCTTGCAGGGATTCTGAAATAGCTTTTATTCTCAGTTAAAGTCTCATCTATTATTACATTTTCTGAAAGATTTAAAAGGTTTTTAACTCTCTTAAAACCATCGATGCTTGTTATAATTAAATAGTTAGGTTTTTCTATACCAGAGTATTTTATGTTTCTTTCTGATATTATCACTTCTGAGACAGAAAAGCCGCTTCCAACTGTAACAGGGTTATCGTTTTTCTGGGTTGCGTTTAATCCTGCCAGGATTGAAGAATAGCAAAGTAAAGAAGCTGCCAGTTGGACACCCTCACCTGCCGACCCCGCTATGACAATTTTTAAGGGTTCCTTTAGAGAAACCCTTTTATCAATCTCAATTCCCTTAAATTCAACCTCTCCCTTTCCGTCGAAAAATTTGTTTTTATAAATTTCACCAAAACTTTCTTTTTTTTCTTTTACTTTTACTTTACCTCCAAGATTATCAAGCATATTTTTCAAGCCTGAGCCTTTTATTTCATTGTATCTTGTAGCGTAACCTGTGCATAATTCAAGTATCTCAACAACTGCAAAGCCTCTATGTAAAAGTGCTTCTTTAATAATTTCTTTTAACTCGGGATCTTGAGAGTAGGTTCTTGCATAAAAAGTTGCACCTGAGTTTTTCAAAATATCAATTATTTTAAGAGGCTCAAAGGGGTTACCATTTAAAGTCGTTGATGTTTTAAAGTCTTTAGGAGTAAGACCTGAGTGTTGTCCTCCTGTCATTCCATATAAGAAATTGTTATGAATTAAAACTGTAATATCTACATTTATTTTTGCAGCCTCAACTAAATGCAAAAGACCAATTGTTGATCCACCATCTCCTATCATAACAACAACCTTTAATTTATTGTCAAAAAGAACTTCATCAACCATTTTTATACCTGCTGCAACAGCAGTAGATCTTCCGTGAAGAGTATGTACCGTATGCACCCTAAAAAGCTTATCAACAAGTCCTACGCAGCCTATATCAGAAACAATGACAAAGTCTTCATTTTTTAAGCCTAGCTCAAAAATAGCCCTGGCTAAGACCATATCAATTGTGGTATGACCACAGCCAGGACAATAGGGAAAATTTTGAGGTCTATCTATAATTTCAAATATATCTCTCATAACGTACTTATAAACCTTTTTATCTCCCAAGGGGCTATCAATGACCCCACTTTTGTTAAAGAATAACCCTTGTTGCCAAGAAGGTGCCTAATTAAAATAAAAAGTGAACCAATAATGTTTTCTTCAACCACAACTATCTTTTTATACCTTTCAAATATTGGTTTTAAATTCTCTTCCTTTAAAGGGTAAAGTGTCTTTAAAATTAAATAGCTTAAACTTTCTTCCTCTGAAACTTCTCTTACACTTTCTGAAGTTATACCGTAAGATAAGAGCAAAATATCGGGGTTTCTTTCAACATACTCATAAAAGTAAAATTTATCAATATTTTTTATTATTTTTTCCTTTAGATGATGAAGCATCTCGATAACTTCAGGATCGTCTTTTTTTAGGTCTCCCTTTTTGTCGTGTGCACTACCTGTGTATCTTGTAAGGTATCTGCCCCCTACCGGTGAAAATAGTGGGACATCTTCTAAGGCTACAAAGTTATAAGTTTTAAATTCATCCTCACCATTATATACTTTTCTATCCAAAATTTCAGGCCTTCTTAGAGAACTCAATTCAACACTTTTTCTCGTCATAGTGACTTCCTTTTCGGTTAAAAGTATAGTGGGTGTTCTTAAGGCTTCTGAAATGTTTACGGCATGGATTGTAAATTCGTAACTTTCCTCAATAGTAGATGGAGAGACAATTGGTATTGGATATCCTCCTGAGTTAGAAAAGGCGGCAAAAAGGAGATCTCCCTGAGAGTTTGTTGTAGCACCACCGGTAGCTGGTCCCAGTCTCTGGGCTAAGACAATTGTTACAGGTATTTCAGACATTAGAGCAAAAGAAATAGACTCGATCATTAGTGAGAATCCAGGTCCAGAAGTAGCTGTCATTGATTTAATTCCCATAAGAGAGGCGCCGATACAGTAAGAAATTGCAGAAATCTCGTCAGAGGCACCAACAGAAACTCCGCCTACTTTTGGAAGTTCTCTCATAATTGGTTCATAGATTACGGAAGCGGGTGTTATGGGATATCCTGCAAAAAACCTAACACCCGCATCAATGGCTCCCTTTGCAATAAGTTCCCCCCCACTTACAAAGATTTTCATTTCATTTCATAAATCTTATCTTTATCTATGATATGTATAACTCTAAAACCAAGCTCCATAAGTGACCTAGAAATAAATTTTCTATGACATCTAAAAAAAAGCTTTTCAGCACACATTATACAGGTTCTCACTTCTGAAAGATCAATAATTTTTTTAAGACCAGATTTGTAACTATCCTTAGACATATAAGTCTCATACCCCTCATTTCTAAATCCGCCGAGTTCTTCTCCTAGCCAGTAATATGAAATTTTTTCTTCTTTAAGTGCCTTTGAAAGATTTTCTTTACTAAACCATTCAAATTTCTTAGAATAGGGAAATCTTCTTATATCAATAAGATTTTTAATTTTATAGTGCTTTAATAGGTTGATAAAATCTGTTAATTTTCTGTTTGAGTGACCAATTGTATAAACCACTTTTATATTATATTTTTAAAATTATTTCATCTGGATCTAAAAACGAAACAGATTCAACCTCTTCTTGGGTAGGCTCAAGTGTAAAGGTTCCTTCATCCTGTCTTAAAAGTTCAAGAACATCGTTTTCAAGATTTTCTCTTAACATCGTTCCGTCCATTTTTTTTACAGCAACAATCATCCCCTTGGCAAAAAAAATCTCTCCTTTTAGATATTTACCATCTATAATTAGTTTTCCGGATTTTGAGAGTCTTTTTATAAATTTTAAAATATCCTCAATTCTTATATCCCTTAAATCACCAACGAGTGCCATTTATCCCTCCTTTTCTTCAACTCCAAGAATATTTAATACTCTTGAAACAAACTCCTTAAGTTTAAATGGTTTTTCAAAATAGGCTTCAACTCCAATTTTTTCTGCCTCTTCTTGTACAGCTTCTGAGCCATAGGCTGTCATTAAAATTAAATGAGTATCAGGATACTTCTCCCTTACTTTTTTTAAAAGATCCATTCCGTTCATTTCACCGGGAAGTTTTAAATCTGAAATAACAAGATCAAATTTTTTTTCTTTTATTTTATTAAGTCCCTCTTCAGCGGTTTCACAGAGAACAATTTCAAAAGTACCTGTAGCAGAAAATAAAACTTCATAAAGGGCCATCCCTAAGAGCTTTTCATCCTCCACAATCAATATTCTTTTTTCCGGTTTCATCTTTTATGATCTTTTATGGATTTGAACCCTCTATAAATTTTTGAGGTATATAAATCGAAAATTTTGTTCCCCTATTTATTATACTTGAGACCTTTATACTAAATCCATGGGCTTCAATTACCTTTTTAACAAAGGAAAGACCCAGGCCTGCTCCCTTTTCTTTTGTCGTAAAAAATGGTTCGAAAATCTTCTCTATATATTTATCTTCTATCCCCTTCCCGTTATCCTCTATTTCAAGAATAAAATCTAAATTTTTCCTAAAGTTAACTTTAATTTCTCCACTTTCTTCTATTGCCTCTATCGAATTCTTTATTAAATTAACAAGTGTAAGCTCAAATTTTACCTCATCACACAAAATTTTAACATTCTCTGGAACATTTATATTAAAGAAAATATTCTTACCTTTTACAAAAAACTTACAGATATAAATTGATCTTTCCACAATATTTTTAAGAGAAGCCCAACTCAAATTAATTCTAAAGGGCTTAGAAATATCAAGTAGAGAAGATAGTAAATAATTCATTGTGTTACCCTCATCCCTTAAAGTCTTTATTATTTCTTTTATACTTTCATCTTTTATTTTTAACTCAAGAAGTTCAGCAAGTCCTAAAATACCAGAAATCAAATTTTTAAGCTCATGAACAAGTCCTGCTGCAACTTTTCCAACAAAAGCAAGTTTTTCCTCTTTTATTCTATTTTCAAGCAATAACTTTAGCTCCTCTTCTAAGCCTTCCTTTCTCTCTCTTAATTCTTTTATAAAGTTAGCATTCTCAACAGAAATCGAGAGTGTATTTGCGATCATTTCTATAGTTTTTACTTCTTCTAATTCAAAAGTTCCCCTTTTCTTTTTAAGGTATAAAACTCCATGAATAAAATCTCTAGTAGGAACAAGTACCGACAGCTCAGAACCTCTTAAAGTGGTTTTCATTTTTCTTACAGCCTCTCCAGGAAAAGAAACTTCAATATTTAAAATTTCAAAATTTTCTCCGCCTCTAAAAGAATAAGGTATAAGAAAGTCACCCTTAAGCTTATAAAAACAAACTGAATCTATGTCACTCAGGTTTTCGTATATATTTTTTATTATATAATCACAAATTCTTCCTTCATCATAAACTCTAGTAGAAAAAAGGATAAGATCATAACTTAACTCAAGTCTTTTTTCAGATTCTCTTCTTTTTTTGTAAAGATAAGAAGTCAAAAAAATAGGTCCTATAAAAGATGAAAGAACTTTTAAATCAAACAAAGAATCATCATTTAGCTTATCTTTAAAATCAATCAGAATAAATCCAAAAAGCTCACCAAAATGGTAAAAAGGGAAATAAAATATATAAGAAGATTCGTAATATGGAAATTTGTAAAAAGAAATATTCTCAATTTTTTCAAAAATCGGATCTTTAATGTTAATAAAATAACTTATAATTTCTTTTTCATTCACATAATCTCTAAACAGAGGCTTAATCTCTTCTTTTTTTTCACCAATAAAGACATCAAAAGAAGTATATCCCTTAAAAAAATTTCTTAGAAAAGCTTCTAAAAACCTTTTTATCCTTTCAAGATCTACCTCTGCAGAAATTTCTTTTATAAAAGATAAAAGCATCGAAATATCCATATTATTTTATTTTAAAATCTAAAATTTTTCTTTCGTTTTTCATTACAAGATAACCCCAAAAGGTACCAATAACTATTCCGGCAAGTACGTCTGTTGTCCAGTGCCTATCTAAGTAAATTCTTGAAATTCCGACTAAAAAAGCCCAACTGTATAGTAAAAATTTTAAATTTTTATGTCTTTTTGAGAGAATATAAGCAAATGAAAAAGAACCAGTTGCATGTCCGGAAGGAAAGGCATAGTCAAAGGCACTTTTTAATTCTCCTGAGGGCCTTTTTCTTTTAAAAAGAACTTTCAAAGTTAAAACTGATAAAGATGAAAGACCTACACCAAACAGTAAAAGTTTCGCATCTTCTCTTTCATGCTCTGAAAAGAAATTAGAAAGTATTACCTCACTTACAAGGAAAACTTCTTTGTCTGCACTTTTTGTTATAATAGTAAAAGTTTTATCTAAAAAGGGGGTTCTATTTCTCTGAAAGAAATCTCTTATAGCCATATCAAAAGGGTTATCAAGAATAATAAAAAAAAGAAGTATCATCTCCCATATAGGAGTCTATCACCAAGAAACTGTGGTAAGCCATTTTCTATAATTTTTCTCCTTGCAAGATCTATATCGTAGAAAACTCTATAAAATAGTAATTCTCTTTTATCACTATCATAAATCATAAAAGAGGATCGAGGATCTCCATCCCTAGGTTGCCCAACACTACCTGGATTGATAAGATAATCAGTGTCACCCTCAAGCCTATATTTAAAAATAAAGTAATTATTCTTTTTTTCATAAACTATATCCTTAAAACCGAATTTGAAAAATTTACCTTCTTTTTTTCTCTTATAAATTGAGGGAACATGAGTATGGCCAAAAAAAACAATACCTTTTTCTATGCTTTGAAATTCAAAAATTGCTTCTTCAAGGGAAAAAATATAAAAAAAAGACTCAGGAGCTGACGGTGCCGTGTGTACAATTTCTAAATCTTCACTCACTTTTTCTTTAAAATTCAGGTTTTTTATAAATTCTTTATTTTCTAGTTTTATAACCTTAAAGGTCCACTCAATAGCTCTAAATGCAAACTCATTTAGATTCTTTCTTTCCTCTGGATTTATAAGAGCTAAATCATGATTACCTAAAACAGTGACTTTTGCATTTTCTCTAATAAAATCCGCACATAGATTAGGATCAGCACCGTATCCAACAATATCTCCAAGACAAATTATTTCATCATATCCTTCTTTATTTGCAACTTTTATAACACTATCAAGCGCCTCATAATTTGAGTGTATATCAGAAAGAACTAAGTATCTCATTTTCTTACAGTTTTACCTATTTTATCAAGAATCCCATTTATAAACTTTACTGCCTTTTCATCAACAAAAATACTTGTAATTTTCAACAGTTCTCCAATTATAACTTTAAGTGGAGTATCTGGATAAAAAAGGATTTCTCCAACTCCAAATCTAAGAACTGATTTTTCAAATGGTAAAATTCTTTCAAAATCCCAATTTTTTAAGTTTTTTTTTATCAAATCATCGATTACGTCTAAATTTTTATAGAATTTTTCAAGATAATCTTTTGCAATTTCCGTCTCTTCTCCCTTTTCTTTTTTAATCAAATCTAAGGGATCATCACCTAAAAGTTCGCTCCTATAAAGTAAATTTATTGCAATTAGTCTTGCCTTTGTTTGTTTACTTAACTTAACTTCTAAGAATTTCATTAAGAGATTTAACAAGCTTTATATTATCGACTCTTCTTCCAACTGTAATCCTGAGTGAATTTGGAAAAAGAGACTTAGGTAAAGGTCTTGTTATTACACCTCTTTTTAAAAGCTCCCTATAAATCATATCTGCATCTTTTTCAAACCTCACAAATATAAAATTTGCATCTGATTTTAAGTAAAAAATATTCATCTTATCAAAATTCTTATATAGAAATTTCTTCTCTCTCAAAATCCTCTCTCTCATAGTCTTTACGAAGGTGTCATCATCGAGGGCATACAGTGCAGCATACTGAGCTAACCTATTAACATTAAAGGGAATCTTTACTTTATACAAGGCATTAATTATTTTGGGTCTTGCTATAAGATAACCTATCCTTAGTCCAGCTAAACCGTATGCCTTGGAGAAAGTTCTGATAATTATCAAATTTTCAAATTCCTTATAAAGCTCAAAGGCATCAGGGAAATCTTCACTTTCTACAAAATGAGTGTAAGCTTCATCTAGTACAATAAGAGTATCTTTTTTTGCTTTCTTCAAAAGATACACAAGGTCCTGATGAGAAAAACTTGTTCCAGTAGGGTTGTTTGGGTTTGCAAGAAAAATCATTCTTGTATCACTATTTAAATTATCTGCTATTTTAACTGGATCACATGAAAGGTTTTTTTCATTTAATGGAATTTCAACAATTTTTGCATTAAATATCTTTGAAACAATCTTATACATTGGAAAAGAGCCCCTATTAAACATCACAGAAACATTTTCATCCAAAAAGGCCATTCCAAGGTAATATAAAAGCTCAACAGAGCCATTTCCTACTATTATTTCATCTTCTTTCACCATATGTTTTTCAGCAATTTTTTTTCTTAAATAATAACAGGAGTCATCAGGATATAAATTCATCTCCTTGAGATATTTTCTCATTGCTTTTATAGCACTAGGAGAAACTCCGTATAAATTCTCATTTGAAGCTAATTTACTAACCTCTTTTAATCCGTACTCTCTTTGCACTTCTTCAATCGGTTTTCCAGGCTGATAGGGTTCTAAATCAATTAAATTTTGCTTTATTAAGTTCGAAATTTCTTCCTTCATAATAATCCCTCCTTAATGCCTCAAGAGGGGTATCTTTTTCCCCCAGAAATTCAGCACATGTAAAAACTCTATTTCCATAAATTTCTCTAAAATTTCTAATGTAATTTATATAACTTAAATCTCTAACGAAGTGATGATCTATAATCATTATTGAATTATTTAATTCCTTTAGAAGCTCTGAGACATCTCTAATAAACTCATCTATCTCTGATTTTTTACTTTGATAAAGAGAAGGACCGTCAACAAAAAAGTAATCTATCACTTTTCCCTTTAAAAATTCTTTTAAATTTTTATCCCATAAACCTTGAGTATCTGAAGAATAAAAAAGTCTTTCCTTTTCTTCTATGATAAATCCAACTACTTTTCCCTCTCTCTTTAATCTTCCGTGCCATAATCCATCCGAAAATAAAATTTTTGTTTTATTAAAATTAAACTCCTTTAGATCTGCAAAGAAGTATTTAACTCCTCTTCTCTGCAACTCCTCTATAAACTTTTTTGCCCTTATTACTTGCATGTAATTCATATCTTTTTTGTAATCTTTTATCAAAAGGATCTTTCCCAGAAAAATGTCCACGTCAAAAAAGGGATAGTGATCGTTATGGAAGTGGCTTATTATAACAACATCACTCTGTTTTACATAACTTCTAATTTTATTATAGATTACATTTAAATTGTGAACTTCCTGTGGAGAAGGGGGATAGCCATTTCTTCTTGGAGCAAGAGCGCAAGAGGGGTCAACTATTATTTTTACATCACCTGTTTCAACATATAATGAGAAAGACCTTGTTCCAAGACTATCCGCTCCCAGCGGAACAATTCTCATAATTCATTATTTTCTTTATCCTTACTTCGTGTCTACCGCCCTCAAAAGGAGTAGTGAGAAACTTAAAAACAATACTCTCAATCTCTTTAACATCCTTTAAATCTTTTGCACCAAGCGTTAAAATATTAGCATTGTTATGTGCCCTCGCAAGATAGGCATCTTCCTCATCTCTACAAAGAGCAGCTCTAACTCCCTTTACCTTATTTGCAGCTATAACCATTCCAATACCTGTCATACAAATAAGAATTCCAAAATCTGCCTCCTTTTCCTTGATTTTCTCTCCTACTTTTATGGCAAAATCAGGATAGTCAGTTGATTCCTCCGAAAACCCCCCTAGGTCTATTACCTCGTAATCTCTTTCAATTAAAAACTTTTTTATAATTTCCTTTAGCCTATAACCTCTATGATCAGCACCAAGTGCTACCTTTATTTTAGAGGTGTGAGCCATCCGTATTTATCCTCTATGTCCCCGTTAATATAGCTAAAGAATAATTCCTGAAGATGTTTAGTTATCTTCCCCCTCTTACCATCACCAATTATTATTTTATCAATACTTCTTATAGGTGTTATCTCCGCCGCGGTTCCCGTAAAGAAAACTTCATCTGCTATATAAAGAAACTCTCTTGGCAGCATCACTTCTTTTACCTCGTAACCAGCATCTCTTGCAAGTCTTATAACGGTGTCTCTTGTTATTCCAGGTAAAATGCAGGCATCAAGGAAAGGTGTGTATATAATTCCATCCTTTACCACAAAAATATTTTCACCAGAACCTTCTGAAACAAAACCCATTGCATCAAGAGCAATTCCCTCAGAAAATCCATATAAAACTGCCTCCATCTTTATAAGTTGACCGTTTGCATAGTTTCCTGATGCTTTCGCCATTGGCGGAACGGTGTTTGGTGCTATCCTTGTCCAAGATGAAACCATGACATCAACCCCCTTTTCAAGAGCTTCAGGTCCAAGGTATTTACCCCACTCCCAAACCGCAATTACTACCTCAACAGGACATTCAAGGGGATTTACACCTAAGGAGTGATAACCTCTAAAAACTATTGGCCTTATATAGCACTCTAAAAGACCATTCTCGATAACTGTTTTTTTACAAGCTTCAATCATTTCATCAAAGGAGTAAGGTATCTCCATCCTATAAATTTTTGCAGAATCAAATAATCTTTTTATATGTTCTTTCAATCTAAAAATACGGGGGCCCTTTTTAGTATCATAACATCTTATTCCCTCGAATACAGAAGAGGCATAATGTAGAGCATGTGTTAAAACGTGTATTTTTGCATCTTTCCAAGGAACAAGCTCTCCATTCATCCAAATATATTTTGCCTCTTTTATGGAACTCATTTTTTGATACTTTTTTAAGGGGAATTAAACCCTTTAAATAATACTTTTTCAATAAAAGAATACTCAAAGCCTCTATTTAAAAAATATTTATAAATGCGTTCCTCAGAAAATCCCCTACTTTTTAGCTTTTTCACAGTTTTTAAGGCTGATTCTAAAACAACATCTTCTTTATATTCCTCTTCAACAATCCTTTTAGCTATTTCTAAAGTCACTCCCTTTCTTAAAAGCTTCTCTATAAGTAAATCCTTTGAAACAGGCCTTTTATGTATCTCTTCTATCACAAATATTTTTGCAAACTTTTCATCATCAATTAGGCCTTCCCTTTCAAGTCTTTCAATTTCTTTTTTTATCTCCTCCGCTTTAAATCCTTTTTTGCTCAGTCTTAGAAAGATCTCCCTCTTTGTTCTTGGTCTATACTTAAACAGTATTCTTGTATATTTTCGCACATCCCTTAATCTTTTCACCTTATTCCTTCCCTTTTTATTCTTAAAAGTGGTACAAGTAAAACTGGTGCAAGTAAAGTTGTTATAAAGGTTACCATTATAGCTACTCCATATAGATCATGAGATATAACACCTCTTGCAAGAGCAACCCCAGCCACAATAAGTGCAACCTCTCCTCTTGGTATCATACCAACTCCTATCCTAGTTGCTCCGAGTATATTAAACTTAACTATGAACGCAGGAATACTACAACCTATTATTTTTGAAAGTATCGCAATAAACGTAATTGTAATACCAAATAGTAGAGATTTAAAAATTGAACTTAAATTTACAAGCATCCCCATAACTACAAAAAAGATAGGTACTAAAAAGTGATATACCCCTTTTAGATCTTTAATAATTTCTTCCTTTAATTCTGTGGTAGAAAAGGCAAGACCCATAGCATAAGAGCCGATAATCATGGCAAGACCAAAATATTCAGCAAGATAAGATGAAAAAAAGGCAAAAGATAAAACTATTGAGAGCCAGGCTCCCTCTGATTTGAGTTTCTTTAACAATTTAGTAAGTGGTTTTACTATAATTAAACCAATAGCAAGTATTATAAGCCATATTGAAAAAGCTTTTAATGCTGTAATGGATGCAGCCTTTACAGATACTTCTCCACTTTCAACTATACCTACGACTATAGTAAGCACAAGTATTCCCAAAACATCATCTATTACGGCAGCTGCTAAAATTGAAACTCCCTCTGGAGTGTTAATTTTTTCCATATCAGAGAGAATCCTTGCAGTTATACCAACCGAGGTGGCGGTAAGTATTGCTCCCATAAAAAGTGCCTTAGGACTAATAAAAGAATCAGCGTATCCAAACAGAATAGTAAAAATATCACCCAAAATAAAGGGTAAGATAACGCCACCTAAACCGATTAGAAATGAGATTCCAAAGTATCTAAAAAAAAGAGAAATATCTGTTTCAACACCAGCGATAAAAAGAAGAATTACAACAGCAATTTGAGCAATTACGTAAAGTTCTGATGAAATTCCGAGAATGTTAGAATGTTCAATAGGGAAAAGAGGTGAAACCCCCGGTAGCCTTAAACTTTTCCCAAGAAAAAAGGGACTAATTAATATACCAACTAAAAGCTCTCCCAGAACAGAAGGTTGTCTAAAAAACCTCTCAAAAATTTCTCCTCCCACTTTTGCCAAAAGAATTATAATACTAATCTGAGTTACAATGTGAAAGGCAATTTCTGTTAAATTAGACTCCATCTAATTTATTAATTTTATGCTTTAAAAATATAGGTTTTCAATTAAATTCTCTCTATTTCTGAGTTGGAACTATTTCGATGCTGTATGTAATCTCAGCAGTACCCTTTAACATGTTAGACACAGAGCAGTACTTTGATAATGAAAGTTCTATCGCTTTTTCTAGTTTTTCCATAGGTAAATTTTCCCCACCAAAAAGATACTTTATGTGTATTTTTTCAAAAACTTTGGGATGTTCATCTTTTCTTTTTCCTTCAATTTCAATTCCAAAATAACTAAAATTCACTCTCATTTTAGAGAGTATTGAAACTACATCCATGCCGGTACAGCCTCCAAGGGCAATTAAAAGAGTTTCCATAGGAGTAGGTGCTGAATCAAAGCCTCCTAAATCAATTTTTGTATCAAGATAAATCTCGTGTCCTCTTTCATTTTTCCCCTTAAATTTTAAACCTTTAATATTTTCCAAGGTTACCTTCATTTTCTTCCTCCCTTATAAGTGAGAGTGAAAATTCTCTTTCAAACTTTGTAATTATATCAAAATTTTCCTCCTTTTCTTTTTGTTCAATTTCAACTTTTAATTCAAAATCAGATCCAAAGGTTCTTCTAATTATATCTTTCAATTTATCAATTTCCTTCTCAACTATTTCCCTTTCCACCCCGTCCTTTACTTTTATATAAATACTTTTATCTTTTAGACTCGCCTTTTCTTTAAAAATAGAGTAAATAAGCATTCCAAGATTTTTAAGCTCAATTAAAAAAATCTCATAGAGAGATAAATCATCTTGAGTTTTGAACTTTAACTTCTCCTCTTCCCTTTCTTTTATAAATTCTCTTTCTATTTCCATAACTACTCCACCCTTTTCTATAATATCCTCTATTTCATAACTTCTCGGTAAATAGATCATCTTATAGAAAGCATGACTCACTAAAATCCTTGGATCAGGAATAAAGTAAATCGTTTTCTGAACATCAAAAATATGATTCATAAATCTTATTATATCAACCTTTGTTAAATTTTTATAGTATTTTTTATAGATATTTCTCTCCATACCTTTTAGCACATCCTCAAGAAAAAACAAAAAGGATCTTAGAACATCTCTCTCAGTATATTTGGTTAGAATTTCGTCTAGGAATTTTAAAAGCTCTAGCCCTTTTCTCTCTGAAATTAGTTCAAGTAAAATTTGCATTAACTCTTCAGGTAAAAAGCCTATAACCTCTTTTACCTTGTTTTCAAAAACCTCTCCCCCAGTGAAGTAAAGCGCCTTTTCGAGAAGTAAAAGTGAATCCCTTAAACTTCCACCAGCACTCTTTGTTATTAGCCTTAGGGCCTCATCATCGTACCTTATCTTTTCTTTCTCACAAACCTCTTTTAACCTTTCAAAAATTTTCTCTTCAGGTATGGGAGTAAATTCAAAAACAAGGCATCTAGATTGAATTGTTTCTGGAACTTTATGAAGCTCTGTAGTAGCAAATATGAAAAATACCCTTCTTGGTGGTTCTTCAAGAGTTTTTAAAAGAGCGTTAAAGGCGTCTTTCGAAAACATGTGAACTTCATCGATAATGAAGACCTTATATTTAAACTTACTTGGTATAAGCTTTGTCATTTCAACTATACTTTTTGCCTCTTGTATTCCCCTGTAGGATGCACCATCTATTTCAAGAACATCAAGGGAAGATCCCCCTTTAATCTCTGTACAGGAAGTGCAAATATCACAGGGTTCACCATCTTTCAAATTTTCGCAATTTAGAGCCTTTGCCACTATCCTAGCTACTGAAGTCTTTCCACTTCCCCTTGGTCCTGCAAATAAAAGCGCTTGAATCTCATTTCCAAGTTTATCCATCTTAATCGCATTTTTTAAAGTAATCTTTATAATATCCTGAGAAACAATTTCGCTAAACTTCTGAGGTCTATACTTTCTTGCAAAATTTAAATTAACCCCCTTATTTTCCTCTCCCATTCCTCAACAACCTCCTTCTCCTCTGATTCTATTATAACTCTAAGTACAGGTTCTGTATTAGAAGGCCTTATGTGAATAAATCCAGAATCAAACTTTAATCTTACACCATCCTCCCCGTTGATCTCTAAAAAATTTAACTTTTGCGTAAAATCTAAAATTTTTTCAGGTATCCTTCTTTCTGAGATAAAAAACTTTAGCTTTTTCATAAACCTTTTTTTAAACAGTTTCTTAAACTCTCGTGAATCGTTAAACTGAGTTAGAAATGAAAGAACTATTGCAGAGGCAAAAAGGGCATCCCTTGTCATGTTGAAATCCCGTACAATAACTCCTCCATTTCCCTCACCACCGTACCCTGCCTCTTCTTCAATCATTTTTTTTACAATATTGGCTTCTCCAACTTTAGTCCTATAAACTTTAACTCCAAACTTTTCTGCCACTTCCTCAACCTGTTCGGTTGTTGAGAAATTTGTAACTATATCTTTCTTTTCAACTGATAGAAGATAGTTAAGACATATTGGTAAAGTTTCCTCCTCGGAGAGAATTTTTCCGTCTTTAGTTACAATTTGTAACCTATCACCATCAGCATCAATCGCAAAGCCAATATCTGCCTTTTTTTCTTTGACAAAATTTCCAAACTCTCTTATGTTCTCCGTATTTACCTCAAGAGGTCTTTCAAAAACCCCCATTTGAGTGTTAAAAGGTAAAACTTCACACCCTAATTTACTCAAAAGTTTAGGAAATGACTTAGATCCAGCCCCACCTGCTGTATCAATTGCCACCCTAAATCTTTTTTCTCTTATAAGATCCTTTAAAATAAACTTATTTTCAATTATACCATCTATGTGTTCTTTGACAGGACTAAATTTTTCAATCCTATAGACATTTTTGATTTTTTCCCAACTAAAAAAACTCACTTCTTTTTTAAGTCTTTCAATTTCGTTTTCAAAGAGAAATCTACCTTCAGGATGAATGAATTTTAAACCGTTCCATTCAGGTGGATTATGAGATGCACTTATTACAATTCCTATTGAACTTTTTTCTCTCTTTTTAACTGCATAAACAATAGAGGGAGTAGGAGCTATTCTTCCATCAAGAACGAACTTTTCCCTTGATAAAGAGGAAGCAATAACAAGGTGATGAAAGCATTTACCAGACGGTCTTGGATCTCTTCCGACAACTAAGATTGGGACATCAAAAAGGTCACAGAAGGTAGCAGAAACCTTTAGAACGTATTCTGGTGTAAGAGTTAAAAAGGCAATTCCTCTTAAGCCGGATACTGAGAAAAAAAGGCTCAACTTTAGAGTTTTAAAGAGCCAGGGACGGGAGTCGAACCCGCAACCTTCGCATTACGAATGCGATGCTCTACCAATTGAGCTACCCTGGCAAAACCCTTAATTTTTAATTTTAAGTTAAAAGAACTTATAATTAAAATAAATGAGTTCAAAATTTATAGCAGTGGTGGGCTTACAATGGGGAGATGAGGGGAAGGGGAAAATTATAGATGCGCTAAGAAATGAATATAAAATAGGAATTAGATTCCAAGGAGGGGCAAACGCTGGTCATACTGTCTATAGAGATAATGAAAAAATAGTTTTACATCAACTACCTACGAGTATTTTACACCCCGAAAAAGAGGCACTCATAAGTTGCGGATGCGTTCTTGACCTTGAAGAACTAATAAAAGAAAAAGAAGATTTAAGCAAAAAAAATATCAGTGTAGATAATAGACTCTTTATAGATGAAAGAACTCCTCTTGTTTTTAATTTTCATAAGGAGGAAGACATATTAGAAGAAGATAAAAAGAAAGAGGGAAAAATTGGAACAACAGGTAAAGGTATAGGCCCTGCCTATAGAGACTTAGTTTCAAGAAAAGCTTTAAAAATAGGGGACCTAAGAGATAAAGACTATGCATATAGGAAATTTAGCGAGCTATGGGAATTCGCTAGTGAAATAAGGGGGGCAAGGTACGGAAGACCAATGATTCCTAAAGATGATATCTTCGAAAAAACCCTAGATTTATTCTCAAAAGTAAGAGAATTTTTGACTGATGGAATATTATACATAATGGAAAAGGAAAGGATGGGTGAACCGATACTTTTTGAGGGGGCACAGGGAGCACTCCTTGATGTTGCTCTTGGAACTTATCCGTATGTAACATCATCTCATACTGTTACTGCCTCAATTTCTCTTACTACGGGAGTTGCTCCATGGAAATTAAATAGAATTATTGGCGTTTTTAAATGCTATAGCACTAGAGTAGGAGAAGGACCTTTTCCAACCGAGGAAAAAGGTGAAATTGGAGTTTATCTCAGAGAGAAGGGACAAGAGTTTGGTGCAACTACAGGTAGACCACGAAGGTGTGGATGGCTTGATTTACCCCTTCTAAAATACTCTATTAGGATAACAGGGGCAACAGAACTAATAATAACAAAAATTGATGTTTTAAAAGATTTAAAAAAAATAAAAGTTTGTAAAGCTTACGAATATAACGGAAAAGTGATTGATTATCCTCCTCCACTTTCACAGGAACTTGAAAAAGTAAGACCAATTTATGAGGAGTTCGAAGGGTTTGAGCCTGACGAAAATAATGAAAATTTGAGAAAATTTTTGGAATACATAGAGAAAGAGACAGGAACAAAAATTACATATTTTTCTGCAACAAACAGTGAGGAACTTAGAAAAGTTAAACTTAATACCTGAATTTGAAGAAACAATTGAAACTTTTAATTTAATCGAGAAAAACGATAAAATACTTATTTCTTATTCAGGAGGCCCTGACTCAACTTTTTTAACACTCTCACTACTAAAAATTAAAGAAAAATATAATCTTACTCTTTCAATTTTTTACCTGAATCATAGACTCCCGGGAAGCTTAGATTCAAGGAAAGTAGAAGAGTTTGCCGCAAATTTTGGTCTCAAATCTTATGTGTACGAAGAAGATATTGTTAAATTTTCAAAAGAAAATAAACTCAATATTGAAGAGGCTGGAAGAATAAAAAGGTACTCACTTTTAGAGGAAATTTCCCTTAAAGATGGATATAACAAAATTGCTACAGCCCACACTCTAAACGATGCGCTTGAAAGCTATATAATTAGATTTCTAAGAGAAGGGCTTTCGCTTCTTTCTCCACCTATAAAACCGAAATTTAAAAAAATAATTAGACCTCTAATTTTAATTCCAAGAGAGAAAATTTTGAGATTCTTAAAAGAAAATGATATACCTTACCATTTGGATATTGAAAATTATGACTTAAGGAGAACAAGAAATAAAATAAGACATATTTTAGTGCCCATTCTTTTTAGGGAGTTTAATTACAATCTTGAGAAATTTAAGAAGTTCTATTTAAGAGCACTTGAAGAAAGTGAGTTTTACGAAAGGAAAGTAAAAAGCGAAGTAAAATCTGTTATAGAAGAGGAAAATCCTCTTTATTTAAAAATTAACAGAGAAAAAATTCTCAAATTGGATTCTTTCGAAAAAAGAGAAGTTTTAAAAAATATTTATTATGATTTTTGTCCAGAAAATGAATTAACTAGAGAAACACTCTTTAAAATGGAAAAAATACTAGAAAATGGCGGCAAAATAGAGGTTAGAAAAAATGTTTATTTTATATCAAAAAAAAACCTAGTTCTCTTTCTCAGGAAAATTCCATATTTTGAAATCCCTTTAAAAGAGGGTGAATTTGAAATAGAGGGATTAAAAATAAAGATAAAAATAAGTGAGGATAGAGAAAAAGGAGGGTTACCAAGAAGTCTTTTAAGTGAGGCTAAACTAAGATTAAGGAAAAAGGGCGATTTTATTGAGACCGAAAAAGGCAAGAAATTAAAATTAAAGAAATTTTTTGAGAATAAAAAAGTACCCTTTTACTTAAGAGATAATTTAGTAGTACTTGAATACAAGGGAAATATCGTATGGGTAGAGGGATTTGAACCCTTCATGAAGGGGGGAAACATAAAAATTGAGGTCTTAAAATGGATTTAATTTTGAAAGAAAAAGAAATTAAAAAAAAGGTAAAAGAAATTGCAGAATTATTAAGAAACGAGTATAAAGAAAAAAATCCAATAATAATCGGAGTCTTAAAGGGGGGATTTGTATTCCTAGCTGACTTAATAAGAGAAATGGGAATTGACTGTACTTTGGAATTTATAAGACTTTCAAGCTATGGGAAAAAATCTAAAATAACTGAAAAGGACGTAAAAATAATGTGGGATATACCAATTGATATTAAAGATAAAGACGTTATACTGGTTGAGGATATTATCGACACAGGCTATACTCTTAAATTTCTAAAAGAAGCTCTTTTAAAGAGAAAACCTAAATCTCTCAAAACAGTCGTGTTTCTTGACAAATACGAAAGGAGAGAGGTAGATATAGAAATCGATATAGTAGGTTTTAAAGTACCCAATAAGTTTTTGGTAGGCTATGGGCTTGACTACAATGAAAAATTCAGGTATTTTAAAAATGTATATGGCCTTGATGAAGAAGAAATAATTAAATACGGAAAATGAACGAAAGAAATAGTAAAGAAAATAAAGTTTTAAGCTTCTCAACTTTGGTCACCTGGACCCTAATCTTTTTAGTTGTAATTTTATTCCTAGTCTACTACGCAGAAAAAAATTTAAAGATCTTAAATCTAACTTACTCTGAATTTATACAGGAAGTAGAAAAGGGAAACATAAAAAGCGTTATAGTTTCAGAAAGAGAAATTCATGGAGAATTTAAAACTCCGAGGGTAGTAAAGGGTATTCCATATAGTGAATTCAAAATAGCTCTTCCTATGCAGAAACCCGATATTTTAGATTTTTTAGTCAAAAAGAACGTCATCGTTGAAACAAGGGTAAGAAGTTCCCTAGTAGACTTTCTTTTAGGCTATCTTCCTTGGTTTTTACTTCTTGTTGGACTTTGGTTTTTGTTTTTTAGGCAAATACAGGCAGGTAACTCTAGGGCCTTTTCATTTGTAAAAGTTAGAGCAAAACTTATAACAGATAAAAAACCAAATGTAACTTTTAACGATGTAGCTGGTTGCGAAGAAGCTAAAGAAGAGTTAAAAGAAATTGTAGAATTTTTGAAAAATCCTCAAAAATTTCAAAAACTTGGGGCAAAGATTCCTAAGGGGATTTTAATTGTGGGGGCACCAGGAACAGGAAAAACCCTTTTGGCTAAGGCTGTAGCAGGTGAGGCAGGTGTACCCTTTTTGTCAATATCAGGATCTGACTTTGTTGAACTTTTTGTTGGTGTTGGAGCAGCAAGAGTGAGAGATCTTTTTGAACAGGCAAGAAAAAATGCACCTTGTATTATTTTCATAGATGAAATAGATGCTGTCGGAAGATTAAGAGGAGCAGGTCTCGGTGGTGGACACGATGAGAGAGAGCAAACACTTAACCAGATCCTAGTTGAAATGGATGGATTTGACACAAGAGAGGGAATTATAGTAATGGCGGCAACAAATAGACCAGATATACTTGATCCTGCCCTTTTAAGACCTGGAAGGTTTGATAGAAGAATAGTTTTACCAATTCCTGATGTAAAGGGGAGGGAGGAAATAATAAAGATACACGCGAGAAATAAACCAATCGGTGAGGATGTAGACTTTTCAGTTATAGCTAAGGGAACTCCTGGTTTTTCCGGTGCAGATCTTGCAAACTTAGTAAATGAGGCTGCCTTACTTGCCGCAAGGAAAGGTAAAGAAAAAATTACTATGGAAGATTTTGAGGAGGCAAAGGATAAGATACTCATGGGAGTTGCAAGGAAAAGTATGGTTTTAACACCTAAGGAAAGGGAACAGGTTGCTTACCACGAATCAGGTCACGCGATACTTTCTCTTTTGCTTCCACACGCCGACCCGATCCACAAAGTTACTATTATTCCGAGGGGTCAAGCTCTTGGAGTAACCCAACAATTACCAAAAGATGATAGACATATTTACTCTAAGGAATATCTTATGGATCAGCTAACTGTTTTGATGGGGGGGAGAGTAGCCGAGAAGTTGATATTTAAGAGTATTTCAACAGGAGCGGCAGCAAATGATATAGAAACAGCTACCCAAATTGCAAGAAAAATGGTAGGAGAGTGGGGAATGAGTGAAAGAATAGGTCCTGTTTCCTTTGGAAAACAAGAGGAAGAAGTTTTTCTCGGAAGGGAACTTGGATTAAAGAGAAATATAAGCGAAAAGATAAGTGAGTTAATTGATGAAGAAGTTAAAAGAATTATAGAGGAGGCCGAAAAAAGAGCAGAAAATTTACTTTCAGGAAAAATTGATGCTCTCCATAGACTAGCTAAAGCTTTACTTGAAAAAGAAATTCTTGACGCTGAGGAAATAAAAAAGATTGTTTTAGAGAACTAAATTAATATTTCTCAGAAGGCCCCGAAGCTTTACTCTTTTAAGGGGACTGTCTCTCAAATATTTTTCGGGATTATTAATAAAATGATGTAAATCAAATTTTGAAACGTAGGGATGGAGGGGAAAATCTGTTGGCTCTATAGGGTTTTTATTCCAGGGACAAACTTCCTGACATATATCACATCCAAAAATCCATCCGTTTAATTTTTTTGAAATTTCTTCTGGAATTTCCCCCCTATTCTCTATGGTATGATAGGAAATACATTTATTTGAATCTAAAACAAAGGGCTTGACTATTGCCCCTGTTGGACAAGCTTCAATACATCTTTGACAGGTTCCGCAATAATTTTTTTCTAATTTTATATCAGGTTCAATAGGATAGTTTAAAAGAACAACACCTAGTAATAAATAGGAGCCCTTTTTGAAGGAAATGAGCATAGTGTTTTTACCAATAAAACCCAGACCTGCTTTCCTTGCGAACATTCTTTCAAGAATTGGACCTGTGTCTACATAAATTTTATAATCAATATCATTAAATATCTTTTTTGTCTCTTCCATCACTTTTTTTAATTTTTTAAATAAAAATTTATGGTAATCTACATGTAGGGCATATCCTGCAATTTTGAATTTTTCAAAATATATCTTTTTGTAAGGGATGGCAACTACTAAAACACTTTCCACCTCGCTATACACCTTTTTGACATCTATTCTTTTATCAAGTGTTTTTTCCACCCAATACATATCAGCGTGATATTTATTTTTAATCCAGCTTTTTAATGACAATACGTCATTCTCATCTATACTAGGATCTGCAAAACCGTAAATATAAATTTTCTCCTCTTTTAGCTTTTCTATTATGAACTCTTTTAAATCTCTCATATAAAATAATAGGATGAAAGTGTTAGGTCACGAAAAACAGATTAGTTTTTTTGAAAAAATTATAAGGGAAAACGACTTAAGGGGAAGTTATATACTTTCAGGACCAGAGGGAGTTGGAAAGTTAGAGACACTTAAGTTTATCTTGATGAAATATGTGTGCAAAGATAATATTCCTTGTTTTGAATGTTTGATGTGTAGGAGAATGAAAAGCCTCTCAATCCCAGATATAAATTACATCTTACCCGATAAAATAAGGGAAAATTTAAATGAACTCTATGAAAAAAAAGAGTGGACTTTTGATAACTTAAGAACAGATTACTTTTCCAGGGAGCTAACGATAGGAATAGATACAATAAGAATGATAGAAAGTGAACTTTTAGTAAGACCGATAGAGCTAAAGAGGAAGTTTTATATTTTTCTTGATGCTGACCTAATGAGAAGAGAGGCCCAAAATGCCTTTTTAAAAATCTTAGAAGAACCACCTGAATTTGTGACTTACTTTTTAATTACACCCTTTCCTGATTCTCTTCAACTTACCATAAGATCAAGATGTATTCAAATTCCCTTTTTTAGTCTAAGTTTTAAAGAATTTAAAAAATACTTTGAAGGAGGTAGGGATATCTATTTTCTTTATAGAATGTCATCAGGATCAATAGGGAAAGCAAGAAAAATTCTTAGGGAAAATCTTATAGATGAGTATGGAAAATTTCTAAAGGAGTTGATGAGAACTCAAGAAGAATCTTATTTTTACTATAGAGAAGAAAGTAGAGATTATTTAAGGGATAAAATTTTTCTTTTTGGCTTTTTTATTAGAGAAATAACAGAATTAAAGCTTGGAAATAAGGATGTATTTAAAGAGCATCCTTATTCTTCAGAGATAGATTACTTGAATAAAAGGATAGACTTATATACTTTAGATCTTTTGCATGAAAAATACTATAAAATTCTTGAGGGATTAAAAAGAAACATTCCTACCTATCTTCTTATCTATCTTATTGATTCTATCAGATTTGGTCTTGCATAATATACAATGGAAATAAGAAATATACTTTGGGCATCTGATTTTAATCCATTATCAAATTATGCTTTCGAGTGGGCAAAGTACTTTGCCCTAAAATTTAACGCAAAACTCCATGCAATCCATGTGATTCCAGAATCAGAAACACCTATATTTGAAAGAAAAGAAGAAATCGAAAATATGTTCAACCTCATGGAAAAAGAAAGAATTGAATTGGCAAAACAAAGTTTTGAAGCAAAAAGAAAAGAACTGTATGAACAAATAGAATTTGAAACCTATGTTTTTAAAGGTGAGGTAAAAAACAAAATTGTAGAGTTCGTAAATGAGAAAAATATAGATCTTTTGGTCTTGGGAGCCTCTAGCAAGGAGGAAAAACAGAAGATCGGAACAACAAGTTATAGAATTTTAACTGAAATAAGAATTCCAGTTTTGGTGGTTAAAGAAGAAAAAAAGAGAGATGTTAAAAAAATACTTGTACCAATTGATTTTACAAAACTATCTTTTAAAGCGCTTGAGTACGCTATACTCCTTTCCAAGAGATTAGACGCAGAGATCCATGTTTTACACGTTGTTGAAATTTTAGGATCAATGGGATTAAGAGAAACTGAGGAAAAATTAATTGAAGAAACAACAAGACTTTTAAAAATGGAAAGAGAGAAGTATAAAGAAGAGTCTTCCAAGATTTTTGTAAATGCGTTAAAGAGGGATTCAGCTGAAATAGGAATTATTGAGTTTGCGATCGAGAATGACATCGATATTATATGCATAGCAACAAGGGGTAAAAGGGGATTGTCTCACTTTTTCCTTGGATCAGTAGCTGAAAAGGTTTTGAGATTATCTGAGGTACCGGTTATTGCCTTCAATCCCGTATAATCTTTTGATTCTTGGTAAAAATTTCTATATAATTGATAATTAAGTAGGGAGGGGTGGCCGAGCGGTCTAAGGCGGCGGCTTGCTAAGCCGTTTCCCCGACTAAAATCGGGGACGCGGGTTCGAATCCCGCCCCCTCCGTTTTTTTAAACCTTCGGAGGCTAAATGCTATCTAAAGAAAAAATCCTTGAAAAGATGAAAAATGTTTATGATCCAGAAATACCAGTTAACGTTGTAGACCTTGGACTTGTGTACGACGTAAAAATTGAAGAGGGAGGAAAAGTAAACATATTAATGACCCTCACAGCCCCAGGATGCCCCATATATAGCTACATAGCCGAACAGGTAAAAAGAGAATTAAAAACCCTCGAGGGAGTAAAAGAGGTTAACGTTGAATTTACCTTTGACCCACCATGGTCACCAGAAAGAGTAACTGAAGAGGGAAAAGAAGCACTAAGATCAATGGGGTTTGATATATAACATACTTTTTGAAGCTAAAAATAACAATATCAAAAGTAGATAAATATATATTCTTTTCGTTAATTCCTCCCTTTCTTTATTCAATTATCTTACTCCTCATGATAATGCTTCTTGATAAGATTTTTGACTTAGCCGATCTAGTTTTTAAAAAGAAAATACCTTTTATAGTTGTTCTTGAGATACTTTCACTTTCAATTCCCTACATGTTAGCTCTTGTGATCCCTATGAGCATGTTAGTTAGTACTCTCTATGTATTTGGAAACCTAGGACAAGATAGGGAAATTTTAGCTCTTTCAACAAGTGGAATCTCACTTCTTCGAATTACAAGAGTACCACTCTTTTTTTCTATTATACTTTTCTTGTTTTTAATATACTTTAACGGCTTTTTTGTTCCTAATGTTAATCACCTACTTAAACAAAAAATTTACTATATGTATAGATATAGACCATCTATTGCAATAAAGGAGGGAGTTTTTAACGAAATAGGAAACATGAGTATATATATCGAAAAAAAAGAAGGAAACGGGGATATATTAAAAAATATTAGAATTTTTCAGAAGGAAGAGGAAATTTCACAGATTATAAATGCAAAAGAGGGCTTAATAGAAAGGGTAAAAAATGGCTACATTCTAATTTTAAAAGATGGCATGATAAAGGAGAAAAAAGAAGGAGAAATAAGCGTAAGAAGAGTTGAATTTAAAGAGTATAAAATTTACATTGAAGACAAAAGGGAAGAAGAGATTGGAATTGTATCTAAAAGTGATAGAGAGCTAACCTTAAGGGAGCTTTTATTGAATATAGAAAGGAACTTAGAAAAATTAAGAAAAAATAAAGAAGAAAATAAATTTTTATTTTTAGAGACGCAGCGTTACTGGGTAGAGGTGCACAAAAAATTCTCTATACCATTTGCAAGTATTGTCTTTGTTATAATCGGTATCCCTCTTGCAAAGATATTTGGAAAAGCAGGCTGGGGATCCGCCTTTGGAATCTCAATAATAGTTTTTACTATCCACTACATTCTTCTTGTTGTAGGTGAAGAACTTGCTGATAGAGGTATGATTTCAACCTTTTTAGCAATGTGGACCGGAAATATATTAACACTCTTGACTGGAATTTACCTTCTCTACAAAACTAGATAAATAATCATAAAATTTTTTCTCTATATTCATTTGAATTTCCGGATAGATAATAAAATCTTCTTTTAGAGGAATTCTAACAAAATCTTTCTCAGTCGTTATTATATAATCACACTTTAATTTTTCCCTAATCTTTAAGATCTTATCCATATCTTTTTGACTGAAATAGTGATGATCAAAGAACTTTAGATGTTCCCTAAGCACAAAATTTTTTGCTATAAATCTTTTTAAAGATAAAGGAGCAGCAATTCCCGTAACAAGTAAAACATAGTCCCTCTTTGAAGGAATAATTACTTCTCCCCTATAGTTTTTGAAACACTTTAAGATATAATTTGCGAAGAAATATAATTTTTTTCTTTTATCAAGAAATGGAATTCTATAGGTACGCATTTCTTTCATTTTCCTATTAATAATGATTAGGTCACCGTTAAAAAGCTCATTTCTAAAATCTCTCATTAATCCAAGTGGGGGAAATTTCTCATGATTTAAAATTTCTTTTTCATCGGTAACATAAATGTTGAGATCAAAATAAAATTTTTTTATCTGAAGGGCATCATCAAGTACAAAAATTGATATGTCCCTATTTTTTTGAAGTTCTCTTGCAGCTAACAGTCTATCTTTATGAACGCCTATTGGTATATTAAATTTTTGGAAAATTAGAAAAGCTTCGTCTCCTATTTCAGAAACTTTAACTTCTAAGTTCTCAAAAACAGTCACTAATTTTTTCTCTTTTCTTTTATAGCCTCGTGTAAGTAATGCAACTTTAATTTTTTTATCTAACAAAAACTTAATTATTTCTATCACAAGGGGAGTTTTTCCACTTCCTCCCATTGAAATACCTCCCACTCCTATTGAAGTATAAGGAAATTTTTTGCTAATTCTCTTTAGGATTAGATTTCTTGCTGAAATGAAAAAAACTAAAGGGTTCACCTTATAATTATTTAATACTTTGTGGAGGGGTGCCCGAGCCTGGTTTAAGGGGTGCGACTCGAAATCGCATAGTCCCCTAAAAAGGGGACACGCGGGTTCAAATCCCGCCCCCTCCGCTTAATTCTAAACTCTAAGAAGTAAAAAGTTTTACCATTATATTTAATCCAAACTCCATAACACTCCAAGCTGGTCCTGCATGAAAAGGCCTTAAATTCCTAAATCTCCACGGTAAATACATACCAAGTAACTTCTTCCCCAACCTCCAAACCGGCGAGGATCCTACCTTGTACTTTTCTATCTCAGACTCTTTAACCTTCACAGGTTGCTCCGGCATTTGAGTAACCTCAAGAGGAACTCTGGCAAAGGTAGCCTTATCAAGTTGCTCCATTATACACATACTGGTAGGAACAAAAGGAGACTTAAAATCTTTTTTCTCTATTTCTGAATATATGTGCTCCGCTACTGTACCTGCCTGCAAGAGAGCTAAAAAAGCCTGCTTTACAGGAAAATCTCCAATATCACCAACCGCATATATGTTTGGATAATCTACAGTCTGTCTTGTTTCCATTTTCGTTTTGATAAAACCTCGCTCATCTGTCTTCAAACTAGATAGTTTTACAGAAGATAGATAAGGTGGAAAAGAAATAAGAAGATCAAAAGGTAAAGATTTACCATTTTTATACTTGACCTCCTTTTGTTCAACTTTCTCTACAACATATTCTGTATAACCAGTGATTTTCCTCTTTTCAAACTCCTCTGAAACTACCTTATGTAGCCTTGGTCCAAAAGCCTGAATGAAGCTTTTTTCATAAGTTGTATAGACTATGTTAACTTTATCCCTTACCTTCTTCATTCTCAAATAAGTATCAAGCATAAAAACAATTTCATAGAGTGGTCCAGAACACTTGTTATTTGGTGGAACAAGGAATAAAACTTCTTGTCTTTTACCTTCCTTAGCACTCTCAATTAACTTATTTACAGAATCTCTCAATTTGAGCATCTCCTCTGGAGTCCATATTGTATTCGCATACTCTGAAAGACCACTTACCTCCTCTGGGGCCATTTTCGCTCCAACTGCTACGACAAGATAGTCATAATCGAGAGTTTTACCATCTACATAAACCCTCTGCTTTGAAGGATCTATATCTAAAAGACTAGCCTTTAAAAAATTTATTCCGAACTTTTTGGCAGCATCAAGATAACTAAACGTAAGTTCCTTAGGATCCTTTCCAAAGGGTATGTATATAGTGTTAGGCTTAAAAAGGAAGTAGTCTTGATCAGATACAAGAGTGATGTCAACCTTCTTTGTAAGTCTATATAGGAGGTAAGATATAACCTCAAGACCCCCAAAGCCTCCACCAACTACAACTACCTTTATATTTTTCATTTTAGCTCTTTATAGCAAAACTACCAGTTATAACACTTTTTGCCCTTAAAGTAATTTGGAAGTTCAATAAATCCTACGGTTGTAGCAACCTTAATTTTTGGAAAACTGTCCCCTAAAAGAGGCATTCTTTTTATCTCTCCCATAGCTTACCTCTTTTTACTTCAATGCTTCATATACCTTCCCTATCAATTCCTCAGAGGGTTTAAGTGTCTTCATTCCAGGTTTCCACTTTGCTGGACATGTCTCTTCTGGTTTATCCCAACAGTATGCATAGGCCTGTAACTTCCTTAAAAGCTCTTCAGCATTTCTGCCAACATTGTAATATGTAATTTCAGAGGATACAAGAACCCCCTCAGGATTAATAATAAAGGTACCCCTTAGCGCAAGTCCTGTATTTTCATCGTAGACTCCAAAAAGTCTTGAAACGGCACCTTTCGGATCTGCACCCATAGGATACCTGATGTTCTGAATAGATTTTTCGTGTTTAAACCAGGCATAGTGGACATACTTAGTATCAGTACTTATAGAAACTACTTCAGCTCCTAACTTTTTAAGTTCGTCATACTTTTCTGCTACGTCAGAAAGTTCTGTTGGACAGACGAACGTAAAATCTGCAGGATAAAATACCAGGATCACCCACTTTTTGTTATTTATTGCCTCTGCAAGGCTGAACTTCCCAAACTTACCCGTTGCTGGGTCAAAGGTTTCAAGTTCAAAGTTTGGTACTTTTTGACCAATTTTTACTACTTCTGACATAATTTCACCTCCTTTTTTAAGTTTTTAAAATTTATTTTTTTAAGCTCTTCTTCTATCTTTTTTTTCATATTAACCCATAATGGGTACATGTTACATATATTAGAAAACTTACATTTCTTTCTATTAACAGAACAAAAATTTAAGTAAATTGGACCTTGCATTATCTCAATTATATCTAAAACGCTTATATCCTTGGGATTCTTTAATAAATAAAATCCACCTCCTTTTCCTTTCACAGAATTAACAATTCCTCTTTTTTTTAATTTTTGAAGAATTTTTGCTAAGAACGTAGGAGGTATAGACCTCTCTTTGGCAATCTCGAAAACATCAACAATTCGGCCTTTATTCTGAGATAAGTAAATTAAACTTCTTAGGGCGTAATCGGTTTCTCTTTTTATCATCATATCAAAAAGGACTTTTTTAGTCCTATTTATTATAAGCCCCTTTTTTCAGACTTTTCAAATTGAAAAATAAAAGATAGAGTTTTATCTCACAAAAGTTTTATAATTGATATAAAAAGCGAGGTTAAGATATGGAAAAAATAAAAGGTATTTTTTTGGAAAGGATAAATAGATTCGCATGCAAAGTGGACACAGATGGAAAAGAGCAAGAGGCTTTTCTCCCTGACTCAAAAAGGTTAAGTAGGATAATAGAAAGGAACGATGAAGTAATTTTAGCTACCACAAGAGGAAAGTTTCCCTATAAGATCATTGCGACAAAATTAGATAATCTTTGGATCTTTCTAGATAATCTTATAGTAGGGAATTTTTTAGAAGAAGAAATTGAAAAAGGAAATTTACCAGTTTTCAAAAATTGGAAAATAGAGAGTAAAAAAGAAAAAATTAATAGCTATAAAGTAGATCTGATTTTAAAAAAGAAAAATAAAAAAATGCTCTGCAAGATAAACTACTGTTTAAGTGCTATAAATGGAATATCAACTTTCCCCGATACGCTAAATTTAGGGAGAATAAAAGATATAAAGGAATTAACAAAAAAGAAAAGAGAGGGAAAATCATCAGCAATTATATTTGTTGCACCCAGGGAAGATGTAAAGGATTTTGCACCAAACTCAACCATCAGCCTAAGCTACTCAAAAAACCTTTACAAAGCTATACTTGAAGGAGTCGAAATTTATCTTGTAGTTATAGGACTTGATCCTAGTAATTTTAGTCTAAAAATTAATCTATGTAAAAAGCTTGATATTCTTGAAATTCTTAGGAATGAGTATCACATATGGAGATATCCTGAAGTTTTTATAAAAAATTTTGAAAAAATTAAAAGAGAAATTTTTATAGAAATGGTAGGAACTACATGTTATCACTGTTCCTTTGAGGAAAACTTCTATGATTTTCTAGATTTTGCAAGAGAAAGAGGCTTATATTTTAAAGTAAAGGAGATTACAAGTAAGCCGGGGAAACTCTACGCAACACTAAGGCTAAACTTTTATTGAAATTTAACGAAAGTAATTTTTAATATATATTTATGGAAAAGGCAAAGTGTCCGCTTTGTGAAGCTTTAATAACTGTTCCATTAAAAAAAATTGGCTATGAATTCTCATGCCCTGAATGCAACGAAAGAGTCGTAGTAAAACAGATAAACCCACTGATACTTGATCTTGCACTAAATGACTACGATAGCGAAGATGTAAAATTCGAAAAAATGTAAAATTGATCAAATTTTCTATTTTTACAATTGGTTGTAGAACAAACATAGCAGAAAGTGAAAAGTTAAGAGCTCTTCTTATATCTAAAAATTTTGTATACACTGAAGATATAAAAGAAGCAAATTATATATTCATAAACACATGCACTGTTACCCACAAGGCAGATAGAGACTCAAAAAAAATTTTTAACAGAGTTAGAAGAATAAACAAAGAGGCACAGATTTTTATAACAGGCTGTGCTACAGACCTTTTTAAAGAAGAAAAAAATGTTAAAATTCTCAAATTTGGGGAATTACTTGCAAACTTAGATCATCTTGGAGAAGAACCTAAAATTTTACCCCCAGACAAGTCAGGACACTCAAGATATTTCTTAAAAATACAGGAAGGATGTGACTACCAGTGCTCCTTCTGTATTGTTCCTTTTAAAAGAGGTAAGGCAAAATCTGTGGATTTAACCAGTCTAATAAAAGAAACTGAAATAGCCATATCAAAAGGTTATAGGGAGATAGTTCTTACCGGTACACAAATTGGAGACTATGGAAAGGATCTAGATAAAAAAATTAACTTAGGTTTCCTGATTGAAGAACTTCTTAAGATTGATCAAAATTTCAGAATAAGGTTATCTTCTTTACATCCATCCCATGTTAATGAAATTTTTGAACTTTTAACCGAAAAAAGGATACCCCCCCATCTTCATATTCCTCTTCAAAGTGCATCAGAAAAAATCCTTAAAGATATGAAAAGACCCTACACACTGAAGTTTTTCGATAGAATTCTAGAAAAAATTTTAAAAATAAATAGAAAATTTAGTATAGGAACGGATCTTATTGTAGGTTTTCCTACAGAGGGAGAAAAAGAGTTTAGAGAAACCTTGGATTATGCTGAAAAGGCTCCATTTTCGTATATTCACATTTTTTCCTATTCAAAAAGAATAGGTACAGAGGCCGCAAAACTAGAAAGCCTTGACCCCAAAATAATTAGCGAAAGAATGAAAATAATAAAAGAATTAGATCATAAAAAAAGACTAAATTTTTTAAATTCTCTTCTACATAAAGTAGCGGAACCAGTTTATGAACAGAAGGAAGATGATTTTTTAAAAGGACTCTGTGAGTATGGATTTTCAGTTAAATTTAAGGGTAATAACATAAAAAAGGGAGAAATAGTAAAAACGTACATATACGGAACTGAAAATACTTATCTTTTAGGATACAAGATTTAAATTATGAAAATTCTAGAAGAAATTAAAAAAGAAATTCACGAGTCTTACAAATCACTCCTAAAGGATTACATAACTCTTCCACAAGAAGAGAGCGAAGAAAAGGAAAAAGAAGTATTTGTTATTTTTGAAGAAGGAAAATCCTCCTTTAGTTTTGAAACCGAAAGAGAAGAAATAGAAGATATTTTAAATCTCATAAAACTCGGCCAATATGATAAAGCTATAGAAAGAATAAGAGAGTTAAAATCTAAGGAAACTCCCAAAATAGTAATTGATGACTTTAAAATATCAAGAGACGAAATAAACCTCTAAAACTATAATAATTTTTCTTCTTCAATAGTCCTTTTCAATGCCTCTTCAAAATCCGTCATAGTTTTTTTTAAAATTTTTTTAATTTTTTCAGAATTTAAAACATCTACTCCTTTTCTCCTCTTTAAAAACTCAACTTTAAATTTTTTCCTTGTTAACTTTTCAAAAATATCCTTTATTTCCTCTACGGATTTTACAACACCACTACCGCAGTTATAAATACCCTCTAAAGAAAGCTCCATTACAGAGATAATGTAACAAGCTGCATCATATGAAAATATATACTCATACCTTGCAGAATAATCATCATAAAGATAAACAGTATCTCTTTTTTCTCTTAAAGCTTTTAGAAAATCTGCAATAGGATTTCTTTCCATAAAAGGACCAAAAATTCTCGGAAATCTAATTGAAGTAAATTTTAAATTCTTTTTCTTACTTAAAACTAAAAGCAGCCCCTCTCCTGCAAACTTCTGTGAACCGTATAAACTACTACGGAACTTAGCATCCTCCTCTTCAGGAAATAAAGTATTATCATAGACACTTGCCGAAGAAATATAAATAAAATGACCACTCTTAATCTTTTCAAGAACCCTAATAGGAAAAATTAAATTAACCTCCAAGGCTTCTAAGTAATTCTTCTCTACTTGAAACTCCCCAGAAATAGCAGCTAGATAAATAAAAAAATCAGCCTCTAATTCAACATCAGAAAAATTATCAAAATAAAAGAATTCATCACTAAACCAATCTTTTTTTCTTTTTGAGAAACCTATAATTTTAAAATCTTTTTCTTTTAACTTTTTATAAAGTGACCTTCCTAAAAGATCCGAAAGACCGAATAATATTACTTTTTTCTCTATTTTAGTTATTTAAAAGAATAGCACCAAGAAGAGGTAAAAATATCTCAATGTGAAAAGTGAAGGAGACACCTTTACCGCCATCTTTCGTAGGTCTTTCAACAACATTTTGTAAAGGCCTATAGTGTTGAATTTGATCAATGTTGCATGCAAAGAAATTATAAACTTTATAACCAAGGTTTCTTACAACGGAAAGACTCTTCAAGAAAACCTCAGGCATTATAACGGCTGAAGCAACGTTTATCACAACTCCGCCTCCCTCAAGATTAGAAAGGTAGCTTATAAATCTCTTAAAGTCTTTTAAAGTAGTAAAACCAACCTCCTCTCCTTCAAGAAAAGGGTACATGTGAGTTATATCTGTGCCGATTGCAACGTGAAAACTCATGGGAATGTTTCTTTCACTTAAAAGACATATTAGACTTTTATCCTTATAGGGAGGATTCTTTTTATTAAGAACTATAGGTAAGATCTCTCCCATTCCCTTTTTTTCCTTATATCCTCTCTTTAAGGCCTCATTAAAAAACTCCATGGTTTCTTTTGTCATTCCAAACTTTCCATCCTTTATAGTTTCTTCAACGAATTCAGAAGTTTCTCCAAACATAGCTATTTCAAAATCATGAATAGCAACAGCACCTTGACCAGCAAGCCAAGTTAAATATCCTTCTTCAGCCAGTTTTGCCAAAAGAGGTGCAAGTCCACATTTTATAACAGCATCACCAACCATCCATATAATAGGCTTTTTTTGCTCTCTTGCCTTTTTTAAATTTAAAACAAATTCCCTCAAATCATTCGCCTTGAAAACACTAGGAAGATAATCAAGAAATAAAGAAAATCTATCTGGAATAATATCTTTTATAAAATGGGAAACATTCAGTTTATTTCTTCTATCTTTTATAGATATTAGCTTCAGATTAAAAATTTCTTCCTCCCTCATATTATTACCTCTCCGTCAAAATTGTCCTTATAGTTTATATTTAATAAACTCAAAAGTGTGGGAGTAAAGTCTACAATTTTAACATTATCTTTAACGATTTTTCTACCCCTTATATATATAAAGGCGTCGTCGAAACTATGAACCCCCACTATAGGTGAATGAACATATAGCTCATCTAAATTAAACTCTGACTTAAGATCATAACCTATTTCTGGAATAATAATAAAATCAGGAGCACTACTTATAAACTCTTTACCAAATATTTCATACTTATTTTTATAACCCCCTATTCCTTCGTAATTTCCTAATTCTTTCAAAAAATTTTCCACCTCCTCCCTTATTTCATTTTCCCGGTAAAGGGCTTTTGGAAATCTTTCTTTTTTAAATAAATATATTCTACCTGGTGCAAGCGTAAAAACCTTAGATGTTTCGATAATATTTCTAAAATCATAAGTCAAATTTCCCTTAAATTTTAATAATCCCCTTGACTTTAAAAGATAAAAAATATTTAAACTTTTCTTCAACTCTTTAGAACCATGATCTGAAAAAATAATAAGCTCATCCTCATCTTTTAAATTTTTTTCAAAAAAAAGACCGATTCTTTTGTCTAAAAAAGAAAAGTAATCTCTTAATTTATCAAAATCTTTAATAAAAAAGTGTAAAAGTCTATCAGTCTCCATAATATTTAACATAATTACATCGAAATCTTCTTTTTTAATTATTTCCTCACAAACTTTAAATCTTTTCTCTGTCACAGTAAAAAGTTCATTATAAAAAACTTTCTTCTTTCTATCATCTTGTGCCATCCATGGATCAAGATCAATGACATACTTTTCTTTTAAAAGAAAATCCCTTAAATTTCTGGGATAAACTGCTCTATCTACACTTGGAGCAAGAAATCCTGAAATACAAACTGTATTTCTAACCTCAGGAGGTGGATAAGTAATCGGTAAATTTATATGTAAAACCCTCTTATCATAATCGGATAAAATTTCAATAAGAGTCTTTACTTTAATATCTCTATAATTAGGTATAAAAAGAGAGAGATCATCCCTCACATCGATAAATCCAAAAATTCCATGAGAACCAGGATATTTGCCAGTTAAAAGAGTTGCCCAAGCAACTGATGAAAGAGTAGGATAAACTGAATACATCTTTTTTATATCACCTTCCTCAAAAATTTTTCTTAGGTAACAGGTTATATTTTTTTCGCAAAAATCACTCAGTAGAGAGAAAGGAACCCCATCAAGGCCTAAGGCGTAAAGTTTTTTTTTACTCATTTTTAAAACTTTCCCTTAAAATCTCATAAACTTCTGGTCTTAAGATCTTTTTAACTCCCTGTGATCCACTTCTAAGAGCATCTCTAATTTTTGTCATACTGATATATTCTCTAAAACTTTCACTGTGAGGACATGTATTTTCTGAAACTACCCCATCACATTTTTTACACAGAAAAACAGATTTTACCTTAATGATCTCTATACCTATATCTGGGTACTCATCAAAAATTCTATGAGCAGCATAAGGATCATAAAAATTGCCAACTCCTGCATGATCCCTCCCAACTATAAAATGAGTTGCACCGTAATTTTTTCTAACTACAGCATGAAAAACTGCCTCTTTTGGACCTGCATACCTCATTGGTGTAGTAAGACCTGAGAGAACTACCCTTTCTCTTGGAAAATAATTATCTATCAATACACGATAACTTCTTAAAATAATATCGTTTGAGTAGTCACCTTCCTTTTTTTTCCCTAAAATGGGATGTATAAAAAGACAATCAGTTATTTCCAGTGCAATCCTTTGAAGGTACTCATGGGCTATATGAGGAGCATTTCTTGTCTGAAAGGCGCAAACAGTTTTAAAATTATTTTCCCTAAAAATTTTTCTTGTCTCTTCTGGTGTAAGTTCATATTCAGAAAAAGGATGTTTTGGTCTTTTAAAAAGCCATACCTTACCTCCTATAGCATAATCTCCCTTTGATTTAAGATGAAGTACACCTGGATGTTCAGTTGATTCGGTTCCAAAAACTTTCTTAGAGACGTAATTTAAATCAAGCTCATACACCTCTTCGACCTCTACCATACCAAATATTTCTCCCTTAAAAGAAATCAAAAGTTCACCACTATGAGGAATCTGTTTAAATGTTTCCCTGTCTATTTGAAGTAAAACAGGAATAGTAAAAGGATGATTATTTAGTAATCTTCCTTTTTCACAAACACTTTGAAGTTCATCTTTTGTCATAAAGCCTTCAAGTGGTGTAAAGCTTCCAATAGCAATCTTTTCAAGATCAAAAAGAGTATCTTCGTCAACCTCAATCTTTTTAAGATCTTTTTCTATTGGGATTTCTTTACCTTTAGGTATTAATCTCTGAACAAGTTCCATTTTAATTTAAAAAGATTGAAAAAATTTTTTCTTAGTCTTATTATATAAAATCCTAAAATTTAGGTTCAATACTTAGAAGGAAGGGATAATATGGAGCAAATAAGGATAGAATTAAGGTTACAGACGCTATATGCTCTGCAAAAGTTTTTAAAACTCCTAAGATTAAAGATTAGAAAGATAATTTTTTTAATAGGTGGAAATTAAAGTTTTTACTTTAAAACCTAAAAAAATTAGAGAAATTCTAGGAGTATTGAATCAAAATTTAAAGGTCCTTCAAACAAATTTTTCTGGAAAAATTTCAGTGAGGGGAGAGGAAATAAAATTCGAGGGAACAAAGAAAGAATTTGAAAGATTTAGAGATCTTTTAAAAGAACTTGAAGCAAAGGCACAGGAAGGTAAGTTTTTTGAGCCTGAGGAAATTATCGAAATACTTAACTATAAAAACAGCATAGATGAAAAAGATAAAGAAAAAAATGTAATTGTTACACCAAAAAAAATTGTCGTACCAAAAACAGAAAACCAGATTCTCTATGTTGAAGCTTTAAGAAAATATCCAATAACTTTTTCAATAGGTCCTGCAGGAACTGGTAAAACGTATCTTGCTGTAGCTGTGGCTCTTGAAAGTCTCATGGAAGAAAAAGTTGAAAGGATAATTTTAACTAGACCTGCAGTTGAGGCAGGAGAATCACTTGGTTTTTTACCCGGAAGCTTTCAAGAAAAAGTTGATCCTTATCTCAGACCACTTTATGATGCACTTTTTGACATGATGCCTTACGAAAGAATAAAGAAATTGATGAGTACAGGTGTAATCGAGATAGCACCTCTTGCATACATGAGGGGAAGAACCTTATCAAATGCCTTTGTAATTCTCGATGAAGCACAAAATACAAACTACCTACAAATGAAAATGTTTTTAACAAGAATGGGACTTAAAACCAAAATAGCTATCACAGGAGATGTGACTCAGATTGATTTAAAAGAAAAAGAAGAATCAGGGCTTTTAATTGCTGAAAAAATACTAAAAGATTTAGATGGAATAAAATTTATATACCTTGGACCGGAAGATATAATAAGACATCCTATTGTGAAATCTATTATTATTGCATACGAAAAGTATGAGAGAAAAAAAAGAGAGGGAAAGAATAGTTAGGATTTCATCTTTACTTATTTTTTCAATTTTACTCCCAATATTTGCACCTTTTTCTGAGAAAAAAACATATGCTATGAGAAAAGGGGAAATACCTCAGAAAGATATAATAGCTGAGTTTACTTTTGAGGTACCGAGAAAAGATGCAGAACTTTTAAGAGAGAAAGAGGAGATATTAAAAACCTTAACAGTTGTTTTATCGCCCCTTGTTACTCCTTCTATTGATACCGAACTAATAGTACAACAGTTTTTAGATTTCGACAAAAAAACAAGGAAAAAAATTTTAGATGGTACAAAAAAATTTTTAAAAGAAATTGAAAACTTAGTAATAGTTGAAGAAATTGATACTATAAGAAAACTAAAGAGAGAATACGTAATTTTATTAACACCTGAGGGAGACAAATTTTATCCCGTAGACAAAATTTTATCAATTCAAGAGGTTAAAGAAATATTAAAAAGAAAGGCTCGTGAAATTTTTCCACATAATCTACAGCTTTCCTTTTTGTTTGAAGAATTGATATCACCGTTTATAAATCCAAATTATAGAATTGATTTTGAGGAAACTCGAAGAAAAGAAGAGAAATTAATTGAATCGATAGAGAAAATTAAAGAAGTGGTATATAAGGGTGAAATAATTGCAAAAGCTGGAGAACCACTCTCCGATGCCCAGATTGAAAAACTTGAAGTAATGGAGGCCTTAAGGGAGAAAAGTTTATTAACTAAGTTTACCTCGTTAATTCTAAGGTACATTTTATTTTTTCTGATCATAGCTTTTTCCTATTATTCAATTCGATTTATTTTCCCTGAAATATATAACGATACAAAACTAATCCTTATCACTCTTATAAATGCGGCAACTTTTATGCTTGTATCAAGTATTATAATAAAAGCTACAAAGAACTCCTTTTATATTCCCTTTGCTTTTATTCCCCTTTTCTTTTATTTTGTAACGGGCAGAAATTTTGCAGTTTTTGTTACTATAATCCTTTCTATTTTCTGTGCTATCTATTCTGGAATGAGTCTTTTTTTGCTGATATATTTCTTGTCTATTGGTATGTCAGGTATTCTAATCTCAAAATTTTTAAGAAGGAGAGCTGACTTAATTTTTGGTTCTTTTATACTATTTGTCATCTCAGTAGCACTTACATTCTTTTTTAGAGCCTATGTAGATTATAAAATATCAGAGAAAGAAATTATTTTAAGTTCGATTTTTTCTTCGGGACTCTCTGTGCTTGGTAGTATAGCTTTTTTGTTAATATATGAAAAAATTTTTGGAATCACCACCGATTTTGTATTACTTGAACTTTCATCTCCTGACTACTTTCTTTTAAAAGAGCTAGAAAAAAGAGCACCTGGAACTTATGAACACTCTTTGAGAATTTCAGAATTAGCCGTAGTCGCAGCTGAGAGTATCGGCGCAAATCCTCTTATTGCAAAAGTAGGAGCTCTTTATCACGATATAGGAAAAATTGAAATGCCCGAGTATTTCATTGAAAACCAGAAAGATGTCAGAGAAAATCCACATGCAAAGCTTTCCCCATCCCTAAGTGCAACAATTTTACTTAATCATGTTAAAAGGGGAGTCGAATTAGCAAAAAAATATAGGTTACCAGAAAGTATAGAAAAAATAATCGAAAGACATCATGGAACTTTAGTTATGAGCTATTTTTATGAAAAAGCAAAAAAATTAAATCAAAATGTAGACGAAGAGGAATTTAGATATAAGGGTCCAAAACCAGAGAAAAAGGAAGAGGCTATAATTATGCTCCTTGATGGAATTGAAGCTGCAGTTAGAAATCTTGAGAAATATAATTTTAAAAGCATCTCTGATGCCATAGACTCTGTCATAAACCATAGATTTTCAGATGGACAGTTCGATAGATGTGAAATAACAAGAAAGGATATTGAAAAAATAAAAGAAGCAATCTTACCAAAACTTGTTCACCGCTACCACATAAGAGTAGACTATCCACCACTGATTGCAAGGGAAAAAATTGTTTAAAATTAATTTTTTTAAAACAGTAAAAAAAGAAATTCCCCTTGATGAAGATGAACTAAAAAGATTAAAAAAAATCTTTAAAAAAGAAATAGAAAACAATAATTTAAAAATTAAGGAAATAAACATTATAATGGTAGGAAAAAATAGAATAAAAAAATTAAATAAAAATTTTTTAAACAGAAATAAAAAAACTGATTGTCTCTCCTTTAATTTGGATAATGTAGGAGAGATATACATATGTTCGGATTACGTTAAAAATAAGAAAGATTTTCTAAAACTTTTAATTCACAGCTTTTGTCATATACTTGGATATGATCACAAAAGTGAAAAAGAAAAAAAAATTATGGAAGAAAAAGAGAAGAGTTTAATCAGTAAAATTACAAAATGATTTTTCTTCACTTTATTTTACTAATTATCACTTTCTTAACTTCTTTTTTAGCCTCTGGAACAGAGACCGCTTTTTTCTCTCTTACGGAAGAGAGAACATCAAGATTTCCAATCAAAAAAGAAAGAAAAAAGATGATTAAAAAAATTTTAATATTCCCAGGAATAATAATATTCACTATTGTTTCTATAAATACATTTGTAAACACTTTAGCGTCCTCAGTATTTTCAAGTTTAACTTTTCAAGTTTTCAATGTAGATAAAAAGCTAATTGAAATTGTTGACACTGTTATTTTGGGTTCATTCCTATTTGTTTTCTGTGAAACTCTCCCCAAAAACTTTGCCTTAAAATCACCACATAAATTTTTGA
>JBCNVI010000002.1:149418-149805 GCA_039630235.1 Candidatus Hydrothermales bacterium | reverse complement strand
TCTTGACTTTAAAAAACATACTAAAGAGGAAACAGATTTTTTAGAAGTAAAAAGTGAAGAATCTCTCTTTTATATCTTAAAAAAATTACTCAAAGATAAAAAAGAGTATGCCCTTTTTTATCACGAAGGCAAAAAATACTTCATTTCTAAAAAAGAAATAATTCAGTATGTTCTCGGTGATCTATAGAGCTTTAAGTAAAAATTTTCTCATCCTTTCAACTTTTACAATTATAATAAGTATATTCCCCGTTAATTTATCCAACGTTCCAAAAAATAGTGATCTTTTATTTCACTTTCTTTTCTACTTCATCTTTTCTATTTTTTGTGATAATAAGAGTGACAGAGCACTCGTTTTTTTAATTCCAATAATTACTGAGTCAGTACAAT